>SCQY01000138.1 GCA_004298665.1 bacterium | reverse complement strand
CGTAGAGTTTGGTCTCGGCATCGTAGTCGAGCATGCCGTGCTGAACCAGTGCCTTGGCGACGTTATGCCCCGTGCTCGGGTTCAATTCCAGCGCGAGGGCCATCTCGCGTCCGCGCGCGCCGCCATGTTGGCCGACGTAGTCGAGGATTCTTACCGCGGCGTCGACCGCCGGGGCTTTGGAGCGGGGCGCTTCAGGCTCTCCGCCCGGCGACGTAGACTCTCTAGACGGAACGTGCGAAACCATGACTCTCCTCTATCATGCCGCTCATTTGGATGTATCTTCGACAAGTCTCCCGGATACTATTCGAGGAGCATGTCCGTCTTTTTCGGGTAGCTATCCCAAGGCCTCGACCGCTGCGGCAGCGGCCGCCGCGGCTTCGCCGATGGCCTGCACGATCAAGCCTCCATAGCCGCTGCGCACTCCCCCGGCGGCATAGATGCCTGCGACCGACGTGCGCCCCTCGCCATCGGTCACGATGAGCCCCCGGCTATCGCGCTCCACGCCCGGCGGCACGAAGCTGGCGTTGGGCTCGCTGCCGATGAAGACGAACACTCCGCGGGTTGGGAGTTCCAGCCGGCTGCCGTCCTGGCGGCTCCGCAGCACAACGGCCTCGACGGATACGGTGCCGATAACGCGCTCTACTGCCGTCTCCCAGAAGAAAGAGATGCGCTCGCTGTCGGCGGCCGCTTGCAGATAACGCCAGCGCGCACGCGGTCGTTGGCCGCGCACGATCACCGACACCGACCGGCATATCTCCGCCAGGTGAAGCGCGGCCTGTAGGGCGGCATCGCCGCCGCCAACGACCACGACGTCCGCATCTCTGAAGAGCCCGCCATCGCACCAGTCACACTGCGAGACGCCGCGGCCGGCAAGTTCAGCCGCCCCCGGAACGTCGAGCTGGCGGAGCCGCCCGCCGGAGGCGATGACGACGCTCTTTGCCGAGATCGTACCGTCGGGCGTCGCAATGGCGAACCCACGCCCTGTCGCCTCGATGGCAGTAACGCGCGACGTGAAGAGGAGCGCTCCGAGCGACGTGCAGCGTTCTTTCAACGCCTCTGCCAGCCCGGCGCCGGAGACCGCCGCAGGGGCTGGATAACTCCCGAGAACACCGACGTTCGCGACCTGCCCGCCGAGCAGTGCGCTGGGCTCTATGCAGACGACCGATGCGCCGAGTTCGGCGGCATAGGCTGATGCCGCCAGCCCGCCGATGCCTGCACCGATGACTCCGATATCGCACTCGCGAGGGAATGCTGCAGTCATCGCGACCCGCTCCTAGCGACGGCGCGAGCGTCGACCACCTGGAGCATCGGAGCGATCTGTACGCCGGCTTGCTCCAATGCTCCCCTCAATTGCGCCGCGACCGCTGCGGCGCCGGGCGTGTCCCCATGCAAGCAGATCGTATGTATGGGAATCTCGAGCCACGTTCCGTCGACGGCGCGCACGCGTCCCTCCAGCACCATCGCCACCGCGCGCTCCACAACGCGCGCATGGTCGGTGATCACCGCACCCGGCAGGCGGCGCGAGACGAGCGTGCCGTCGGCGTTGTACTCACGGTCGGCAAAGACTTCACAGGCCACGCGCATCCTCGCCGCCTCCGCCGCACGGGCAAACTCGCCGCCCCAACTCACGATCAGCAGATTAGGATCGAAGTCTTTCACGCCCGCTACGATGGCGTCGGCCAGCGGCCGGTCGCTCATCGAAGCGTTGTTCAACTGCCCATGGGGCTTGACGTGTTGGAGCGCGACTCCGAAGCGGCGGCAGAAAGCCGCAAGCGCGCCGATCTGATAGAGGACGTCGGTGCGTGCCTCCTCTGGAGTGACGTTGAGATTGCGACGCCCGAACCCTACCAGATCGGGGAACGCTGGATGCGCGCCGACGCCGACGCCGTGGCGCTTGGCCATCTCCACCGTATGCGCCATCACACGCGGATCGCCGCCGTGAAAGCCGCATGCCACGTTGGCCGACGAGATCCACGCAAACATCTGCTCGTCGTCGCCCATCTTCCAGGCGCCGTAACTCTCCCCCATGTCGCAGTTCAGATCAACCATGATTCCGCTCATCGTTCTCCTCCAATACTCACCGGTTCTGCGGAGAGCCATTCCTCGCCGGAGGCGAACGCAGCCGCGAGATGCTCGTACTGCTCGCGGTCGATAGGGTAGAAGCGGAGCACATTTCCCGGCTCCCAGACTACCGAAGGCGCTCGATCCAGCCGGAACATGACAACCGGCGTCCGCCCCATGAGATGCCAGCCGCCGGGGGTCGCCGCCGGGTAAATCGTCAGTTGCCGGCCCGCTAATGCGACCGAGCCCGGCGGCACGGCAACGCGCGGCGATCCTCTTCTGGGCAGGCGAAGGGCATCCGGGAGAACGCCGCAGATCGGCTGACCGGGCGCGAAGCCCACCGTGAAAATGCGGAAGTCGACCGACGTGTGGAGCGCCACCACCTGCTCCACCGAAAGCCCCGTGCGCGCAGCGATCTCGGGCAGATCCTCACCGGCGTACCACACCGGAACCCGGAAGCGCAGCGTCGCTACCGCCTCGTGCTCGTCTTCGAGCAAGCAGCGCTCGAGGAAGGCCAGTATCTCGCTGCGCGTCGATGTCAGGGG
>SCQY01000137.1 GCA_004298665.1 bacterium | reverse complement strand
TGCGAGTAGGCGATGATGTCGTCGATCGTCTCGTAGCGCTTGCCCGAGGCCATGAAGCCGTCCTCGGCGTTATGGATGACGTGCCCGCCGACTTCGATCTCGTCGTGCGCGGGGAAGAGCGCGTGCGGCGGGATGCCCTTCTCCAGCGCGGCAGCCGCCGTGATGAGCTTGAAGGTGGAGCCGGGCTCGTAGGAGTCCTCCACGGCGTGATCCCGCCATGCTATGGGCTTGGCGCGCCAGTAGGCGCCGGGATCGAAATCGGGCAGGCTCGCCATCGCCACGATCGCGCCACTGTCGGGAACGAGCACGATCGCCGTTCCGCTCCGGGCATGCCACTTGCGGACCTGTTCTTCCAGCGCCTGCTCCGTCACGAATTGGAGATAGCGGTCGATCGTGAGCTGGAGCGAGATCCCTGGGCGCGCGGGGACCGCCGCTTCCGGTGCGAAGGGGATCGGATCCCCGAAGTGGTCCGTCTCCATCGTCATCTTGCCTGGCTCGCCGCGCAGCAGCCGATCGAACGCGTACTCGAGTCCAGAGAGGCCGTTCTCGTCGATGCCGACGAAGCCCAGGATCGGCGAGGCCAGCGTGCCGTTCGCGGCCACGCGCTGCCCCGTCTCCTCGTGAATGACGTTGATGCCGGGGATGGCCGCCTCGCGCAGAGCCCGCGCCTCGCCGGGCGGAATCTTGCGCGCGAGCCAGACGAACTCGCCCTTTCCGGTCAGCAGCGGCTCGAGATGCACGGCAGGTATGCGCAGGATCGCGGAGAGGCTCTGCGCCGCCGCCGCGGGATCCTTGATGTCGGCGGGAACGGCGAAGACGGACTCCGAGGGCTGGGAGGCCGCCAGCACGATTCCGTTGCGATCGAGAATCGACCCGCGGCGGCCGGGGACGTCCAGCGTCTCCCGCTGCTGCAGCAGCGCATCGCGCGCGTAGACTTTGCCGTTGAGCACCTGCACGTCGAAGAGACGCCAGGAGAGATAGGCGCCTAGGACGACGAGGATAGCGAAGAACCACTTCGCCCGCATGGGAGGGATGCGGGCGAAGCTTCTCTGACGACGCTGTCGCGGCCGCACGCTACCGCATCCGGAAGATTGTATCCAACGGGAGCGGCCAACGCGTCGCCACCGTCGGCGGCGGCACCAGGCGCACCACCAGCTCCGTGCCGGGGTCCTTCATGCCAAGCCGCTTGGCTATGGCAGCCAGGCGTTGCGGCGATTGGAGGCGGGCGACTTGGTCCTCCAACTGCAAGTGTTCCGTACGGGCATGCTGGAGATCGCTCTGCGCGCGCGCATAGGTATAACCGAGGCTGGTCACGTGAGCGAAGAGCGCCACGTAGGCCATCACCAGGAGGAAGGGCAACGAAGCGAACACGGCGATGCGCAGCCACATGGCGCGGCGCATCGCTGCGCCGCGCCGGGGCCGCGTCAGCTCGCGCTCGCGCCGCGCAGGCTCGGGGGCAGGGAGAATCCGCGCGGCGATCACGGCGTCTCCTCCAGCTTGCGAGCGGCGCGAAGCTTCGAGCTCCGAGCGCGGGGGTTGGCCTGCTGTTCGGCCTCGCTCGGCGTGACGGGCTTACGGGTCAGCACCTCCAGGCGGCGGTCGCTCCGGAAGTGCTCTTTGACGATCTTGTCTTCCAGCGAATGGAAGGAGATGACCACAACGCGCCCGCCTTCGACGAGGCGATCGGTGGCCTGCACGAGCGACTCGCGCAGGGCGTTCAGCTCATCGTTGACGGCGATGCGCAGCGCTTGAAAGGTGCGGGTGGCGGGGTGGATGCGCTCGCGATGGCCGTAGCGATGGAGCACGCCGGAGATCAACGCGGCCAAGGCCGTGGTGGTGGCGGGAAGGCGCCCTTCGTCGCGGCGGCGGACGATCGCGCGGGCGATCCGCCGCGCGGCGCGCTCCTGTCCGTAATCGAAGATGACCTGTGCCAGCTCTCGTTCGCTCAACGTCGCCAACATATCGGCGGCCGTCGGGCCGGTTGTCGGATCCAGTCGCATATCCAACGGCGCCTCCTCGCGAAAACTCATGCCGCGCTCGGCGGCATCCAACTGCATCGAGGAGACCCCCAAGTCGTAGAGGACCCCATCGACGGCTGCAACGCCCAACTCGTCGAGCCGGTGGTCCAACTCACGAAAGTTGGCATTCACCAGCGTGAATCGCTCGGCCGGAATGTCTTGACACCGCTCGCGCGCCTGGGGGTCGGCGTCGAAGGCGATGAGTCGCCCGGAAGTCAGACGGTCCAAGATTCCCCGCGAGTGGCCGCCGCCGCCGAACGTAGCGTCGACGTAGGTCCCCTCCGGATGAATCCCCAGATACTCGAGCGCCTCGTCGAAGAGAACGGGGACATGCCCCGCATCCATCAGTAGAGGCCCAGCTCCGTCATCAAATCGGCGACGTTCTCAACGTCCGGCTGTTGCTGATACGCCTCCGCGCTCCATACTTCCACGCGCGTCAGCGATCCGACGAGCACCACCTCCCGTTCGATACCTGCGATTTTCCGCAGTGCCGGAGGGATGAGGAG
>SCQY01000362.1 GCA_004298665.1 bacterium | reverse complement strand
CCTGACCGTCTGCCTGGCCGCGTGCGGCGTTCTTCTGGCGGCCTCCGAGCCGTGGACCGTGGATGCGCTCCTGCGCATCCCTTCCATTGGCGATCCGCAGATCCGGCCCGACGGTCAGGCTTTCGCCTACACGCTGCGCACGATCGAAGGCAACACCTGGAGCAGCAGCGTCTACTTTGCGCCCATCCCTTCCGGCAAGGCGCAGCGGGTCGGCGCGGGATCGCAGCCGCGCTGGTCGCCGGACTCGAAGGTGCTGGGCTACCTTGATGGTCAGGTGCGTGTCTATGATCCGGCCAAGCGCACTGCGCGGACGGTGACGCATGCCGCGACTCCGGTGAGCGCATACGCCTGGGCGCCCGATGGCCGCTCTATCGCCTATCTCGCGGTGGATGCCGGCCCGCAGCCCGATCCTGTGGTCGCGGATCGCGACTATCGCTATGCGCGCCTCTACCTGCAATCGCTCGGAGGAGACAACCCGCGCAAGCTGACCACGGCCGACCGGCATGTGGTCTCCTTCGCATTGTCGCCTGACGGCACGCGGGCGGTCTATGCCGCGCAGCCTACGCCGCGCCCGCGCGAAGTCTTCGATGTGGATCTCTACGAACTCGATCTGCGCACGCTGGCGGAGAAGCCGCTGGTCACGCAGCCCGGGCGCGACGGCGACCCTTCCTATTCTCCCGACGGCCGGTGGATCGCGTTTCACTCGCAAGAGGGAACGCTGAACTTCTTCACCGCGCGCCAGGTGGCCCTGGTGCCCTCCGGCGGTGGGGCGATTCGCTATCTCACCAAGGGTCTGGACACTTCTTACGATGTGTACCGCGGTGGCAATGCCTACGCCTGGTCGCGTGACGGACGCTCCATCTACTACACCGCCGGCCACAGCGTGAACGATTTTCTGGTCCGGCAGGATCTGACTACCGGAGAGATCGATCGTGTGACCGACCGCATCGCTTCCGCGGCCAGTTTCACGCCCGATCTCTCTCGCGCCGTGTTTCTGAAGACCTCCGTTACTCGCCCACCGGAGATCTTCCTGCGCGAGGGCGCCAAAGAGACCCGGCTTACGACGGTGCACGAGAATTTGGCGTCGCACCCGGCGCTACGGACGAAAGTGGTCACCTGGAAATCGCGCGACGGATTGCCGGTGGAGGGGATTCTCTATCTCCCTTTTCGCTATTCCGAGGGCCAGCGCGTGCCCCTGCTGGTGGAACTCCACGGCGGGCCGACGGGCGTCATCCTGGATTCGTTTCCGGTGCCTCGCACCTATCCCACACAGGTGTTTCTGGAAAAGGGTATCGCCGTCTTCGCCCCCAATTTCCGTGGTTCGATCAACTACGGTGCCGAGTTCCGTCTGAAGAACGTCGATTCGCAGGGCTTCGGCGATTTTGACGACGTGATGACCGGCATCGACGAACTGGTGAAGCAGGGCTTTGCGGATCCCGATCGCCTGGGGGTGATGGGCTGGAGCTATGGCGGCTTTCTGACCGCCTGGGTGATCGGTCACACCGACCGCTTCAAGGCTTCTTCGGTGGGCGCTCCGGCCACCGACTGGATCACCTACTATGCGCAATTCGACGGATCGCGCAGCCCGCTGGTGACCTACTTCAACGGCACGCCGTGGGAGAACCCCGCGGCTTACAACCGGCACTCGCCGCGCACCGGCGTGGCCAACATCCACACGCCGACCATGCTGCAAGTGGGCGCGCAGGACATCAACCACAACAACGAAATCTACTGGTCGCTGACCGACCGGCATGTGCCGGTGGAGTACGTGGTCTATCCGCGCGAAGGGCACGGCTTCGTGGAGCCGGCGCACCAGCGGGACCTGATGGAGCGCAATCTCCGCTGGTTCACCGAGTGGCTCAAATAGCCGCGCCAGTAAGAAACCGCTCCCTTTGGTCACGGCTCGGCAACGCTTGGTACGCCAGGTCCGGTACGGAGCCGCGACCGGAGGGAGCGGTCCTATTCCCACGGTCCGGCGAGGGCCGTCCGCGCGAACAGGAATCCGGTCACAGTCGCAATGGCTCCCACGCCCAAGGCGGCGGGAAGTTTCCCGCCTATCAGGCTGAAGAACGCATAGGTCAGGGTGATATAGAAGATCACACCCCACGCGCAGGCCGCCAGATTGGCTCCGGTTTCAATGTGCAACTTGCCGGACTCCTCTTTTGTGAGCGCGCGGCGCACCGGGCCCCACCAGCCGATAGGCCGCACGGTGAGATAGAACTTCTTCAGAACTTCTGGAGACTCAGGTTCGGTGAGTAGCGTGCCGGCCAGGATGAAGATCCAGCCCAGCACGAACAGGATGGTGAAGCCCATCCAGAAGGGATACTGATCCAGGTTGCTGAAGGCCGGGACCAGGTTGTCCAGCTTCCAGCCCCAGGAGCTTT
>SCQY01000136.1 GCA_004298665.1 bacterium | reverse complement strand
TTCCATGAGCGAGGGCGTCTAGCGGTCTGCACGTGCCTCATCGCCCACCCCGAAGGAATGAGCTTCTCCGATCTCCAGCGCGCCTGCAACTTGACCGACGGTAATCTCAGCCGCCATCTCCAGGCGCTCTCGGAGATGAAGATCGTCTCGCTCGAGCGCCATGCCGACAACGGGAGGCCGACCACGACCTGCACCATCACGCGTGCCGGGCGAGCCCGTTTTCTGGCATACGTCGACGTGCTCGAAGCGGTCGTGCGCGACGTGCAGCGCGGTGCCGCCAGCCAGAGCGATGTCCGCGCGCGCTCGACGATTCCAGGATTGGCGACCACGTGAACGTGCTCTCCAGAGCGGCACGGGCGGAACGCGATATTTTCGCGATCATCGATCGCGAACGCATGCCGGTGCACGTGGCCATCATCATGGACGGCAACCGGCGCTGGGCGCGTGAGCGCCACCTGCCGGCAGTGGAGGGACATCGCCGCGGAATCAGTGCATTGCGTGAGGCCACGCGCTTCTGCAAGGACTGGGGCATCCCGGTGCTGACCGTCTACGGATTCTCGACGGAGAACTGGAAGCGCGACCCGCGAGAGATATCCTTCTTGATGGAACTCTGCGTCTTCTTCGCACGCCACGAACTGGCGGAACTGCAGCGCAACGGCGTGCGCGTCAACGTGATCGGTGACTATCGCGCGCTCCCGCCGGCATGCGTCGAGGCGCTCGACGACTTGATCGCGGCCACTGCGGCCAACGGCGACGTGGTGCTCAATCTCGCCGTCAACTACAGCGCCCGCTCGGAGCTCGCCAACGCGGCCCGGGCTATGGCACGCGACGTGCTCGATGGGGCCTTGGATCCCTCCGCCATCGACGACGCCGTCGTCAGCTCACACCTCTCCACCGCCGCGTTCCCTGACCCGGATCTGTTGATCCGTCCGGGCGGAGAGATGCGCCTCTCCAACTTCCTCCTCTACCAATTGGCCTACACGGAGCTCTGGGTCACGCCGACCTACTGGCCGGCATTCTCCCGGGAGACGTTCGCACAGGCGATCGTCGAGTTCCAGAGCAGGCAGCGCCGTTTCGGCGGAATGTGACCCTGTGCTACAATGTTCGACGGTATGGAACAGCAGGGTAAGCATCTAGAGCCCCCGGGGCCTCGGCCTGTCCACACGTGGCCGTTCAAGAAACTTCTCCCCGCCTTGGTGATCGCAGCGGCGGCCCTTCTCGGTTTTTTCGCCGTCGAGCACCGCGCCATCACCGATGCGGTGACACGCGTCTTCGTCCCGTCGCCGGAGTCGCTCTTCGGCAGATCCCGTATCTACCTGCTCGTGCTGGGCACCGATGACAACTGGACCGAATCGGACCAGCTCTATACCAAGGAGAGCCGTTCCGATACCATCATGGCGGTGGCGTTGGACTTCCCTTCGCACGTCGTGAGCGTCGTCTCCGTGCCGCGCGACATGTGGGTCGAGCTGCCGAGAGGCCAAGGGCACGCCAAGATCAACGCGGCGTTCATGGAAGGCGGCGTCAGTGAGTCGCAGGCCGTCGTGGCCCATTTCCTAGGCCTGCCAACCTTCGATCGCTACCTCGTGTTGAAGATCAACGCGACCCGCGGATTGATCGATGCAATCGGCGGTATCGACGTCTGCGTCAAGCAGACGATGAACTATGACGACACGTGGGGGCACCTGCACATCCACCTCAAGCCCGGCTGCCAGCACCTGAGCGGTGAGCAGGCCGTCGGCTACATTCGTTTCCGCCACGACGCGCTGGGCGATATCGGCCGAATCCAGCGCCAGCAGGAAGTCGTGCGAACCGTCGTACAGAAGCTCAAGAACGACAAGTTCAACGACTTGACGCATATCGTCGCGCTCATCGGGGTCGCGCGCCGTAACATCGCGACCAATCTCACCTTCGACGAGATGCGCAGCTTGGCGTTTTCCTTCCGCAACGTCAATCTGGCAGGCATCAAGACGGCGCAGGCGCCGTATGTCGATTCGGTCATCGAGTCCGACGGTGAGGATGCGCTGGAAGTCGATCGGCCCGCCTTGGAGCGCATGGTCGCCAAGTACTTGACGGGCCCGCTGGCTCCGCCCCCCACGCCCAATCCGGCGTTGGCTGCAACCGTCACCCCGAGCTCCGTGCACGTCGACGTCGTGAACGGCAGCGGGCTGGAGGGGATGGCCAAGACCGTCGCCGACCGGCTCAAGAAGAAGGGCTTCGTGATCGATACGATCGGCAACGCGGATCGTTCCGACTACGCGAACACCATGATCGAGGCCGACTCCGCAAACCGAGCCGCAGCGGAGGCGGTGCGCGACGCGCTGGCTCTCAAAACGGCGACGGTCGCATCTTCCGCGGAAGCCTCGCTGGTGGTGCGGGTAGTCGTCGGTCAAGACGCCCTGCCCCAGCGGTAGGACGCGAATCCGATGCGCGCACGCGTGCGATGGCTGCTGATCGCCGTCTGCCTTGCGGCGACGGCGAGTTTCGTTGCGGGCCGGCTGCTCAAGCATGCGCGTGCCCAGCTGGTGCCGGCATACATCGCCGCCGGCGACGATGCGCGCGCGATGCTCCGGCCCTCGCTCGGACGCCAGCTCGCAACGCTTCTGGC
>SCQY01000135.1 GCA_004298665.1 bacterium | reverse complement strand
GGTTCAGCGTGGTCGATCTCGACGCGGATCCGCATGGCCTGACCACAACGGTCGTCGATCAAGACTCCGGGGAACGAGAAGATGAACCTGTCGAGAATGCCGGGTTTCTATAAGCTGCCGCTGTCTGAGCGCCTCCAGCTCATGCGCGAACGCGGTATCCTGTCGCACGACGAATTCCAGATGCTGTCGAGCGGCGCACACGTACTTACCGTGGCGTGCGCCGACAAGATGATCGAGAACGTGATCGGCGTGATGGCACTGCCGCTCGGCCTGGGCCTCAATTTTCTCGTCAACGGCAAGGAGTACGTAGTCCCGCTAGCCGTCGAGGAACCCTCGATCGTCGCCGCGCTCTCCTCGGCAGCCAAACTGATTCGCGCCGCCGGCGGCTTCACTACCCGCTCGACCGAACCAATTTTGATCGGCCAAGTACAGGTCGTCGACATCGACGACGCCAGCGCGGCGCAGAGCGCGCTGCTGGAGCGTAAGCAGGAGATCATTGACCTGGCCAACGGCCTGCATCCCAGGATGGCGACGCGAGGCGGCGGCGCGCGGGACGTCGAGGTGCGCATCTTCCCCGCGGCCAGCGGCCACTGCGCGATGGTGGTGCTGCATCTGCTGGTCAACACCTGCGATGCGATGGGCGCTAACTTGGTCGATACCATGTGCGAAGGCATCGCGCCGCTGGTGGAGCGGATCACCGGCGGCAGGGTGCTGCTGCGCATTCTCTCCAACCTCACCGATCGCGCGCTGGTCTGGGCGAACATCGAGATCCCAACCACGCTGCTCGCCGTTAAGCACCATGACGGCGAACTGGTGCGCGACAGTATCATTCTCGCCAACGCTCTCGCCGAGGTCGACCCGTACCGTGCCGCGACGCACAACAAAGGGATCATGAACGGCGTGGACGCCGTGGCGCTTGCCACCGGCAACGACTGGCGCGCCCTGGAGGCTGCGGCGCACGCCTACGCCGCACGCGACGGGCGCTACCGCTCGCTGACGCGCTGGTACACCAACGAGCGCGGGAACCTAGCCGGCGGCATCGAGATCCCCATCAAGGTTGGAACGGTGGGCGGCAACCTGCAATCCAACCCGACCGTGGCATTGAACCATCGCATGCTGCAGGTCGCTTCAGCGCGCGAGCTTGCCGAGCTCATGGGCGCAGTTGGCCTCGCGCAGAACTTCGCGGCGTTGCGCGCGCTGGTCACCGACGGCATCCAGCAGGGTCACATGACGCTGCACGCGCGCAGCGTTGCGATCAGCGCGGGCGCGACGCCGGAGATGTTCGACAGCGTCGTCCAACGCCTGCTCGAGAGCGGTGACGTCAAGCTGTGGAAGGCCAAGGAGATCGTCGCCGAGTGCGTGGCGTCGAACGGATGAAGGACCGCGAAGATGCGGTTGGCTACGGCAAGATCATTCTGATTGGTGAACACGCCGTCGTGTACGGCCGGCATGCGATCGCAGCCCCCGTAGCGATGGTGATCCGCGCACGGGCGGAAGATTCTAGCGACGGCACCCAGCTGATCATCCCGCGCTGGGGAGTCGAGCAACGCCTGGATCCGGGCACGAAGCGCTCCAACTTGCTGCTGCAGTCGCTCGAGCTGATCTTGAAGAGGCTCGCACTCGTTGACCGTCCGCTGCGCATTTTCGTGGATGCCAACGTGCCGCGTGCCGGCGGTCTAGGCGGCTCGGCTGCGCTGGCAGTCGCCGTCATCCGCGCCTTAGACGCCCACTGCGCCCTGGGCCTCACCGATGGAGAGGTGTGCGCGCATGCATACGAGTGCGAGCGCCTGGCGCACGGCACGCCGTCCGGTATCGACAACACGGTTGCCACCTACGGCCGGCCGCTGCTGTACCAGCGCGGCGAACCGCCGCTGGTCGAGGCGCTGCACGTGGCCAAACCTCTGCCGATGGTCATCGGGTTGTCGGGCGTCGAGAGCCTGACCGCACACACGGTGGCCCGCGTCCGCGAGGCATGGCAGCGCGACACGCCACGCTACGAACGCGT
>SCQY01000134.1 GCA_004298665.1 bacterium | reverse complement strand
GAGGAGATCGCTCAGGCGCGCGCCGCCGTGGCGAGTGCCCAGGGTGAAGTAGCCGCGGCGCGCAAACGCCTCGCGGAGACGGTCGTGCGCGCTCCGGCGGACGGCGTGATCTCGGCGCTCGATCTCCACGTGGGCGATCTCGTGACGGCGGGCATGGGCGTGGCCACCATCGACGAGCCCGGCGATCCCTTCGTGCGCATCTACGTTCCGCAGCGGGCGCTGGGAACGCTGAAAGTCGGGCGGCGCCTCGACGTGCGTGCGGAGGGCCTTGGCGGACGCGTCTTCGAAGGCGTCGTCGAGCAGATCGATCAGCAAGCGCAATTCACGCCGCAAAACGTCCAGACGTCGGAAGATCGCGCGAACCTCACCTTCGGCGTGAAAGTACGCGTGCACGACCCTGAGCACGTGCTGCGCGGCGGTACGACCGCCGAGGTCGTCGTGCCGTGAGTGCCGAGGCCATCGAGATCGATGGGTTGAGCAAACGCTATGGCGAGAAGACGGTGGTGCGCTCGCTCGATCTGCGGGTGGCGCGCGGCGAAATCTTCGGTTTCCTGGGACCCAACGGCAGCGGTAAGTCGACCACCATCAAGATGCTTTGCGGTCTCGTGCGCCCTTCGGAGGGGCATGCCAGCGTGCTGGGCTTCGACGTGGTGCGCGAGACGGAGCGCGTGCGCCGTGTCATCGGCTATATGTCGCAGTCGTTCTCGCTCTACGGTGATTTGACGGTCGAGGAGAACTTGGAGTTCTACGGCCGCGCCTACGGATTGACGCCCGAGCACCGGCGCGAACGCAGGCGCGAAGTCGTCGCTCTCGTCGGCATCGAACCGTTTGTGCGCTTCCGCGCGGCAACGCTCTCGGGAGGCTGGAAGCAGCGATTGGCGCTGGCCTGCGCGCTCCTGCACGAGCCGGCTGTGGTCTTCCTCGACGAACCCACGGCCGGCATCGATCCCGTGGCGCGGCGCGACTTGTGGAATCTGCTCTTTGCCTTGGCCGAGCGCGGCATCACGCTCTTCGTCACGACGCACTACATGGACGAAGCGGAGCGCTGCTCGCGCCTTGCCTATATCTACGACGGCGAGCTGGTGGCCGCGGGAACGGAGGCGGAGCTGCGACGCCTGCCCGGCGTCGACCCGCCGGATGCCGCACGCTACAGCGTGGGGGCCGAGGAGATCATGACGGCTTATGCCGCCGCGCGCCGGCTCCGCTACGTGCGCGACGTGACGATCTTCGGCCGGCAGCTGCACGTGCTGACGGAGGCCGGCGTCGCGCCCGAGCGTCTTCGCGCCGATCTCGCTCCCGTGACGGAGATCGGCGAGATCGTGCGCATCGCGCCCTCGCTGGAGGATATCTTTCTGGTGCTCACGCGGAGACGCGCAGCCCGGTGAGCAGCGCATTGAGTGTGCGCGGCTTCAGCGCCATCCTCTACAAGGAGCTGATCCACGTGGCGCGCGACCCGCTCACCCTGGTGCTGGCGCTGGCGCTTCCCGTCGTGCAAATGCTGCTCTTCGGCTACGCCATCAACACGAAAGTCCAGCATATCGCTTCCGCCTATCTCGACGAGGATCGCGGAGCGATCGCCGTGCGCGCCCTGGATGCCTTCCGCGCTTCGCAGCAGTTCGATCTGCGCTATGCGGTACGTTCGCGTGCCGAGCTCGAGCGGCTCGTCGTCGCCGGGCGCGTACGCGCCGCCTTCGATATCCCACCCAACGCCACGGCGGATCTGCGTGCGGGCAGGGCGGTGCGCATCCAGGTGCTGATCGACGGTTCCGACTCCACGGTGGCGCAGCAGGCATACGCCGCGGCCACGGCCGTCGGTGCGCAGCTCGCGCGTGAGGCGCGGGGTGGCAGTGCTCCGCCGCTGGTGGAAGTGCGCCCGCGCATGCTCTTCAACCCCAGCCTGCGCAGCGCGAACTTCTTGGTCCCCGGCTTGATCGGCGTGATCATGCAGCTCATCACCATCTTCCTGATGGCGCTCTCGATCGTCGGGGAGCGGGAGCGCGGCACGCTCGATCAAGTGCTGGTGACGCCAATCGGCGCGGGCGGGTTGATCCTTGGCAAGATCGTGCCCTACGTGGCGATCGGCTTTGTCGACTTCCTCTTCGTGCTGGTTGCCATGCGCTGGATCTTCGGCGTCTCGATCGCAGGAAGCATCGGCTTGCTCCTGCTGCTAGGGCTTGGCTTCATGGTGGCGGCACTGGGCCTGGGCCTGTGGATCTCCAGCGTCGCCCGGACGCAGGTCCAAGCGATGCTGTTGACGTTTGCCGTGACGATGCCCTCGATTCTGCTCTCGGGATTCTTCTTCGAGCGCGAATTGATGCCGCTGGTGATGCAATGGGTGGGCTACACCATTCCGCTGACGTTCTTCCTGGAGATACTCCGCGGCATCATCTTGCGCGGCGCTGGGCTGAACGATCTCTGGCCCGCCGTGGCCGGCATGCTTGGGCTGGGCGCGCTGCTGATCGTGGCGGCGACGCTCCGCTTCGCGCGCCGCTCGTCGTGAGCGCAGCCGCTCGGGAACAGAGGAGTGCCCAGCGCGCGGACGATATACCGGGGGATGATCCGCGGCCTGGTCTTCGATCTCGACGATACCCTCTGCGATGACACCAGCTCCTACCACGCGGCCGCGCTCGACGCAGCGCACGAGCTGGCGCGCGAGCACACAATCGATCCCACCGTGCTCAAGGAGGCCTACATCCGCGAAGCCGACGGCTTCTGGCAGCGCCTGACGCCGGAGGAGCTAGGCAAGAGCATCGGTGGCTTGCGCGAGCGCATGTGGGAGGCGGCGCTGGCTGACGTGGGCATCGCTGATCGTGCGGTGGCGCGCCATGCCGCCGAGCTCTACAACGCGGCACGCAAAGGGAACCTCGCGCTCTTCCCGCGCGTCGACGAGCAGTTGGAGCGCTGGCGCACGAGCTATCGCTTGGCTCTGCTCACCAACGGCTTCTCGGAGACGCACCGCGAGAAGATCGCGCTGCTGGAGATCGAGCCCTACTTCGACGCCATCCTGATCGCCGACGAAGTAGGCATGGTCAAGCCCGATCCGCGCGTCTTCCTCCACGCGTGCGAGCGCATCGGCACCCTGCCCCGGCAGACGGTGATGGTGGGGGATCGTTACGAGCGCGACATCGTCGGCGCCATCGAAGCCGGACTGCGCACCGTTTGGGT
>SCQY01000133.1 GCA_004298665.1 bacterium | reverse complement strand
GAGGCTCCCGGCGAGCGCTGTCGCGGTGATCCAGGAGAGCCGATGCGAGTAAAATCTATGCATACCTTATTACCTCCTCGGAAGGGGTACCCCGAATAACGCATCTCTCACAACGATCGTTCTTCTGGCGAAGTTGGGCGGCAGGAGGCCGTAGGCCGTTTGGAAAACCTCGTTCGGCCGCGCTGAACGGGATCGCATAAGCCTAGCGTGAGCGCGATCTCAATTTGCATGGAAGGTGGCTCGAAAAAGCGGGCGAAGCGCTCGCAGGGTGACGGAAGTCACCATACGATCCCCGATAGCTCAATGGTAGAGCATCTGACTGTTAATCAGAGGGTTCCTGGTTCGAGTCCAGGTCGGGGAGCCAGTTCCAAAGCCTCGATCCCGTAAAGGGATCGAGGCTTTCTCATGATCCCGCCGGACGCCGATCCGGAATGGCTGCCGCCCTCGCCTACGGGTAGCGGCGTTAGCCGGCCGCTGTGCGGGGAGGGATGATCTTTCCCGGATTCAGGATGTTGTTGGGGTCGAACGCCTGCTTCAAGCTCCGCATCAGGTCGAGTGCGTCTTCGCCGTGCTCGGCTACCATGAATTCCATCTTGTGCAGGCCTACGCCGTGTTCCCCGGTACAGGTGCCGTCCATGGAAATGGCGCGGCGGACCAGATTGGCATTGATGCGCTCGGACTCTTCCCACTCGGCGGGATCATTCGGATCGAGCAGCATGAGAACGTGAAAATTGCCGTCACCTACATGCCCCACGATGGTGTAGGGGAAACTCGCTTGGTCGAGTTCGGCGGCGGTCTCCATCACGCAGCTTGCCAGACTCGAAATGGGCACGCAGACGTCGGTGGTGCTGGAGCGGCACCCCGGGCGCAACTGCAGCCCGGCAAAATATGCATCGTGTCGCGCTTTCCACAGGCGGCTGCGATCCTCGGGTTGCTCGGCCCACTCGAAATCCATGCCGCCATGATCGTGCGTAATGCTCTGTACCGCTTCGGCTTGCTCTTTGATGGCCGCCGCGCTGCCGTGAAATTCAAACAACAGCAGAGGCGACTCGCGTAGTGTGAGGTTGCTGTGCGCGTTGGTGGCCTTGACGGCCGTGGTGTCCATGAACTCCACGCGCGCCACCGGGATGCTCATCTGAATGATCTCGATCACGCTGCTGACCGCCGACTCCAGCGTTGGGAAATTGCAGATGGCAGCAGAGGTGGCTTCCGGCCGTGGGTACAGGCGCACGGTGACCTCGGTGATGATGCCCAGTGTGCCCTCGCTGCCCACGAAGATGTGCGTGAGGTCGTAGCCCGCCGAGGACTTGCGCGCACGGTTTGCTGTCTTGATCACGCGGCCATCGGCCGTGACCACTTCGAGGTCCATGACGTTCTCGCGCATGGTGCCGTAGCGTACGGCGTTGGTGCCGGATGCCCGCGTTGCGGACATCCCGCCCAAGCTGGCATTGGCACCGGGATCGATCGGGAAGAACAGCCCCGTGTGGCGCAGATGTTCGTTCAGCTGCTCGCGCGTGACGCCCGCTTGCACCGTGGCGGTAAGGTCTTCGGCATGAATGGAAACCACCTTGTCCATCTGCGAGAGGTCAACGGTGATTCCGCCTTGCACGGCCAGCAGATGCCCTTCCAGCGATGAGCCTGCGCCGAATGCAATCAGCGGCACACCGTGTTGGTTACAGTGGCGCGCCAGCCATGCGACGTCCTCCGTGCAGGTCGCGTACACCACGCCGTCCGGAGGTACGGGAGCGTAAGGTGATTCGTCCTGTCCGTGATGCTCGCGGACTGCCTCCGCACGAGAGAATCGCGAGCCGAACTTCTGCGCGATAGGTTCGAAGAAACCGTCGGGAATCGGCCGGCGCGCTTCTTGGCTAACCAGTACGGTATTCATAGGGCCGCCTCGTATTGGCATGTTGAGGGTCTATGGTGCGATCAACGCCCTGCAAACGCTAGCAAAGGGGTACGCTGCTGCCGGCAGCGCTTGGTTTTCGTTCAGCGGTTCCGTGAAAGCTCCCTACCCATGGTAGATTTCGACGCGCTCCGCTGTCGATTACTCCTCGGGAGCCGGGCCAGCGAGCGGGATCGAAGGGCGCCCCACGATGACTTCGATCATCCTCACGCTCTCTCGCTCCAGCGCTACGCAAGGCGGCGCATCGGCAAGGACTCCCGCGCAAGGTGTAGTAGGCTATGCGGGGCCCGCGCCGAGCTGCGCTTGCGTCGCGAACGGCCCGTTCTGGAGGAGTTACGTGTCCGATCCAGCCATCGCCGTTGAGTATCGCCTTACGACCGAGGCGAAGCTCCACGCCTTCATTGCCCGCTCCCTGACGGAAGTCGGCGTCTCGAAGAAGGACGCGCAGACAGTCGCCGACGTGCTCGTGGCCGCCGATGTGCGCGGCATCGAGTCGCACGGCTGTGCACGGCTCACCAAGTGGTACGTGGGGCGGATTCGCCAGGGCTTGATCGACCCCAAGGCCGTGCCGGCCATCGTTCGGCAGACCACGACGTCGCTGGTGGTGGATGCGGGCAACGGATTGGGACACGTTGCATCGACGTTTGCCATGAACGCCGTGATCGACAAGGCGCGCGAACACGGTGCGGCGTTCGGCACCGTTCGAAACTCCAACCACTTCGGCATCGCCGGCTACTATGCGATGATGGCGCTGCCGCACGACATGATCGGCATCGCGTCGACCAACTCCACGCGCTGGGGTGCGCCAACCTTCGGCCGCGACACGATGCTCGGGACCAACCCCCTGGCGTACGCGGTGCCCGCCGGCGAAGAGCCGGCCTTCGTGCTCGATTTTGCCACCACGACCGTCCCGCTGGGACGCCTAGAAGTCTTCAACCGCAAGGGGCGCCCCCTGCTTCTAGGGTGGTCCGTCGATAGCGAAGGGAATCCTACTGCTGACCCCGTGGCGGCGATGACCGGCGCGCTGCTGCCGCTAGGCGGCTACGGCACGGACTTTGGCGGCCACAAGGGCTATGGCCTCGGCGTGCTGGTCGACATCCTCTGCGGAGTGCTCTCTGGAGGCGCCTTCGGCAACGATCTCCCGCGCCACGAAGAGAGCGTGCGCGGCGCCGTGGCCCACTTCTTCGGAGCCTTCCGCATCGACGGTTTCCGCGACGTTGCGGCTTTCAAAGCCGACATGGACAAGGAGCTGCGCGCCTTCAAACAAAGCGCTAAAGCCCCAGGCCAAGATCGCATCTACGTCGCCGGTGAGATCGAACACGAGAAGACGATCAAGCACCGTGCCGAAGGCGTTCCGGTGCACGTCAAGGTGTGGGAGGGGCTCGAGCAGCTTAGCCGCGAGCTAGGCATCCCCTTCACCCTCTGATACCAAGCAAAGTGACAGGAAACGATCGCTCGCGCATCTACGCGAGCGATCGGCGTGTTGTAAGAGAGATATGCAAGAAATGAATATCGGCGTGCCGGCTCCGGCCATCGTGACGGAGCCTTCCGAAGACGCACGCGTCTATCCCACGACGTACGGCCTCCTGCGTCCAGGAGAGCGCTACCGTCTCCCCGACCGGCCGCGCTGGTATCGCCGCTCGGAGACGGCCTTCGTCACCGAAGCGATGCGCGTACGCCCGGTCGAGGCGCTCGAGCCCCATGACAGCGAGCAGCCGGGGGAGACGGCGCAGGCTTCCTAGCCGCCCTCGCGCCGGCGCAGCTCGCGCCGCATGATCTTCCCCGTCGTGGTCATCGGCAAGCTCTCAACGAACTCGATGCGCCGTGGATACTCGTGCGCCGCCAGACGGCGCTTGACGAACTCCTGGATCTCCGCCGTCAGGGCTGCCGAGGGCTGGTGGCTGGGATTGAGCACGATGAACGCCTTGACGATTTCGGTACGCAGCGCGTCGGGGACGCCGATCACCGCCGCGATGGCGACGGCCGGATGCTTGATCAAGCAGTCCTCGATCTCCGCCGGACCGATACGATAGCCGGCGCTGGTGATGAGGTCGTCGGACCGGCCCAGGAACCACAGGTAGCCGTCGTCGTCAGTCCGCCCGAGGTCGCCCGTCAGGAGGTACTCGCCGGCGAACTTCTGCGTCGTGGCCCGATCGTTGTTCCAGTAGCCCAGGAACATCACCGGATCGGGTCGGCGCACCGCGATGGTGCCGACCGTTCCCGCGGGCAGCGGGTGGCCCTGCTCGTCGACGACGCACACGTCGTGACCAGGCACTGGGCGCCCCATCGAGCCTGGGCGCACGGGGAAGAGCTTCGCCGCGTTGGCGACGATCACGTTGCACTCCGTCTGCCCGTAGAACTCGTTGATCGTCAGGCCGAACGTGGAGCGTCCCCAGTCCAAGAGCTCCTCGCCGAGCGTCTCGCCGCCGCTGGCTACCGTGCGCAGCGCCAGACCGGCGGGCGGCTTCAGGCCAACTTGACGCATGAGCTTCAGGGCGGTTGGCGGTATGAAGACGTTACGCACGCCGTGGGCCGCCATCAAATGCGCGGCCTCATCGGGATCGAACTTGCGGGCGCGATGTGCCAGCACGGGAATGCCGTGGTGCCAGGCAGGCATCAGCACGTCAAAGAGGCCGCCGATCCACGCCCAGTCCGCCGGAGTCCAGAAGAGATCGCCGGGTTGCGGAAAGAACTCGTGCGGAACTTCGACCCCTGGCAGATGGCCAAGCAGCACGCGATGCGCGTGGAGTGCGCCCTTGGGACTCCCCGTCGTCCCCGATGTGTAGATGATGACGGCGGGATCGTCGGCGCGCGTCTCGACGGGCACGAAGTCCTCCGACGCGCGCTCGAGCTGCTCGGCGAAGTTGAGGGCTCCGGGCCCGCCCCCCACGGCGAGCACCGTCGCGAGCTCGGGCAGCCGCTCGCGGATCGCCGAGAGCTTCTCCGCCCCCGCCGTGTCGGTGACCACCGCTTTCGCCCCGCTGTTGGAGAGCCGGTACTCCAGCGCATCTTCTCCGAAGAGAGTGAAGAGGGGGACGGAGATGAGGCCGGCTTTGAAAGCCGCCACGTGTGCGATCGCCGTCTCCGGCGACTGGGGCAGGAGCACCGCCACCCGATCGCCGCGTTGCAGCCCACGTGCCCTCAGCAGGTTGGCAAGCCGGTTGGAGAGCCGGCGAATCTCCTCGAACGTATAGCGGCGCACGCTGCCGCGCTCGTCGACGACGATCAGTGCATCGCCGCGCCCTTCCAGAGCGTGGCGGTCGCAGACGTCGACGCCGATATTGTAATGCTCGGGGATCTGCCAGTGGAAATCGCGGTAGGCATCCGCGTAACTCGAAGCCGGCTGCAGCATGGGATGCTCGTTCTAACAGGCCGCGGAAAAACCCCCGTCCCGCTACAGCGTGGCGTCGAGCACTTCGGCGATGTGGCGAACGTCAACGCTCATGCCGCGCTCGGCGACGCCGCGCCGCAGCTGCATCAAGCAGCCCGGGTTGCCCGTGACCACGAGATCGGCGCCGGTGGCCTCGATCTGCTCGAGCTTCTGGCGCAGCAACTCGTTGGACATCTCCGGGTGTGTGAAGTTATAGACGCCCGCGCTGCCGCAGCACTGGTCGTTACCCAGCTCGCAGAAGTTGGTTCCCGCGGCAGCCTGCACCAGTACGCGCGGCTCGGTGCGGATCTTCTGCGCATGCGCCAGATGGCAGGCGTCCTGGTAGGTGACCTTCGCCTCCAGCGTTCGCTTCGGGGGTACCATGCGCGGCGCGACGGCTTGGCTCAAGTCCAAGACGTGCGCAGCGAAGGCGCGTGCGCGCTCGTGCCACGGATCGCCCGCGTCGAAGAGGCGATCGTACTCCTTGAGTTGTGCGCCGCAGCCTGCGCTGTTGGAGACGAAGTAGGCGGCGCCGCTGCGCTCGAACGCCTCGATGAGCGCCTTGGCCATGCGTTGTGCTTCGTCGCGCTCACCGGCGTGCACGTTGAGTGCGCCGCAGCAGCCGGTGTGCGCGGGCGCGAGCGTGTAGCCGGCTTTGCGCAGTACCGATTCCGTCGCGCGATTGAGGTGCGGCAGCATCGCTTCCATGACGCAGCCGGTGAGGGCCATCGCCTTGGCCCCCGCCGGCGGGCGGTTGGCGCTGGCTGCTGAAGCCGAGACGGGCATCAGCTGGGACTGGGCCTCCTGCACCGGGAGCGTGGCGCGCGGCTCCGGCAGCGAGGCTTCCAAGGCGCGCAACTTCCGTGGGAGCAGGCGCCGCACGGCGGCACGCCAGGGGAAGCGTGCATAGAGGCGCGGCGCGAAGAAGACCAGACGCGTGAGCCAGGGACGCGGCAGCACCAGCACGTTGAAGAGCCAGCGGCCCAGACGCCAGCTGCGCGGGGTGAGGCCGGCGGCCTCCACCTGCGCGCGAGCCGCTTCGACGAGCTCACCGTACGGCACGCCGGAGGGGCAGGCCGTCTCGCACGCGCGGCAGTCTAGGCAGACGTAGAGATGCTCCGCCACGAGTTCGTTGAGGGGCATCTGCTCCTCACGTACTTGGCGCATCATGAAGATACGCCCGCGCGGAGAGTCGATCTCGTTCCCGATCACGCGATAGGTCGGGCATGCATTGAGGCAGAGCCCGCAGTGCGTGCAGAGGTTGAGGCCTTCCTCGCTCGGCACCGCGACTCCGGGCAGGTAGTTGCCGATCTTCTCCGTGTCGCTAGCCATCGTCATGGAGCGTAACGCGCCCGCGAGATGAGATAATGCGACTAACGTCGCATTGAATGTCGAGAATGGGAATCTTCTCCACGATGCGGTGTATCACGGGCGCGACGCAGGAATTGGCGATCTCGATCGGCGAGCGAACGGCCAAGGAGCAAAACGATGGAGAGCCCGACGATTCCCGCCCAGAACGTGCGCGTAGCGGTCGTGCAGGCGGCGCCCGTAGCCTTCGACCTGGAAGCGACGCTGACGAAAGTCCGGCAGCTGGCAGGCGAGGCGGCGCGCACCGGCGCGCAGCTTGCCGTCTTCCCTGAAGCGTTCGTCAGCGCATACCCGCGCGGCATGGACTTCGGCGCCGCCGTCGGCTCGCGCACGCCGGAGGGGCGCGAGTGGTTTCGTCGCTACTGGGCCAGCTCCGTGGAAGTTCCCGGAGCAGCCTGCAGCGCGCTTGGCGAGATCGCCCGGGAGTGCGCACTCTACCTCGTGATCGGCGTCATCGAACGCGATGGCGGGACGCTCTACTGCAGCGTGCTGACCTTCGAGCCGTCCGGCCGGCTGCTCGGCAAGCATCGCAAAGTCATGCCCACGGCCTCCGAACGTCTGATCTGGGGCTATGGCGACGGCTCGACGCTCTCCGTCTACCCGACGGCGATCGGCAATCTCGGCGCCGTGATCTGTTGGGAGAACTACATGCCGCTGCTGCGCATGGCGATGTACGGCAAACAGGTGCAGATCTACTGTGCCCCCACCGCCGACGGGCGTGATACGTGGCTTGCAACGATGCAGCACATCGCGCTCGAGGGGCGCTGCTTCGTCCTCTCGTGCAACCAGTACGCGACGCGCAGCGATTATCCGGCGGACTATCCCGTTGCGGCTGCCGAGCGCGACGAGGTGCTCTCGCGCGGCGGAAGCTGTATCGTCGATCCCTTTGGACGCCTCCTCGCGGGTCCGGATTACTCCGGTGAGAGCATCCTCACGGCTGAACTCGATCTCGCACAAGTGGTGCGCGCGAAGTTCGACTTCGACGTGGTGGGCCACTATGCGCGGCCGGATATCTTCCATCTCGAGGTCGACGAACGGGCCACTCCCGCCGTACGCACTCAGGCCCCGGGCGACCTGCGACCGTAGTCGTTGAGCTTGCGCGGCGCCTGCCCTATGCTCCCGGCATGCTGCGCATCGACGTTCGTACCTTGCCTCCCGGCCAGCGCCATCAGCGCGTCATCGACGCCTTCGAAGAGATCCAAGTCGGTGATGCCGTGGAGCTCATCGCGCCGCACGATCCTCGCGGCGTTCGCCACGAGTTCGAGGATCTCTACGCCGGAACGTTCCGTTGGGAGAGCGCCGCGCCCGACCCGAACGCTTGGCAGGCTGAGGTGCGGAAGATCGCCAGCACCTCGGCTTCCGACGACGTGGAAACCATCGCTGCAAACGACGCCTTCGAAGTCGTGCGCGTGATCGTGCCCGCCGGAGGCTCCGTGCCCGAACAGGCCGTCGCCCAGCCGTGTGCCATCGTCGTCACTGCCGGTGTAGTCTCGGTTACGGCGGCGGGCCACGCCGAAGCGCTCAACGCCGGCGGAGTCAAGGCACTCGCCCCCAGTACGCCGTTCGCTTTGGCGTCGGAGAACGGCGCGAGCTTGATCGTCGTCCAGGGGCGCGCGCGCTGACGGTCCGTTATTTCGGAAACGTCATCTCCTTGGGAACGACGTACGTATCGAACTCTTCGCTGGTGACGTAGCCCAGCGCCAGCGCGGCCTGTTTCAGCGTCGTCTTCTCGTGGTGCGCTTTCTTCGCGATCTGAGCCGCCTTGTCGTAGCCGATCTTCGGCGAGAGGGCGGTGACCGTCATGAGCGAGTCGCCAAGATGCTTGGCGATGACGTCCTCGTTGGCGCGCAGTCCCTCGACGGCATGCTGGCGGAACATCGTGCAGGCTCCGCGCAGCAGCGTCGTCGAGTGGAGGAAGTTGTAGATCATCACCGGGTTGAAGACGTTGAGCTCGAAGTTGCCTTGCGAGGCGCCGAAACTCACCGCGAGGTCATTGGCGAAGACCTGAACGCAGACCATGGTCATGGCCTCGGACTGCGTGGGGTTGACCTTGCCGGGCATGATCGAGGAACCCGGCTCGTTCTCCGGCAGGATCAGCTCGCCGATGCCGGCACGCGGTCCCGAGGCTAGCCAGCGAATATCGTTGGCGATCTTCATGAGCGCGGCAGCGAGCGTCTTGAGGGCACCCGAGGCGAAGACGAGGTCGTCGTGCGAGGCCAGCGCCGTGAACTTGTTTGGGTGCGAGCGGAACGGCAGCCCCGTCTGCTCCGCGATGCGCTTGGCGGTGCGGGTGCCGAACTCGGGATGG
>SCQY01000132.1 GCA_004298665.1 bacterium | reverse complement strand
GCCTGGGAGTTGTTCCCCGAAGCCGTCGCGGCATATTGGCTGGCGTCGCTGTTGCCGCCCAAGAAGAGGTTGTCGGTCTGTTGGGCCTGCATGGCCAGACCCAGCGGGATATCGATCGCCGAGGGCGTCCCCGTCTGCGTGATCTGCCCATTGGCATTGGCTTTGTATCCCTGGACGGCCAGACCCGTGCTGGGGTCGATCACCGTGCCTGAGGAGCTGAGCGTGAAGGCACCGTCACGTGTGTAGACTTGGCGCCCGCTGCCGTCGCTGTTGGCCAGGATGAAGAACCCGTTGCCGTTGATGGCAAGGTCCGTGTTGATGCCCGTGGTCTGCAAGCCGCCCTGCGCGAAGTCGGTGCCGACCGTCCCCACCTTGACGCCCAGGCCCACGTCCTGCGGGTTTACGCCGCCGTTGGTCTGCGTGGGTGCCGAGGCATAGCGGAGGCTCTGGTACAGCAGATCCTGGAACGTCATGTTTTGGGACTTGAAGCCCGTGGTACCAACGTTCGCGATGTTGTTCGAGATGACGTTCATATCCGCCTGATAGGCGTTCAGACCGGTCACCCCGATAAACAACGAATCGAACATGCGTCGTTCGTCCTTTCGAGGAACGCGGGATCGGTTGGTCACCCGCGCCGGCGGCTTCCTCTACGAGGTCCACCGCCCATTGAGTTGTGATAGCGTACTCCGTACGCGCCTTCAGCCGATGATCGCTGCCGAGTCGATGTTGGTGAAGACATTCTCCTTCATCGAGTCGGCGTCGACTGCGGTGATGACGACGCGGTTTTTGATGCTGACGACCATGGCTACGTCGCGCAACATGAAGAGAGACGACTTGGCACCCTTCTGAGCAGCCTTGTCGGCCATCTGATTCATCCGGCCCATGTCGTCGGCCGAGATGGCGATCTTACGCGACTGGAGGCGTTCGAGCGCATGCGCCGAGAAGCGCAGCGGCTCGCCCGCCGGGGGAGTCGTCAGTTGCCGTTGGCGCAGAACGTCGCGGAAAGCGGGTCCGGAGGTCGGGGGGATCTGCACCGGCGTACGTGCCGGAGCCACCTGCCCTGTCGGCTGAATGCCTTTCGCGGCCTGTGCGATCGAGGCGGGGTCCATAGCCCTAACCTACCGTCACGATCTGGTTGGGCGAGAAGAGCATGGGGTTCCCGCCGCTGTCGGTCATGAGATTCCCGTTGGCATCCGTCATCGTGAAGTACGGCTGTCCGTTCTGGACTACGACTCTGTTGACGATGCCGTTGACGAGCGAGCCGCCGTTCTGCCCCCCGGTCGCAGTCTCCACCGAGACCGGCTTGCCGATGAAACCGGCGAACTGCGTCACGGAGAAGGACGACTGGAAGTTCTGGAACGACGTCGCGAGGTTCGTGGTCTCCTGTAGCTGGGAGAACTGCGCCAGCTCCGCGATGGACTGCGTCTCGTCCATCGGCTGAAGGGGATTTTGATTCTGGAGCTGCGTGGTCAGCAGAGCGAGGAAGTCATGCTCCCCTAGAACGCTGTTCCCGGTGGTCTGCGGTGCCGCGCTGCCGGTCAGCGAGCCGATCGGCAGGTTGGATGCACCCGTTCCTGTGACGCTGGTTATGCTCATGTGTTTCTCCTACACCAGATAGTCGAGATACCCGAGCGGCCGTACCGTTGCCGGAGGACCGAACGACGGAATGGCTGCCAAGGACTCCTCGTCGCCGTACACGTTGCGCGACCCGCCGTGGCGAGTGAACGGCGTGTAGAACGGCTGAGGCTGCCGGTATGCGAACCCTCCGCCCGGATCGGCACCGACGTTGACGGAGAACTGCTGCAGCTGCAGCCCGTGTCCCGCGAAGGCACGCCCGAGCTGGGCGGCCCCTTGCTGCAGCGCTGCACCGGCCGCCGGCGTTGTCGCCGTGAACGAAGCGCTCACGCCGTTTGGACCGACGACGAGCTTGACGCTGACGTCACCCAGGGAGTCGGGAACCAAGTGAAGGCGCAGCGTCGTCGTCCCGTCGGAGGGGCGAACGGCGAGTGCGCTGGCCACCTGGTCGGCCACCTGGAAGCGATCGAACGGATTGCTCAACGGCGATTGCGCTGCCGTACCGGCCGGGGCCGATGCGGTGGCGGCGCTTCCGGCCGGCTGCAGGCCGGCAAGGGCGCCAAGCCACGCTCCGGGGGATGGTTGCTGGAGCGTTCCGTGGTCCGCGGACTCTCCCCGCGGTGCTCCGTCGCGCGCCAAGGCGAGCACGGAGATCAGCGAGGCGAGCTGCGGATCGATGCGCACCGGCGCCCCCGCTGTGGACAAGGGGAGCTGGAGCGTCGCCGAGCGCGCCGCGGGTTGGATGCCGGCGGGTTCCGGCACGGGAACAGATGGAGACGACGAAACAGCGGTTGGCGACTCGGAATCACCGACCGTCTGCGTTTGTGGGGCTGGGAGTCCTCTCCCCGAGGGGTCCAAGGTGCTCGCCAGGTTTCGAAACTGCTGCCCCGTCTCTCCGGGATCCGCCCCCCCCACGATCGCGGTTGCTACCTGCGCGATCCGCTGGGCGAGGGCCGCGGCCTGTGCAGCCGGCGGTCCGTTTCCCGGTGGACCAGATGCAGGTGGTCCCAAGGCACGCTGTGCGGCCTGCGATCCGACGTCGAGTGCCGAGGCGATCGACGTCTGCAGCCGCGCGACGAAGGCGTTATCGAGGCCAACTCCCGACGACTTCGAGAGATCCGCGAATGCCCGTGTCAGCGCTTGCGCTACGGTCGTCTCGATCTGGGCAGTCGACGCCCCCGAAGCGAGCAGCGCATCGATGCGGCTCGTGATGGAGGCTGCGCTCGCGTGCGTCCCCGTTCCGGGAGGCGCCCCGAGCGCCGACTGGACGCGATCGAAGATCGCCGTGAGCGCGGGTGGCGGTTGTTGCAGCATGCCGCCGAGCAGGCTCCCCAGTTGGCTGAGCGAGGCCGGATTCGACGCGTCGTCGCGGGCGGGCTTCACGGAGCCGGACCGTTGGGCAAAGAGCGCCGCGAAAGCGTCGCCGCTTGCCTCACTGGAGCCGGAGGCCGTGCGCCGGCCGGGCGCCGAGTGCGCGCTGGCATGTGCGAGAAGGGCTATGAATGGTAAACCCAATATTCTTCACCTCCTTTCCATCAAAGGTTCCACTTCCGTCATCGGCACGCGACGCCGGAAACTCTAGCGGGCAGGGGCCGGATCGGTCCGCGTTGCCGTAAGGCGAGCGGCGGTCTTCGGCGGCAGCGCCCCGAGAATCTCGGCCACCTGGTCGGGATCCATCTCGGCGAAGATCCGCGCCACATAGGCGTCGGGAAGGCGCTGGACGATCTTGGCCGCCGCCTCGGGGTCCATCTCGTCCCAGATCTTCGCCGTTCGTGCGATCAGCTTGACATCTTCGCTCGGCGCGGGTGAGGCTTTCCCTCCTGCTGCCGCGCCTTGCGC
The DNA here is from genome assembly GCA_004298665.1 of bacterium. Taxonomy (GTDB): domain Bacteria; phylum Vulcanimicrobiota; class Vulcanimicrobiia; order Vulcanimicrobiales; family SCRA01; genus SCRA01. The sequence goes on along the minus strand of SCQY01000132.1, from coordinate 3,964 downwards.
GGGTTGCGCAGCCTGCGCGAGCTGGTCGCTCTGGTTGGCCTGCGTGGTCAAAGCGGAGATCTGCTTGTCGCGCGACTGGACATCGCTCTGGAGTCCGGCAACGCGCTGCTGAAGATCGGCTATCGCGCGCTCGCGCTGGTTTGCCGCTTGGCGGAGCGAGACGACGTCCGATGCGTTGGCCGCCGCATCCATCGCTGCGCCGATCGGTGCCACCGCATGCAGGCGCGCGCGGCTCACCGGCCAGACGAACGCCGCTGCGATCATCGCGATGACGATGAGCGGGGCTAGCAGGCGGCCGAACTTGAAGCGTCTCTTACGCATGCGCGTGACGATCACTGGTTGTTTCGCTCCCGCACGCGGGACTCGACGCGTGCATTGTCATCGTCGACTTGACGCTGCTCCGCCAGGCGCTCTTCGTTCCGGAACGACTCGTAGCGCCGTTCACGCAGACGCTCGACCACCTTCTTCTCCGTACTCGCCGCAATGAGCTCGGCACGCGCCGCGTCCACCTGACCGCGGGCGGCGGCGACACGCTCCCGCTGCAGCGCTATCTCGCTTGCCACGTGTTCCAGATGCGCGTAGTAGGCTTGCAGTTCTTCGAGCTCGAGGTGGGTATGGCGCTCGCGTACCGTGAGGACCTCGGCATCGCGTTCCTGTTCGAGGGCGGCGAGGCGCTCCTCGGCCCGCGCAAGCACCATCTGCGCATCGGCCAGAAGCTGCATGCGCTCACGCTCGTGCCGCTCTCGTACGTCCAGGACGGGCTGGAGGGCGAACGCGAAACGCTTCACGAGATCGCTACCACGCCGGCCACGGCCTGCTCCAGTGTCGACCCTTCATAGGTATCCTGCCGCAAGAAGTGCCGGATGCTCTCGATCTTGGCGATCGCCAGGTCCACCTTGGCATTGCTCCCCGGCACGTATGCGCCGATGTTGATGAGATCCTCCGCCTCGCGGTAGGTGGCCAGCAGATCGCGTACGGCCCCTGCCGCTCGTTGGTGCACCTCATCGGTGACATCCGGCATGACGCGGCTGATCGAGTTCAGCACGTCGATAGCCGGGTAGTGATTGGCGGCGGCTAAGGAACGCGAGAGCACGATGTGCCCGTCGAGAATCGAGCGTACGGCGTCAGCCACCGGCTCGTTGAGATCGTCACCGTCGACGAGGACGGCATAGATGCCGGTGATGGTACCGCGCGGCGAGGTCCCCGCGCGCTCCAGCAGGCGCGGCAAGAGCGCGAAGACGCTGGGCGTGTATCCCTTGGTCGTGGTTGGCTCGCCGATCGCCAAACCCACCTCCCGCTGCGCCATGGCGAAGCGCGTGACGCTGTCCATCATGAGCGTGACATCGAGCCCGCGGTCGCGGAAGTACTCGGCGATGGTCGTGGCGACGAAGGCCGCCTTGATGCGCACCAGCGCCGGCTGGTCGCTGGTTGCCACGATCACGACGCTGCGCGCCAAACCTTCGGGCCCAAGGTCGCGCTCGATGAAGTCCCGCACTTCCTTACCGCGCTCGCCGACCAGCGCGATCACGTTCACGTCGGCGTTGGTATTGCGCGCGACCATGCCCAGCACGGTCGACTTGCCGACGCCGCTGCCGGCGAAGACCCCTACGCGCTGGCCCTTCCCGCAGGTCAACAGGCCGTCGACGGCACGGATCCCCACGGAGAGCGATCGATCGATGCGCGGGCGATCCAACGGATTGGGCGGCGCCGCGATAATCGCTCGGCGCTCGGCCCCTTCGATGGGGGCGCCCCCGTCCATCACCCGTCCCAAGCCGTCGAGCACGCGTCCCAGCAGCGCATCGGAGACGGCTACCTCGAGCGGCCGCCCCAAGGCAAAGACCTCCGAGCCCGCGCCGATGCCGGCAAGCTCGCCCAACGGCATGATGAGGACCTTATTGTCGCGGAAGCCGACGACTTCGGCCAACACGGGGCCGGCATTGCGCCGGTACGAGATCCGGCAGGTCTCGCCGACGGCCATCTGCGGACCGAGACTCTCGATCACGACGCCGATGACTTGGCACACCCGGCCGTTGCTGCGGATGAGGTCGGCACCGCGCAGCTCCGCGACGTAACGATCGGCGGAGAAACGCGGGAGATCGAGCGGCTCAGCTTGCTTCAGCACGGCCGACGACACCTTCAGTACTCACCTGGCGATCGAGCGTGATCTCATCGTCGTCCAGATGCAGCAGGCGGCGCGCCTCCTGAAGCTGGTGCTCGATCTTCGCATCGACGCTGCCGGCCTCCGTATCGATGACCACACCACCGCGGTCGACGCGCAGATCGCCGACGAAGCGGATCTGCCGCGCGTCTCCGGGGAAGAGGCCCTCGCGCGCCTCACGGACCATTTCGAGGTCGCTAGGATTGATGCGAACGACCATCGTCTCCTTATCGGAGAGGCGGGCGATGGCCGCTCGTGCGACGTCGAGCACCACGCGCGGATCGCTCTCGATTTCGCGGTGCACTACCCGCTGGGCCACGAGCATCGCTAGCCGAACGATCTCCGCCTCTGCGGAGGCGATCACCGAACGCCGTCCCTCGCGCCCCGCTTCGACGATGCTGCGCAGCGTGGAGAGCGCGGCGGCCGCCTCCTCCTCAGCGGCATGGCGCCCCTGGGCAAGACCCTCATCGTGGCCGCTGCTCCGCGCTTCTTCGCGCAGCGACGCAACGGCCCCAGCAGCCTCATCGATCATCGCCTCGCTCTGTGCCTGGGCATCGGTGACGATGGCCGCGGCTCGATCGTGCGCGTCTTGGATCAAAGCAAAGGCCTGCTCTCGCGCGGCGTCGAGCTGGGCGGCCTGCAACGCCGGCTGCGGCTGCGCGAGATCGTGCGGCGCATCGCTCTGCGCCCCAAGCGCGAGCGGATCGCCGGCCGGCTCCGCGGGCGAGTGCTCCGACGCTGCCTTGACGAGATAGCGCTCGCTGGCGAACTGCGCACCCTTGACGACGCGGCGCATGCGCTATCCTCGGCCTTTCGCCATCAGACGAACCGCTCGTCCTTCGAGCCGCGCGCGATGATGATCTGTCCGTTCTCCTCGAGCGTGCGAATGACGTCGACGATCGTCTGCTGCGCGCGGCCCACGTCGCGCACGCGCACGGGACCCAGCACCTCGATGTCTTCTTTGAGGGTCTGCGCCGCACGCTGCGACATGTTCTTGTAGACTTTGGCAAGCAGATCTTCGTTGGCCGTCTTGAGGGCCAGCGCCAAGTCCTTGCCGTCCACTTCGCGCAGCATCCGCTGGATCGAGCGTTCGTCCATGTTGGCGATGTCCTCGAAGACGAACAGCAGGTTCTTGACTTCGTTGGCAATCTCCAGATCGCGCTGTGAAAGCCCTTCGAGGATGTTCTTCTCCGTCTCGCGGTCGACGAAATTCATCACCTGCGCCAGCGATTGGACGCCGCCGGCCTTTGCGAAGTCGGCCCCGCTCACCAGCAGCCTGCGGCCCAGGAGCTCATCCAACTGCTCGAGCACCTCCGGTGCAGTCTTCTGCAGAATAGCGATACGCATCGCGACGTCGGCCTGAAGTTCAGGCGTCAACGCAGAGAGCACTTGGCCGGCCTGGTCGGCGCTCATATAGACGAGGATCAGCGCGATCGTCTGCGGATGCTCATCTTGAATGAACTGGAGCAGCTGCGCCGGCTCCGTGTTCTTCACCAACTCGAGCGGGTTGCCGTGCTTGAGCGCCGCGAAGAGGCGGCTGGTCATGTCGTCGGCCTGCCCTGCGCCGAAGCTGCGTTCGAGGATCTCCTTGGCGTACTCGATGCCGCCTTCGTTAATGTACTTGAGGGCGATGGCGCGCTGATAGGCCTCCGCGACGACTGCATCGCGCTTCTCCAGCGGAACCGTCGAGATCTTCGCGATCTCGACGACCACACGCTCCACTTCGTCCTGACGAAGGAACTTGAAGACCGTTGCCGCCAGCTCCAGTCCCAGCGTGATGAGCAGGATGGCGGCCTTCTGGGGGCC
>SCQY01000131.1 GCA_004298665.1 bacterium | reverse complement strand
CGGCGCCGTGCTTCACACCGCGAACATCCGGCTCTTTCCGGAGCAAGTCGGCTACGTGCTCGACCACGCCGAGGACCGCGCCGTCTTCTTCGACAGCTCGCTGGGCGCCGCACTGGCCCCCGGACTCGCCGCCTCGCCCAAGAGCGCGCAACGCATCCTGGTTTCTATGGGCGGGCATGCTCCGGCCGTGGAGCGCGCGCAGGACTACGAGGAGCTGATCGCAGGCGAACCGGACACGTTCGAGCCCGGCGTGAAAGACGAATGGGACGCCGCCATCCTTTGTTATACCTCGGCCACGACCGGTGATCCCAAGGGCGTGCTCTACGCACACCGCTCGACGGTCATCCACGCCTACGCCTGCAGCGCCGCCGACGCGCTGGGCCTGCGCGAGCGCGATGCCGTCCTGCCTATCGTCCCGATGTTCCACGTCAACGCGTGGGGCATTCCATTCGTCGCGCCGATGGCAGGAGCGAAACTCGTCTTTCCTGGAGCGGGGATGGACCCCAAGAGCCTGATCGCACTGCTCGATCAAGAGCGCGTCACATGTTCGGCCGGCGTTCCAACGGTTTGGCTGGGCATTCGCGACGAACTGCGGCGCAGCGGCGCCACGTTGCCGTACCTTCAGCGCTTCATCGTGGGCGGCTCCGCCGTCCCCGCGGCGCTCATGCGCGATTTCGACGCGATGAACATCACCGCCGTTCACGCCTGGGGCATGACGGAGTCGAGCCCCATCGGTACGGTATCGCATGTCAAGGCCGCGCTTGCCGAGGCATCGCCGGAGCGGATAGAACACGCGCGCCTCACGCAGGGCACCTTCGTCCCCGGAGTGCAGTGGAAACTGGTTGGCCCCGACGGTGAGGAGCTGCCGCGCGACGGTCAGAGCGCCGGCGAGCTCTGGATCCGAGGCCCGTGGGTGGCCGCCGGCTACTACAAGGACGAGAAGGCCACTGCCAATGCCTTCAAGGACGGCTGGTTCGGCACGGGCGATATCTGTACGGTGGACGAGCTCGGCTACCTCCAGATCGTCGATCGCGCCAAGGACCTCGTGAAGTCCGGCGGCGAGTGGATCAGCTCCGTGGATCTCGAGAACGCGTTGATGGGCCACCCAGCCGTCAAGGAAGCCGCCGTCGTCGGCGTGGCGCACGAGAAGTGGGTCGAGCGCCCTATCGCCTGCATCGTGCTGCGTGAGGGTGCCGCCGCCACCGAAGAGGAGCTGCGCACGTGGCTCGGCGAGCGCGTCGCCAAGTGGTGGATTCCGGACCGCATTCTCTTCATCGAGGCGATTCCGCGAACTGGAGTCGGGAAGTTTCGCAAACGCGACCTGCGCGAGCGCTTCGCGAACGTGCTGGTCAGCTCGGCGGCGTCAGGCGGCTGAGCGGCCGCACGCTCTTGATGTCGAGCAGCATCTCAGCCGCCAACTCATGCGGATAGTAGGGCCCGAAGAAGAGCAGGCACGAGCGGCACGCCCGGCCGTGCCACGCCATGCTGCCGCGATACAGCAAGAAAGCCACGACGTGCTCGTGGAGGTGGGAGCAGGATAGCAGCGCATCCTCCACCGCCTCGTAGACCACGGTCGACTTTTGCTCGAGGGACTGCTCGTGGGCAAGGTCGGCCCAGAGCAGCGGCACATCGGGGTCCGGAGAGAGGATCGCCCGCATCACGTTGAGCGTCGAGCTATAGACGCCCGACAGCACGTCGCCGTCGTCGAAGTAGAACTCTGCCGGTATCCGCCCGTTCACGTTCCCAGCGCGATGCCGTCCTTACGCGGGTCCGAGGCACCTCTTCGTACGCCGCTCGCCGGGTCCACGGTGATCGCCTGCGCACCGCCGTACGAGAAGGGGCCGAAGCTTGGTGCGAGCTGATGGCCAAGCGCCGCCAGCTCCTCACGGACACCGGAAGTGATGCCGGACTCCATCGCTACGGCACCCTCGCCATGGCGAATGCGTGGACACTCTACTGCTTCTTGGAGCCCCAACCCGAACTCCAGCAGCCCGCAGAGGATCTGCACGGCCCCCTGCGGCTGCATCTCGCCTCCCACGATGCCCATGGTCAGCCACGGCGCTTCGCCGCGCAGCACCAGCCACGGCACGATCGTGTGATAGGGGCGCTTGTTGGGTGCCAGCGCGTTCGGGTGACCGGGCTCGAGCGAGAAGAGCGCTCCGCGGTTCTGAAAGTTGACGCCGCTGTCGCAATCGACGACGCCGCTGCCAAAGTTCATGTAGACGCTGCTGATGAGCGAACAACAGAGTCCGTCCGCATCGACGGCCGCCGCGTAGACCGTTCCGCTGCGCGCCGGGAGCTCGAGAGGCAGCTCCAACACTCGGTCGGGTCTGATTCGCGCGCGCAGCTCGGCGGCATACTCCTTGTCGAGCAAACGCGCTGCGGGAACGTCCGATTGATCGGGGTCCGCGAGATGACGCGCGAGATCGCGATGGGCCAAGCGCTTGGCTTCGATGACCAGGTGCAGGTACGACGCAGTGTTATGACCCAATGCGCGCAGATCGAAGCCCTCTAGGATATTGAGCATCTCGAGCGCCGCGATGCCCTGCCCGTTGGGCGGCGGCGCAAAGATTTCACAGCCGCGATAGGTGGTGGAAATCGGCTCGACCCACTGCGAGCGATGCGTTCGCAGGTCCTCGCGGCAGAGCGTGCCGCCGGCCCCGGCGACAGCGCGTACCATGGCCGCGGCGACCTCCCCGTCGTAGAACGCGTCCGCACCACCCTCGGCGATCGCGCGCAGCGTGCGCGCCAAGGCGGGGAGACGGACGATCTCGCCGGGTCGTACGGACCGCCCAAAGGGGATGGTACTTCCGCTGTAGCGCGCGACGATCGGCGCACTGGCGCTCCAGGCCGCGGCCGCGATCTCCGCGACGGGGAAGCCTTCTTCCGCATACGCGATCGCCGCGGCAAAGTTCTCGCCCAAGCTGCGGCGGCCGTAGCGCTCTCCAAGCGTGGCAAAGGCTCGCACCGCGCCGGGCACCGTGATCGAGAGTCCGCCGCGCTCCGGCATCACCTCCAATCCTTGCGCACGCAGCCGCTCGCACGAGGCACCCAGCGACGCCCCCCCCGAGCCGTTGAGCGCGGCGACGCGCCGCTCGCGCGGATCCCACACCAGCGCAAAGGCATCGCCGCCGACGCCGCTGGAATGCGGCTCCACCACGCCCATGACGGCATGCGCGGCGATCGCGGCATCGACGGCGTTGCCCCCAGCGCGCAACGCCTCTATCCCGGCCAGCGTTGCCGGCGCTTGGCTAGAGGCCACCATCCCGCCGCACGAGACAGCCACCGAACGTGTCGCAAGACCGTCAACCGGTCGATCCATACGCGGGTGTTCTGGAGCCGGGCGCGCCCCCCTGTGGGCTTCACGATGCAGGAAGCAGCGCTGCGAGCCGCAACCGTCGATAACTCGATCATGCGTCGTCTCATTCTTGCCGTCATCGTCGCGCTGCTCACCCTCACGCCCGCGCTGGCCGATCCGCCGCAGACGGCGCTAGGCGTACAGGCGCTCGCGCTTTCCGGTTTCCACCGCGAGCCGAACTACGATCAGAGCGGTACGGGTATCGGAGCTCTGCTCGAGCTCTCGCATCGCTGGGGGCGCACGGAGATCCACTTCGAGGGCATCCCCGTCGTCACCACGACGGCGCATGCCACGAGCCAACGGTTTGGCGCCACCACGCCTGCGCTGGGCGTCTTCAGCGCAACCGCCCGCCTGGCGCTGGATGCGCACCGTCGCCTCTGGCTAGGCGCCGGCACGACGATCATCAATCAGCGCACGCCGTTGCCCAATATGGCGCGCACCGCCGAGTCGCGCCTGGCAGGCGGGCGCTACGAAATCCTCGCGCGCCTCCCGCTGCGCGCTACGCACTTCGTCGAGTTCGAGGCAGGGATCATTCCGCACATGTTCGGCAGCGATCACTTCCTCTTCGACGATCCCGCGCACCCGCCGATCAACAAGGACGAACACGCAGCTGAAACGGACGTAGCGCTGGCCTACGGCATCCGCAGCGCCCATGCCGTCTATCTCGTCGGACTGCGCTCGATCAACTTCTCGGCGGACTTCTCGCGCCCGGGCGACGCCGCGGACCGCAACGTCGCCTATGGGTTCACGTTCGAGGCCCGCTACCGACTCGGACGCTAGACTCCTGCGTCTAACGCAGACGCGCCTGGGCAAGATCGAGGTCGTACTGGACGCGACGGAAGATCTCGTCGGGAATCTCGCCGGAATCCCGCAAGTGCAGGATCTCGGAGCGTTCAGCAGCTAGCGCCTCACCTTGCAGCCAATGGTCGTTGCGCATCACCGGTGACTCCGGCTCGTCGCTGTGGAGATGGCGGTGCAGGTGGTCGATGCGGCTCTCATATTCTGCCTTCAGGCGCCCCGCTACCAGCCACTCGTCGGTCGTCGTGAAGCGGTGCTCGAGCGAGGTGAGATGAACGAGCGCACTCTTCAACGCCGCGATGCGCACCTCGATCTCACGGCGCCCGGAGCCTTCACCCGCATCGATCCCCAGCAATCGAATGATGGGCGAGAGCGTCAACCCTTGGAGGACCAGCGTGGCGAGGATCACGCAGAAGGTGATGAAGATGATCTCCGAGCGCCCTGGAAAGGGCCGCCCTAACTCGTCGTTCAACGGCAAAGCCAATGCTGCTGCCAGCGAGACGATGCCGCGCATGCCGGCCCACGCGATGATGAAGACATAACGCCAGGATGGTGCGGGCTCGTCGCGCGAGCGCGGGCGCAGCGACAGGCGCGGAAGATACGTGGCGGGATAGACCCAGGCGATGCGCACGGCGATGACGACGGCGCTGATCGTGGCGCCGGCCACGACGGCGCGCATGGTGAACGTGGGATCGTGGACGATCTCGCGCAGGTGAAGTCCGATCAGCAGGAAGACTAGGCCGTTCATGACATAGGCCAGCAGGTTCCACACGGCCGAGCCAGTCAGGCGGGACTCGGGGCTGGAATGTCCGGAGGCGCGCCGCCCCGCATAGATCCCTGCGACGACCGCGGCAAGCACGCCGGAAGCGTGGAGGGACTCCGCCGGGAGGTAGGCCGCGTACGGCGCGACGAGGTAGATCACGTTATCGATCAGCGAGTCCGAGCTGGCCGTCTTCTCCAGCCAGCTCAACAGCCGGTCGATGGCCGCGGCAACCAGCAGTCCGACGGCGATACCTCCAGCGGCAACGGCGACGAATGCCGCTCCGGCCTCGGTCAGCGAGAACGCCCCGGTCAGCGCGGCGGCTACAGCAAAGCGATAGATGACCAGCGCGGAGGCATCGTTGACGAGCCCCTCGCCTTCGAGCACGGTCACGATGTGGCGCGGAATCGAGAAGCGCTCGAAGATCGCCGAGGCGGCCACTGCGTCGGGAGGCGAGACGATCGCCCCCAACGCGAACGCGGCCGCCCACGGCAGGCTCGGGATGACGTGGTGAGCGACGACCGCTACGATGACCGTCGTGGCAACGACCAAACCTACGGCAAGCAGCGAGATCGGGCGTAAGTTGGCACGGAACTCGCGCCAATCGGTGTTCCAGCCGCCCATGTAGAGCAACGGCGGAAGCACGATCAAGAAGATGGCGTCGGGCTGGACGTCCACCGGCGGAAGGCCGGGGACGAGCGCCAGCAGCAGGCCGCCGATGACGAAGGCGATCGGGTACGGGAGCGAGAGGCGTTTAGCGATCAGGGCGACCGCGACGATCGCCAGGAGAAGCCCGAAGAGCAGAATCGACTCCTGCATTTCGAGTCGTCAGGTCCCGTGCGCGCGTTCCATCACGAGTGCTCGCGCAGCCACGCGAGAACGGCCGCTTTGCTGTTGCTCGCTGCGGTGGTGTGGTCGCTTTCGATCACCCGCAGGCGCTTGGGTTCGGATGCGCGCTCGAAGAGCGCCTCAACTTGGCTGCGCGGCGCGATCATGTCGTGCGCCGCGGCAACGACCAGCAGGGGGCGCCCCGCGATGCCGTCGAGCGCGGCATCGATCGACTCGACGCTCATCTGCTCGATGAGTTCGGGGAGGCTGACGCCGTCGACATACGCGGCGCGAAACGAGAGCGGGCCGCGCGCTTGGATCTGGTCGAGGTTCGCGCCGATGTCGCGCCCCGTGGCGATGGAGATGCAGCCTGCCAAACGCGGATCGCCGCCGCAGATGCGCAACGCCGTCGCGGCCCCCAGCGAGTGTCCCCCGACGTACGTCTCGCCCCCGAAGCGCTGCATGGCGTGCTCAACCACCGTAGCCATCGTCTCCAAGCATGTCTCGAACGATTCCAGACGCCCGCCGCTGGCACCGAGCTTGTGCCCGGGGAAATCGAACGTCACCGTCCGGAAGCCGTGCTGCGCTACGAAGCCTGCCAGGAAGTCGAGATTTTGTTTGGAGCTCGAGTACCCGTGTCCGAGGACAAGCGTCATCGCCTTGGGCTGCGGCGGATCGTAGATCAACGTCGCGATACGGCGGCCGCCGGCATTGAGATATTCGAGCGTTAGATTCATCGCTGGTGCGTGCGGTTCTCCAGCCAACGCGCATCCGCACCGTCGGCATAGTGCTCGCGTTTCCAGACCTCGGCGCGCGCCTTGAGCGCGTCGATGCAGAACTCGCAGGCATCGAAGGCTTCGCCCCGGTGCGGCGAACCGACCGCCACCACGACACTAGCCTCCCCGATGCGCAGGCTTCCCACACGATGGGCGATGGCGACGTTGCACTCGGGCCACTTCGCGCGGGCCTCGTCGGCGATCGCGCGCAGTTCGCGCATCGCCATCTCGTGGTAGGCCTCGTATTCCATGCCCGATACCGGCCGGCCGTCATCGGAGGTACGGCGCACGACCCCGACCATCGTCACCACGGCGCCGCAGCCATCGCTGCGGACGCGCTCCGCCAGGACAGCCGGATCCAACGGGTCGGATCCCAGCCCCACGCTCACGCTCTCGAACACGATCGCCCCCTACCCGCCGCTGACCGGCGGAAGGAGCGCCACTTCGTCTCCGTCGCGCAGCGGCTCGCTATCAGCGGCAAGGGTACCATTGCGCGCCAGGCGCAGACTGGTCCCCAACTGACCTAAGCGCGGTGCCTCGCGCTGGAGGCGCTCCCGGAGCGTCGTCAGTGTGGAACTCTCCGCGATCTCCAGATTCAACTCACCGGCGCCCAACAACTCGCGGGCGCGGGCGAAGGCTATCACGTGGACTCTCACGCGGACCTCGCATCGCCGAGCGTTCCGCCCAACACGTAGCGCTCGATAGCTTCAGCCACGCCGTCGTCGTCGTTCGTCGCAGTCTCCAGCGCTACCATCGCACGCACCTCGGGGAGCGCGTTCCCCATGATCACACCGATTCCCGCCCACTGCAGCATCGGCACGTCGTTGCGCGAGTCGCCGATCGCCATCACGCGCTCGCGGGGAATCTCGTAGGTCCGGCAGAGATCGGCGAGTGCCTCCCGCTTCCCGGCGCGCCGATCCAACACCACGCACTCGACGAACTCGAACCAGCGCTCGGTGCGAAAATTGAGAGGCAGATCGCCGAAGCGCTTGCGCACCGCGTCCGCGCCTTCGGCGCCGAGAAAGCGTATGAAGGTGGGCGGGCTTCCCAGGAGCGTTGTGAACGACGGCGTCTCGCGCCAGGCCGGCCCATTCATGTCGCTCATCAGCGCCTGCTGCCCCTCCAGCCGCCAAAAGTGATCCTCGGCGTAGACCGCGATCGGCAGGCTCTCCCGCTCCGCAAACTCGATGATCGGCTTCGCGTAGATGAGCGGCACGGGGATATGCCCCAGCGTCTTCCCCGTCGCGAGATCGCGGGTGAGGGCACCGTGGCAGCAGATGATCGGGAATTGATCCAGCTGGAGTTCGTGGGCGATGCGGACGGGGGTGTCGGCGCCGCGCCCGGTGACGATCACCACGCGAGTGCCCGTCGCGAGCAGGGCGGCGATCGCTCGCTGATTGCGGGGGCTGATCTGCTCGTTGCTGGAGAGCAGGGTTCCGTCGAGATCCAGGGCGACCAGGTCGATGGCAGTGATAGGATTCATTATCTCTCGCAGAGGCGTAGACCCTATCGTATCACGACAGGCAACCACGGGGGGTGGCGCCCAGACAGCATGGAAGTCTGAGCCGATGCAGCAGCCGATGGACGACGGCGATCGCCTACGCGGCGCCCTGTTGGGGGCGGCGCTGGGCGAGGCGCTTGCCCGCTTTGAGCACGCCGGCGCCCCCGACACCGCCACGCTCGAGGGGCGGCTGCGCCGTGGCCGCTGGAGCTTGGGGCCAGGGATGGAGTGCGCCCTCGCAGTCGGCGAGGGGCCCGCTAGTGGCCGCGAGATCGATCGATCCGTCTTGCCCGCCTTGCCGATAGCGCTCACCGCCGCCTTCCAGCCTGCCGCGCTGCGCCACCGCGTGGCCGCGCTCTACGCCGATGTACCGCCGGAGACGGCCGAGGCAGCCATCGCGTTCGCCCTCTTGGTCGCAGCGCTCTTCGACGGCGATCGCCTCGCGGCACTCGACGAAGCAGCAGAGGCGGCTCCGGCGGCCGCCGGCACCGCCATGCGTTCGGCACCGCTGGAGGACGCCGACCGCCTGGCAGCCGGCGCGGAGCCGCTGCGCTCGCTCCGGGCCGGGGTCTGGAGCTTCTACCAAGCAGAGGATACCGTGGAGGCCCTGCTCATCGCCGCGCGCACCGGTTTAGGTGCCGCTTGCGGAGGAGTCTGCGGGGCGCTGGCGGGGGCCTGGTGGGGGCGACGGGGAATCCCCGAGGAGCTGGCGCGCAAGCTCGAAGGGACCGCCCTCGAGCGGCTGGCCGATCGGCTGATCGGGACGCTAGCCGGCGGCACGAAACGCTGAGGATCGGAGTTTCATAGATGTGATGATGAGACGATTCGCAGCCGCTTGCAGCGGAGCACTCTGGTTAGGACTCCTCGCGACGGCACTGGCCGCCCCCGTCTGCCGGGTCCAGACCCTCTCGATCCAAGGCCAGAGCGTCAAGGCGACCTTTTGCGTGACCAGCGTCGGCCACGAGCGCAGCGGAGCCGGTGAGGTCGCGCGCATCTCCCTCTCGGAGAATCTGGTCGGCTCCGGCGGCTCCCTCGATCGTACGGTCACCAAGGACGTTCTGCTGGCGGGAGGCAGCGGCCGCCTCTCCGACGACCTTCCGCTCCAGGGGCTGGGCATCGACCGCATGCTCCACGTCAGCTTCGTGTATGGCAACGGCGGGGTGGTGCCGGAGAGCGCCCTCCTGATTCCAGGCGCCGTTCCCGTCCTGTGAGATTGACGGACCACCCTTGCCCGAAGGTGCAACCCCACTCGCCTGAGATGGGTATCTAGGCTCCGAAATGGTGCGCCGTCGCTATATCTACCTCAGCAGCAGCAAGATCCCGGGCTGTTGTCGATAGGCTCGGAGGAGTACTCTGTGTCCTGCAGCATGCATCTGCAACAACGAACGGCTCGCGAACGCGTCGACTACCTGCGCGAGAACCTCGCCCCCGGCCTCTTCAAAGGGCTCGGCGTAGAAGAGGGGATCGCCTGGCGACTCTCCCCGGAGCCGTTCGCACTTTCACCCGCGACCTTCGCGCGCATCGAGCGCCTTGGCCACGATCTCTTGGCCTTCTACCGCGCGGTGAACAAGCTCTACTTGCAGAGCGCGAAGGGGAGCGCGCCGGCCTTCGTGGCCGAATACCTCGACCGCGGCAAGCCCGAGCACATCGTCAAGCTGGCGCGCCAGAACCGCTGGAAGCACGCCGTACCGGGCGTGATTCGCCCAGACCTCATCCTCACCGACGACGGCTTCGTGGCAAGTGAACTCGACAGTGTCCCCGGCGGCATGGGTTTTGTCGGCGCAATGTCTCAGACGTACTGCGAGCTCGGCGACGAAGTGGTCGGCGGCGGCGACGGAATGCTCGAACATTTCGCCGCGATGATCGCCGATGCGTCGGGCGTCGAACGTCCCACGGCGGCGATCGTGGTCTCGGACGAATCGGCAGACTACCGCGCCGAGATGGACTGGTTCACGCAAAGTTTGCGCGACGGCGGCTACCTCGATGCCTATGCCGTCCATCCGCGGGATATCGCCTTCACCGAGGAAGCGATCTTCCTGCGCCTGCCGGAAGGCCGTGAGGAACGCGTCGACGTCGTCTACCGTTTCTTCGAGCTCTTCGACCTGCTCAACGTCCCCAAGCAAGAGCTGATGCTCTATGCAGCGCGTCACGGCCGCGTGACCATGACTCCGCCGGCCAAGGCGCATCTCGAGGAGAAGCTGCTCTTCGCGTTGCTGCACCACGCGCGACTGGCACCGTTCTGGAAGAACGAGCTGGGAGAACCGGCCTTCTCCAATCTCTCGCGGCTCTTCCCGCAAACGTGGGTCCTCGATCCCCAGCCTCTGCCCGCGCAGGCGACCATCGCCGGCCTCACCGCCGACGGCAAGGCAGTCTTCGCCTGGGACGACCTGCTGCCGCTGAGCAAGGGCGATCGCGATTTCGTCATCAAGCCCTCGGGCTTCGATGCCGCCGCATGGGGGTCACGCGGGGTCGTGGTGGCCAACGACCTCACCAAAGAGGCCTGGGCCAAGGCGCTCCACGACGGCTTGGACGCCTTCGAACGGACGCCGCACATCCTGCAGCGCTTCCATAAGGGCCGGCGCGTGCAGGTGCAGTTCTTCGATCCCGGCGCCGGCGAGCTTCGCACGATGGATGGCCGCGTGCGTCTCTGCCCCTACTACTTCGTGGAGGGTGAGGAGGCGCGGCTCGGCGGCATTCTCGCCACCGTGGTCCCGGCGGACAAGCGCTTGATCCACGGCATGTCCGATGCGATCATGGCGCCCTGTGCCGTCCACGACGGCGGGGCATGAGCTCCCACCCCTGGCACGACATCCTCGCGTTCGGCGGTCCGTGGTGGTCGATCCCACTGCGGACCGCCATCGTCTATCTCGTCCTGTTGATCGGCGTGCGCCTGACGGGAAAACGCCAGATCGGGCAGATGACGCTCTTCGACCTGGTGCTGCTGCTGATGATCAGCAATGCCGTGCAGAATGCGATGACCGGACCGGACACCTCGCTCACCGGAGGCGTCGTGGCAGCGGCGGTGCTGCTGCTGGCTAACGGCACCGTCTCCCGCCTTACCTTCTACAACAAGCAGGCCCGCAAGCTGATCGAAGGGGAGCCCACCATCGTGGTGCGCAATGGCGCAATCCTCGAGCGCAACTGCCGCCGCGAGCTGGTTACCCCGGAGGAGATCGAAACGGCGATGCGCGAGCACGGCATCTACGATCTCGGCGAAGTGGGTTTGGCGGTCCTGGAGATCGACGGCTCCATCAGCGTCGTTCCGAGGGCTGAATTTCGCGTCGAGCACGCTGCCGCGCGGTTGGGTACGCGGCCGCACCCGCATCCGGTGCGCTTCCTGCGCGGCCAGCACGGGGCCTAGCGCACCGAGATATCCTAGACGAGCATTTCCTTGACGTGCCAGGCAATGTTCTGAGCACGGTCACCGATGCGCTCGACGGAACCGAGCGTGAAGAGCATCTGGGTAGCGGCAGGTACCATGCGGGGATCCGCCTCCATGGCCTCCTGAAGGGCGTGGATGCCGTTGTGGTAGCGTACGTCGACTTCATCATCACGGTCGATCACGCTCTGCGCGATATCGGCGTCCTGCTCGGCGAAGGCCACCACGACATCGTGCAGCATGTCGGCAGCGATCGTCCCCATCTTCGTTATCTCGACGTTGGCGGGGCGCACGGGGAGGTCCGCAATGGCGATCGCGCGCTTGGCGACTTCCACGCCGTGATCGCCAACGCGCTCTAGGTCGACGATCGTCTCGAGCATCGCGGCGATCGTTCGCAGCTCGCCGGCAAGGGGTTGTTGGCGCCAGAGCAGCTCGATGCAGGCCGATTCTACGCGGCGGCGCAGATCGTCCAGCGGATCGTCGCCGGAGATGACGCGGCGGGCGAGCTCCGTGTCCCGGCGATCCATTGCGGCGATGGCGTTGCGCACGGCCTCCTCTGCCAACGCGCCCATGCGCAGCACGTCCAAGCGCGTGCGCTCCAGCGCCTCGTGGTAGGCAGTCCGCGTCATCCCCACAACCTCCCGGCCTCCGATGTTGCGAGCCCTTCCGGCTCCCTTCGTGATAGGTTATATCACGGCCGTTGCGCAGGTTCCAGCCCTAGGGTGACGAACCCCGCCGAGTTTCCGGACGAACCTTAACAGGAGATATCGGCATCGTGGAGATCAAGAAGGTCGGTGTCTGCGGATCTGGGCTCATGGGCTCGGGCATCGCGCAGGCGTGTGCATCGAGCGGTTTCGAGACCGTCGTCTACGAAGTGAGCCAGGCCGCACTCGACAAAGGGCTAGCCGGCATCAAGGGATCGCTTGAGAAGTTCGTCGAGAAGGGAAAGCTCGCCGCCGCCGATCGCGACGCAACGCTGGCACGTCTGAAGACGACCACCACACTCGACGATCTAAAGGACTGCGATCTCGTGATCGAAGCGGTCATCGAGAACATGGACGTCAAGCGCGAGCTCTTCGGGCGCCTCGACAGCCTCCTTTCCGCTCACGCAATCATCTGCTCCAACACGTCGAGCCTCTGCGTGATCGAGATGGCTGCAGCCACCAAACGCCGCGATCGCATTGCGGGCCTTCACTTCTTCAACCCCGTGCCGCTCATGCGGCTGGTCGAGGTCGTGCGGACGATCGAAACCTCCGATGACACGATCGCCGCCTTGACTGCCTTCGCTGGGCGCCTCGGCAAGCGCGCGGTGCTCGCCAAGGACACGCCGGGCTTCGTCGTCAACCGTCTTCTGGTGCCCTACCTGCTCTATGCGATCCGCGTCTACGAGCAGGGCCTGGCAAGCCTCGAGGACATCGACGAAGGCATGAAGCTGGGATGCGGCTACCCGATGGGTCCGTTCACGCTGCTCGATTTCGTCGGACTCGACACGACGTACTACATCGCCGAGATCATGTTCGAGGAGTTCAAGGACCCGATGTTCGCCCCGCCGCCGCTGCTTAAGCGCATGGTGCTGGCGGGACACTACGGCCGCAAGAACGGCAAAGGCTTCTACGAATATTCCGCTACTTAGCAGCCTTCGACAGACGGAGTCACGAGACCAATGCTCAGTCAACTAGAGTATCAGAACCTCCTGATCGAGCAGGACGGAGCGGTGGCGACCATCACCATCAACCGTCCCGATAAGCTCAACGCACTGAACGAGCAAACGCTCAAGGAGTTGGCGGAGGTTCTGGATGACGCCAACAACGACGCCCAGGTACGCGTCGTCATCCTCACCGGCGCCGGTAAGGCATTCGTGGCGGGGGCCGACATCGCCGAGCTCAACGCGCTGCCTAGCGCCGTCGAAGGCATGCGAAAGGCGCGCTACGGGCAATCGCTCACCAAGAAAGTCGAGCGCATGCGCAAGCCCGTGATCGTTGCGGTCAACGGCTTCGCCCTCGGCGGCGGGTGTGAGCTGGCCATGGCGGGCGACTTCCGCATCGCTTCGGAGAAGGCGAAGTTCGGACAGCCCGAGGTCAATCTCGGCCTCTGCCCGGGCTACGGCGGAACGCAGCGTTTGCCGCGCCTCGTGGGTCGCGGGATGGGCATGTACCTTTGCCTGACCGGTGAGATGATCGACGCGCAGGAAGCCTGGCGCATCGGATTGGTGGAGAAAGTGGTACCCGCCGATCAGTTGCTTCCGGAGGCCAAGCGCATCGCGCAGCTCATCGCATCGAAGGCGCCGCTGGCTGTCGAACTGACCAAACAGTCGATCAACGAAGGCATCGGCGTGACCCTTGCCGAGGGCCTTGCCGTCGAAGCGCTCAACTTCGGTCTCCTCGTCAACACCGAAGATATCAAAGAAGGCACCAGCGCCTTTCTTGAAAAGCGGGCAGCGGCGTTCAACGGAAGATAAGAAAGGCGCGAAGTGCCTTCGCCCCCCGGGAGGGGGCTTTCAACACGACGGGGTCCCCGCCGAGTTTACG
>SCQY01000130.1 GCA_004298665.1 bacterium | reverse complement strand
CGCTGCGCTCCATTCGTGGGGACCCCGATCCTTGAACCGTTCCGGCGCACTCGCGCCGGTTT
The DNA here is from genome assembly GCA_004298665.1 of bacterium. Lineage (GTDB taxonomy): Bacteria > Vulcanimicrobiota > Vulcanimicrobiia > Vulcanimicrobiales > SCRA01 > SCRA01. The sequence continues at coordinate 1,592 of SCQY01000130.1, read as the reverse complement.
GAAGACCCGCCGCCCCCAGCGCCGCTGCGCTCCATTCGTGGGGACCCCGATCCTTGAACCGTTCCGGCGCACTCGCGCCGGATTGAAGACCCGCCGCCGCCAGCGCCGCTGCGCTCCATTCGTGGGGCTTGCGCGCGCAGTTGCAATTCAGAACATGGAGTCGACGGTCAGCCGTCCCAAGATCTTCTCGACGATCTCTTCGGTCGGAATGTAGTACTTGCCCTCGCTCACGCGGCGGCGCAATTCGCGCACTCGTTCCTCGCGCACGTCGGGAAGACGGTCGTAGGCTTTGCGGATCGCCAAGAGAGCGGCTCCGTCCAGCGAGATCTCCGCCGCATCCATCACGGCCGCGCCGCCCCGCGATCGCGCCAGCCCACCGGTCTTGTAGACGGCGATCACGCTCTGCAACTCCGTAGCGCTGATCCTCATCGATGCGCCGCCCTTCTCGAGAACCGCCTCTCCATATTTCGGTCCATCGGCTCCCCGTCGAGGCCAGTTTAGGGAGGAGATACTCTCTCTTCGACATTAGAATTCCCCATCCACGCGCTTTGACTTCGCCTCGGCGGAGGCATCCGAAAGAACCGCGTCCCGGAGCTCCCGCTCGATGATCCGGGCCACTCCCAGGCTCCCGCTATCGGCGATCTGGTTTGCCCGCTGCTGGTCGAGCATCTCGGAGAAGGTTTGCTCGGACGCCGAGGCCTTGCCGAATATCCCATCGCTTGGCGCCGTCTTGCGCATCTCGCGCATCAGCATCCCCATGAAGACGCCTTCGAAAGCCTTGGCCGCATCGTGAAGGCGGGATAGCGCCTGCTGCTCTTCAGGGGCCAAGGCTTTGGGCGGTTGATCGGTACGCTTGATGTCCATCAGATGATCTCAATATCGGCTTGCAGGGCCCCAGAGGCGTGAAGCGCCTGCAGAATAGCGATCAGATCGCGGGGGGAGACTCCCAGAGTATTGAGGGCACGAACCACGCGCGCGAGCGTCGGCTCGCCGTTGAGGTAGATCAGCCGGCGCTTCTGCTCGTTGACGGTGATCTTGGTATTCGTCTGCGTCTGGCCCGGAGCGTTGGAGAACGGCCCGGAGGGCACGGCGGTGTTGGTGGTGGTGATCGTGATCGAAAGGTTGCCGTGAGCAATCGCCACCGGCGCAAGGGTGATATCCCCGCCCATGACGACCGTCCCGGTACGCTCGTTGAGCACGACTTTGGCGATCTGCCCCGCGTGGATGTCGAGGTCTCCGGCTTGGGCCAGGAAGTCCACCTCATTGTTACGATAGGACGGCGGAAGCTGAACCTGCACGGTCCCCTCATCGGCTGCGTGCGCCGTCCCGCCGCCGAAGCGCTGGTTGAGGGCGCGCGCGAGATTCGCCGCCGTCGTGAAGTCCGGCTGGAGCAAGGCGTAGTTGAACGAGCCGTCATTCTGCTGCAGAGGTGTGGTCACCGTGCGGGCGATCAGCGCGCCGGCCGGGATGCGCCCTACCGCGGGATGGTTCTGAGTAACCGAGTTCGTGCCGGCGCCCACGTTCTGCACGGAGAACCCGCCAATGGAGACGGCGCCCTGTGCCGTCGCGTAGATCTGGTTGTCGGCACCGCG
>SCQY01000129.1 GCA_004298665.1 bacterium | reverse complement strand
CGACACGATCGTGGACGTCGAGGGCAAGCGCTACATGCACTTCTACAACTTCCCGCCGTACTCGGTGGGTGAGACGCGCCCGATGCGCGGCCCCGGACGCCGCGAGATCGGCCACGGCCATCTCGCAGAGCGCGCGCTGATCCCGGTGTTGCCGGCGATCGACGAGTTCCCCTATACGCTGCGCCTCATGTCGGAGACGCTCGAGTCCAACGGCTCGTCGTCGATGGGCAGCGTCTGCGGCTCTACGCTCTCTCTGATGGACGCGGGCGTGCCGATCAAGAAGCATGTCGGCGGCGTGGCCATGGGTCTGATCATGCACGGCAAGGATTGGCGCGTGCTGACGGATATCCAGGGCCTGGAAGACGCTCTAGGCGAGATGGACTTCAAGGTGGCCGGTACCGAGGACGGGATCACCGCCATTCAGATGGACATCAAGGTTTCAGGCATCACGCTCGAGATCATGCGCAAGGCGCTCGAGCAGGCCAACGCCGGGCGTAAGTTCATCATCGGCAAGCTCAAAGAGACGATCTCCGGCCCCCACTCGGATCTCTCCGCATGGGCGCCCCGGATGATCATCGTGCAGATCAACCCCGACAAGATCAAGGACGTCATTGGACCCGGCGGCAAGATGATCAACAAGATCACCGCCGAGACGGGCGTCAAGATCGACATCGAGAACGACGGCCGTATCTTCATCTCTTCGCCCGACGGCGAATCCGCGGCGAAGGCTAAGAAGATCATCGAGAGCCTGACCAAGGAAATCAAGGCCGGCGAAGTCTACCTCGGCACCGTCACGCGCATCATGAACTTCGGCGCCTTCGTGCAGATTCTGCCGGGCAAGGAAGGTCTGGTGCACATCAGCCAGCTCTCACCTTCGCGCGTGGAGCGCGTTGAGGATGAAGTCAACATCGGCGACGAGATCATGGTCAAAGTGATCGAGATCGACGCGCAAAACCGTATCAACCTCACCCGCAAGGGCGTCCTGGCCGACGGCTCGATCGACGAGAGCGTGGAAGTCGGTCCGCCGCCCAGCCAGCGTGGCGGCGGCGGGCGCCGCGAGCACTCGGGAAGCGGCGGCAGCCGCCGCCGCTAGCAGGCGCTAAGACCCATGCGCATCCGCGCCGGTCGCGAGAGCGATTGGCGCCGCGTGACGCGGGGGAACGCCGAGACCGCTTGGCTTTCCTTCGCATCACGCTACGCTCCGGCCATCCCCGTACTCACGTTCCGGGCGCGCGCGCGCCGCTTCGATCTGCGCCTGCGCGCCGACGGAGCAGCGCGCCGCGCCCTCTTCGTCGCCGAAGACGAGCTCGGCTATGTTGGCCACGTCTGGCTGGAGGAGCGCGGCGACCCTTGGTCGCTCGAGCGCTACACGGTCGTGCTCACGCTCTACGTCACGCGCAGAGCGCGCGGCCGCGGCACGGGGCGCCGCCTCCTGCGCCGAGCCTACCGGTGGGGGCGCCAACTCGGGCATGCACGGATTCAGCTCTCCGTAGCCCCACAGAACACCGCGGCCCTCGCGCTCTACCGCAGCGAAGGCTTCGAGACGTTCCTCTACGGTCAGACGCGCCCGCTCTAGCAAGGCGAGCCGGCGCTTCCTGCGGAACGCCAAGCACCGCACGCGCGTTCTCGACACATGACGCACCGCATCGCTCCAGCATTCGCGCTGGCCGCCGTCCTGCTCGCCGCAGGCAATCCCGCTCTCGCTCAGCCTACGCCGGAGCCTTCCCCGTCAGCTACCGCCACACCGGCGGGGGTCACGCTCCCCAGCGCCGACGTGCTCAAGGAGATCATCAATCAAGCCGTGCAGGGCTTTACGCTCAATCTCCAGCAAGCGATTCTCAATCACCAGAACGATATCACCGGAACGGTAACCTACTTCCGGCGCTTCGATCTCCAGGTGACGACCAGCGGCTCCACGTACCGCCAGGTGCACCTCCACCAAGGCACCGTCATCAACCCAACCGGTACCACGCTCCAGAACGGCATGAAGGTTCGCGTGCGCGGCCAGTCGCAAGCCGACGGCTCGCTCAACGCCGACGAGATCGACGTCCTGCACTAGAACCGCCCGCATCCCGCCACGCTCGCACGTACGAGGCACTCTCCTCCGGGGGACGTTCCCTCGCGCGCGCTCCTGCGCGCTCGGTCACCTCGGCTGCGGCGCCGCTCCGGCCATCCAGGCCTCCCGCGGCGCCTTGACGCCCCCTTCGGAGAGC
>SCQY01000128.1 GCA_004298665.1 bacterium | reverse complement strand
CCGGGCGGCGAAGGCGTGGTGCAGGTCGATCTGGGCAGCCAAGGCGCGACGGTGACGATCGGGCTGCTGAAAGTCGTCGGCTCCGTGCGCGTGGTCCGTGCCCCGAGCATCGCCGGCAGCGGCACGGACATCGTACTCAATCAAACGCAGCTCGCGCGCTCCCCGGCAGGCGGTTCCCTCCCGGGCGTCCTGCTGCAGCTCCCCGGCGCAGCGCGCGGTGCGAACGGCGTAGTGCACATCAACGGCGACCATGGCGACATCAATTACGTAGTCGACGGCGTCCCCGTTCCGCAGGAGCTCAATCGCGAGATCGGCAGCGAGATCGATCCCACCGACATCTCGTTCATGGACGTGCTGGAGGGAGCCTATCCCGCGCAGTACGGCGGGCGCTTCGCCGCCGTCGTCAACATCAACACCCGGGTCGGCAACGGTTCGCCGGGTTTCGACGGCTCGGTGCTGGGAGGCTCGTACGGCCATCTCGACTCACGCATGGGCTACCACGCGCCGCTTGGCGCGGGCTCGCTGGTTGTGGACGTGCGCAACGAGCAAAGCGATCGTGCGCTGGATCCGCCCAACTTCGCGGCCGTACACGATCGGGGCGGTAACGCGAACCAATTCATTCGCTACACGCTGCCTCGCGGCCGCGACTTCTGGGACGCCAGCCTCTCTCATTCGTATCAAGCGTTTCAGATCCCGAGCGACGTTGCCGCTGGGCAGCCAGCTGCGACCGACGACAGCGAGACGCAGGATGACGCCTTCCTCAATCTGCAGTACCATTACGCGCTGCGCAGCGACGGCGCGCTCACCTATGGCGTGGCGTTCAAGCGCTCCCGCATTCGTGATTTCGGCGATCCGGTCAACGATGTCGGCTACTCGCTCTTCTCCGATCGCACCTCGCGCGATGTGACCATCGACGTCGACGACGTCGTGCGCAGCGCGCGGCACGAAGTGCGAGCCGGGGCGCTCTACGACGCCGCCGACGTGCAGAAGCTCTATCGGATCACGCTTCTGAGCTCCGGCGCCCCGAATACCGTGACCGACGACGCGCCGAACGTCGGCCATACGGAATCCGCCTACCTGCAAGACGCCTGGCGCATGGGACCGCGCTGGCGGTTGGACTACGGCCTGCGCTGGGACGGCTTCCAGGTTTTCTCCACGGAGTTCGACCGCGGTTTCTCGCAGCTGAGCCCGCGCGTGAAACTGACACGCCTCTACGGCTCGCGCGCCGCTGTCTATCTCTACGCCGGGCGCTTCTTCACCCCGTTCTCGCTGGAGAACGTCTCGCCGTCGGCGGCGCACGAGCTGAACGTGCTGCTTCAGCCCACCATCGCGCCATTCGATCTCAAGCCGCAACGCGATACCGACGTCGAGATCGGCGGCCACCTACCGTTGGGCCAAGGCGAACTGGGCCTGCGCGTGGCGCAGAAGAGTGCAACGGATCTGATCGACGACACGCAGGTCGGCACGACGGCGCTCCATCAAGACATCAACTACGCCCGAGGGAGCATCTCCACGCAGTCTGCCACCTACCAGCAGCCGCTGCGCGACGGCGGCCGCGTCTACCTCTCCGTGACGCGCACGCGCGCCGTCAACCAGGGCTGCGAAACCCAGCTCCTGGCGCCGTGCTTCGGCTCGTCAACGGACTGGACGCCGGCCGACCACGATCAGCGCTGGAGCGCCAGTGGAGGCGTGCTGCGCAACGACGCGCGGGGCGGCTGGCTCTCGCTCGACGGTGAGTACGGCAGCGGCCTCTCGTCGTCGTACTGCCAGCCGGCCACTGACGACTGCAAGGTTCCGCCGCACCTAACCTTCGACATGCAGAAGGGCATCGCGCTCGGACCCAGCGCCGCGCTCACCATCGGCGTGCTCAACGTCTTCAACGACCGCTATCTGATCACGTACCTGAATGCGCAAGGCAACCACTACGCCGCCGGCCGCGTCTTCGAAGTCGGGTTGCGCTTCCACACGCGGCGAGACGCCCGCGCAGGATGACTCCTGTTGCGCGATATGCTACAATATGGCGTGGAGTTCAAAAATAAGGGTGTGGTGGATATCTACGACGGCGTCGACAGCAAAGACGCGCGCCGGACTC
>SCQY01000127.1 GCA_004298665.1 bacterium | reverse complement strand
GGGATGTTGCGCGTTCCCTCGAGCCGCGAGCGACGAATCCACCAGATGAACGGGATGATGCGCTGCAGATAGCCCACCACCGCCGTGCCGACGAAGAGCCAGAGCGCGAAGACGACGGCCATCGCCATCGCTCCGGCGAGTGCCGCGAAGGCGGCGATGCATCCCGCCAAGCCCGACGTCAGGGCATAGAGCAGCGTCTCACGCTGGTAGGCGGGGTTGCGGTGCTTGGCGACCACGCCGAGATTGAAGGCGAAGGCGAGCGAGGCTGCCGCCAAGAGCGGAACGCCGAGGCGCGGCAGGAGCGCAGCCAGGATGGCCGTCGCTGCGACGGCGATCTCCAGCCACAGCGCGCGCGGCTCTAGGCTGAAGCGCTCGAACATCCGCAAGAGGCGAAAGGTCACCGCCACGATCAGCGTGCCGAAGAACGCGCCCAGGCCGAACATGCCGTGGACGCCGATCAGTGACCCGCCGCTGGGCGTTCCCGCGCCAAGAGCGATAGCGATGCCCAGCGCCGCCGTAGCCACGAAGCCGCCCAGGGCAAGCGCTGCACCGCGCGCCGTGATGGCTGGCGAACCCTCGCGCAGCGTCGCTGCCAGCACGCCGGCCTGCAGCAGCACGCCAACGACGTGGAGGATTCCGCCCGCCGCCACCACGGTGAAGGCACCTTGCGTGAAGCCCCAAACCAAGAGCGCCGTCCCCGCGATGGCCAGCGGAAGGTGGATGAAGCCCAAGGGTATGCCGCGCAGCGGCAGCATCCCAACCACGGGCACGAACTGGTAGAGCGCCCCCATGGCGATGGTGGCGAACGACCCCACCGCCACGAGGTGGAGGATTGCCAGCGGCGTGAGCGCGTCGAGCGCGAGCGCGAGCGCGGCAAGACCGAGCGCCAAGATCCCCGCCGCGAAGAACGAGAGCGGGAGATACGGCGTGGGAACGGTAGCGCTCTTCGTGCTCATCCGGCCATCACGCGCCGTCGTTCGCGTCGTGGGCTCGCGCCCCTTCGCCGAGGATTCGCTCGGGTGGCGGAAAAGAGTACCGAGCATGCAGTACCCGAAGTTCAAGGCCGCCGCTGCGCATCTGGCCCCGGTCTTCTTGGACGCCGAGAAGACGGTGGCCAAGGCATGTGACGCGATCCACGAGGCCGCGCGCAACGGCGCGCAGCTGGTCACGCTGCCGGAATCGTACGTGCCGGCGTTTCCCGTCTGGGCAGCGCTGTGGGCTCCTATCTACAACCACGCACTCTTTCGCGCGATGGTCGACAACTCGGTGCGCGTTCCTGGTCCCGACGTGCAGCGGATCATGGAGGCCGCGAGAGAAGCCGGCGTCTTCGTATCGATCGGCCTCAGCGAGCGGAGCTCGGCGAGCATCGGAGGCCTGTGGAACAGCAACCTGTTGATCTCCGACGAAGGCGTTCTGCTCAACCATCATCGTAAGCTGGTTCCGACGTTCTTCGAAAAGATGGTGTGGGCCAACGGTGACGGCGCGGGGCTGCGCGTCGTCGACACGCGCATCGGACGCATCGGAGCCCTCATCTGCGGTGAGAACACCAATCCCCTGGCGCGCTTCTCGTTGATGGCCCAGTCGGAGGAAGTGCACATCTCCTCGTGGCCGCCCATCTGGCCGACGCGCCCGCCTGCCGATGGGCGGCGTTACGACATCGCAGCCGCGGTGCGCATCCGCGCAGGCGCCCATTCGTTCGAGGCCAAGGCCTTCAGCGTCGTGGTCTCGGGGTTCATGGATGCCGCGATGCGTAACTACCTCGTGGATATCGATCCCGGTGTCGGCGATCTGCTGGATCACACGCCGCGCAGCGTCTCGATGTTCATGGGGCCCGACGGCGCGCAGATCGGCGAGAGCATCTGCGATGCCGAAGGCATCATCTACGCCGACATCGACGTCTCGCTCTGCATCGAGCAGAAGCAGTTCCATGACGTCGCCTGCTACTACAATCGTTTCGACGTCTTCGACTTGAACGTCGATCGCCGGCGTCTCGAGCCGATCGAGTTCAGCGGCGCGCCCGTCCAGGCGGCCTGCGAAGACGAAGTGACTCAGACGCCTAGGTAGCGATGCATCAGCTCCGGCTCCTGCTGGAGCGCCTGCGGGGTTCCTTCGTAGATGACTCGTCCCTTGCTGAGGATGTAGCAGCGGTGCGCGAGCGCGAGCGTCGCGCGGACGTTCTGCTCGACGATCACGATCGTACGACCTTGCTCGGCAAGCAGTTTCGTGGTGGCGATGAGGTTCTGCACGATGATGGGGGCTAGCCCTTCGAAGGGTTCGTCCAGCAGGATCAGCCGGGCATCCCGTATCAGCGCGCGTGCGATGGCCAGCATCTGCTGCTCGCCGCCGGAGAGCGCGCGCCCCATGTTGCGGCGCCGCTGCTTCAGCCGCGGAAAGAGCTCATAGATGCGGTCGAGCGTCCACGCGTTGGGCGCCGTCAGCGCAGCCAGCTGGAGGTTCTCCTCGACCGTGATGGAGGGGACGATGCGCCTCTCGTCGGGCACCAATTGGATGCCGCGCCTGGCAACTTCGTAAGGCGGGAGCCCGCCGATAGCCTCGCCGGCGAAGCGGACCGCGCCCGCTCGCGGTTTCAGCACGCCCATCAAGGTCTTCATCGTGGTGGTCTTGCCGGAGCCGTTGCGTCCTAGGAGCGCAACCAGCTCGCCCTCCTCCACGCGCAGCGATACGTCGAAGAGAATGTGAGAGTCGCCGTAGTAGGTGTGGATGCCTTCGACTTCCAGTAGGCTCACAACGTCCCTCCGAGATAGGCTTCGCGCACCGCCGGGTGGACGCGTATCTCGCTGGGCGGGCCTTCGGCGATCTTGCGTCCCTCGTGCATCACCGTGATGCGGTCCGCCAGCTCGAAGACGACGTCCATGTCGTGCTCGACGACGACGATCGTCACGCTTTTGCGCAGCTCCTTGATCAGATCGACGGTGCTCTTCGACTCTTCGGGGCTCATGCCCGCGGTCGGCTCGTCCAGCAACAGCAGATCGGGGCGCGTAGCGAGCGCGAGGCCGATCTCCAGCCGGCGCTTCTCGCCGTAGGCGAGGTCGCCTGCGCGCGTCTCGGCGCGCTCCTCCAGGCCCATCGAATGCAGCACGCTTCCGACGAGGTCGGCCAGGCCGCGCACTCCACGCATGCGCCGGAAAGGATCGAGGCGGAAGGAGCCGCGCAAGTTCGCCAAGGCTGGGATCGCGATGTTTTCGACGACGGTGAAGTTTGGAAAGATCTGCGTGGTCTGGTAACTCTTGCTGATGCCCCGGCGGCAGACTTCGGTGGCGTTCAATCCCGTCAGGCGTGCGCCTTTGAAGAAGATCTCGCCGGAAGTCGGCCGGACTTCGCCGCTGAGCATCTTGAAGAGGGTGCTCTTGCCGGCGCCGTTGGGGCCGATCAAGGCGTTCACGGTTCCAGGCTCGACGGTCAGCGTGAGTTCGTTGACGGCAGTGAGGCCGCCATAGCGCTTGACGATCTCGCGCGCTTCCAACAGAGCCGCCATTATGGCTGCGCCTCCCCGGAAACAGCGGGAGCTTCCTCGGCATGTGCCGCTGCCGTGCGGCGGCGCAGACGAAAGAGTCCGATGCTGTCGGTGATGCCGCCGGTAATGCCGCGGCGGAACAGCGTGACCAGCACGATGAAGAGCAGGCCGAGAATCAGTTTCCAGAAAGCTCCGACGCCGTGGAGATTCTGCAGTGCTTCGCGCAGGTAGCTCCAGAGCCCGGCACCGACCAGCGGACCGATCAGCGTTCCCGCACCGCCGATGATGGTCATGATGATGATCTCGCCGGACTGATCGATGGAGAAGGCGTCAGGAGGCATGTATCCTTGGAAGATGCCGAGCAAGCCGCCTGCGATGCCGGCGTATGCTGCGGCGATCGTGAAGACCGCCAGCTTGTACTTGGGAACGTTGTGACCCACCGCCGCGGCGCGGGCGGGGTTCTCGAGAATCGCGCGCAGCACGGCTCCCATCGGCGAGCGCACGATGCGCCGCGCTACCCAGTAGCCCACGAAGAACAAAATCGCTACGAAGTAGTACAGAGCGAGGTTCGACTGGACGTGCAGCGTCGTAAAGCCCAGCGGGATGATTGGTTTCGGAAGCCCCGGAAGGCCGTTTTCTCCGCCCGTCCATTTCGCCAGCGGCGAGTTCTCGAGGAAGTAGAATACTTCGCCGAACGCTAGCGTCAGCATGGCGAAGTAGACTCCGGACTGACGCAGGCACAGGTAGCCGATGATCATGCCGCAACATGCCGCGGCGATCGTGCCGGCGGCCAATGCGCCCAGCGTGTTGTGGAGCATCCCCGTGCTCAAAAGATAGGCCGTTACGAAGCCGCCCGTGCCGTAGAACGCTGCTTGCCCGAACGAGAGCATCCCGGTGTAGCCGAAGATGAGATCCATTCCAATGCCGAAGAGTCCGAGGATCAAGATGCGGGTTGCGAGATTCGCATAGCCGCCGATGACCGGAAAGACCCACGGAAAGGCGATGAGGAAGACGGCGATCGCGAGTTCGACGCGCCAGGTCGAGCGATCGCCGATGGCGCGCAGCATCATAGCCGCCCCTCCGTTCCGAAGAGCCCTTGGGGCCGCAGGATGAGCACGAGTGCCATCGCTAGGTAGAGCATGACCTGCGCGTAGTCGGGCGCCCAGATCGTGGTGATGCTGATGATCTCACCGGCGATGATTCCGCCGAGGATCGAACCGGAGAATGATCCGAGGCCTCCGATCACGACCACCACGAACGACTCGATCAGCACCGATGCCCCCATGTCGGGATCCACGGCGACGATCGGCGCGTCGATCACGCCGGAGAATCCCGCGACCATCGCGCCGATGACGAAGACCGCCAAGAGCGTCTTGGTGACGTCGATCCCGAGGATGTTGACGATCAGGCTATCGTCGATACCCGCCCGAACGATGAGTCCGAGCCGCGTCTTGTACAGTACGAGGTAGATAGCGACGAGGGTGATCGCGGCGATGACGATAACTTGGAGGCGGTAGTTCGGATAGACGAGGAAGCCTAGGTTCGTCGCACCCATCCCCCACGATGGCATGGGGAAGAGTTGCGTCTTCCCGCCGAAGATGGCGCGCACGATCTCTACGATGACGATCGCGAGCCCGAAGGTGACGAGGATCTGGTCTTCGGGCGGCCTTCGATAGAAGAGCCGGATCACCACGCGCTCGACGACGACGCCCACGACCAGCACGACCAGCGTGCCCATGAGCACGGCGAGTGCAAACGAGTGCGTGTACTGAAAGGTCACGAAGCCTGCGTAAGCGCCGACCATGAAGAAGACGCCGTGCGCAAAATTAACCAATCCCAGCAGGCCGAAAGTGATCGTCAAGCCGAGCGCAACGAGCGCCAGGATCGATCCCAGCGCCAATCCATTAAGGAGTTGCGCGGCTATGAGATGCCAGTTCATGCCTTGTGTACCGTTCTCTCCACAAACCTGAAGTCAGGATGTTCACCGTGCGCTCGACGGGTAACCCGGCACTAGCCCCCGTCGAGCGGCCGGTTTCGCCGATGCTTTAG
>SCQY01000126.1 GCA_004298665.1 bacterium | reverse complement strand
CTCGGGCACTAAGGGCGGTAGGCTATCGTGACGACGTCTGAAGATCGACAACAGCTCAAGCACTGGTACGTCATCCACACGTACTCGGGCTACGAGAACAAAGTCAAGGCCAATCTCGAGCGGCGCATCCACTCCATGAACATGCAGGACAAGATCTTTCGCGTCCTGGTGCCGATGGAGGACGAGGTTGAGTTCAAGGACGGCAAGCGCAAGATCACGCCCAAGAAGGTCTTCCCGGGCTACGTGCTCGTCGAGATGGTCATGGACGACGAGTCGTGGTACGTGGTCCGCAACACCTCCGGCGTGACGGGCTTCGTGGGCTCGCCCGGCGGCGGCGAGAAGCCGCTCCCGCTGCAAGAAAAAGAAGTCAAGACCATCCTCAAGCAGATGGGCATCGAGACGCCGCGCCTCAAGGTAGAGTTCGCCAAGGGCGATCGCGTCAAGGTGACCTCGGGTCCCTTCTTCGACTTCACCGGCATCGTGGACGAAGTCCAGCCGGAGAAGGAGAAGGTGCGCGCGCTGATCTCGATCTTCGGCCGCGAAACCCCCGTGGAGCTGGAGTTCTATCAGATCGAGAAGATATAGCGTTGCACTCCGGGCCGAGCGGCCCGGAGCAATGCATGCCGCGACCACCCGGCACCTGGTGGCAGAAGCGGCGGAACGCAGATGTTCCGCCTTCGAAAGGACGACACGATCATGGCAAAGCGAGCAGTCGCGAAGGTGATCTTGCAGCTTCAGGCTGGCAAGGCCACCCCCGCGCCGCCGGTCGGCCCCGCGCTGGGCCAACACGGCATCAACCTCATGGAGTTCTGCAAGTCGTACAACGAGCGTACGGCAAAGCAGGCCGGTGAGATCATCCCCGTCGAGATCACGGTCTACGAAGACCGCTCGTTCACGTTCGTCACCAAGACTCCACCCGCGAGCTTTCTCATCAAGAAGGCCGCCGGGATCGAGTCCGGATCGGCGGAGCCCAACCGCAAGAAGGTTGCGAAGCTGACGTCGGCTCAGGTACGCGAGATCGCGCAGAAGAAGATGGCCGACCTCAACGCCAACGACGTCGAGGCGGCTGCTGCGATCATCGCCGGAACGGCGCGTTCGATGGGCGTGGAGGTTGAGGCGTAATGGCGCAGGGCAAGAAGTACCGCAACGCGGTTACCCAGTACGACGTCGAGCGGCTCTATGAAGCGGCCGAGGCCACGGGCGTCGTCAAGCAGATCGCCGCGGCGAAGTTCGACGAGACGGTTGAAGTCCATATCCGCCTGGGCGTCGATCCCAAGAAGAGCGACCAGAACGTGCGCGGCACCGTGCTCCTGCCCAACGGCACGGGGCGCACCGTGCGCGTCATCGCCTTCGCCAAAGGTGACAAGGCCAAGGAGGCTCAGGCCGCCGGCGCCGATTTCGTGGGCGACCAGGAACTCATCGACAAGGTGAAGTCCGGCTGGACCGAGTTCGACGTGGCCGTTGCCACGCCCGACATGATGGGTGCCGTGGGCTCCAACCTCGGCCGCATCCTCGCGCAGAAGATGCCGAATCCCAAGGCCGGCACCGTGACGCCGAACATCGCGTCAGCCATCAAGGACATCAAGGCTGGTAAGGTCGAGTTTCGCCTCGACAAGACGGGCATCATCCACACGATCATCGGCAAGGTGAGTTTCGAGGGTGCTGCGCTCGCGGAGAACCTCGCCGCGCTGGTCGACGCGATCAATCGCGCCAAGCCTTCCGCGGCCAAGGGCACCTATCTCAAGAGCATCACGATCTGCTCGACGATGGGCCCCGGCGTGAAGATCGATCCCAACCGCGTGAAGACCGCCGTCCCAGCGTAGAAAAACCTTCGGCTTGGGGGCTGTTTGACAGCCCCCGGCCGTTCTGATAATATCCCCTCTTGGAGTCGTGCGCATCCGCCGCGCGCTCCGGCGTACCGTTACGTCTTCCGATGACCGCAGGCCGCTTGCGATAATGCTCTCTCGATGAGGGCACCTGCCGAGGATGCCACCGGCAACGCGTG
>SCQY01000125.1 GCA_004298665.1 bacterium | reverse complement strand
GCCGCGGGCTCCGCCTCGATGAGGCGCTCGCACGCATGAACGCGATACCAGATGCCCACGAGCTGTTGAGTGAGGCCGTCGTGGATGTCGCCGGCCACGCGCTGGCGCTCCTCTTCCTGGGCCTCCATCTGCGAGCGCACCATCGAGCGCAGAGCCTGCTCCTTCTGCGAGACGCGGCGCAGCAGCTCGGCGTTCTCGAGCGCGATGCCGGTCTGATAGCCCAAGGCTTCGGCGATCAGCAGAATCTCTTCGCGTTCCGCGCCCTGCGAGGGGAGCAGAAAGAAGCCGCCGCGCCGGTCGCGGCTCCAGATGGGGACCAGCACCGCCAGCGGACCGAGTGCCTCACGCCAGCGATAGGGCAGTTCCGTCGTCTCGATGCGCACGGGGGCGTTGCGCGCCACGGCGGCGGCCAGCATGGGAATGCGCCCGGGGTCGAGCGGGGTGTGGCGCAGCTGGAGGCGCCGCGAGGTGGTGACTCCGGTGGCCGCGGCAAGTACGTAGTGGGCGGGAGCCGAGAGGGCCACGAGCGCCAGAGGCTGATCGAGCAAGCGCCCGAGCTCCGCCGCCACGCGCCCTAGGAGCGTGCCGGGCTTCTGACTCTGGGCCAGCGCGGAGAAGATCCGCGTCACGCGCCCGAGGCTCGTGGTCGCCATGGCCGTAGGTACGCGCGCAAGCACGCCAATGCCTCGCGCGGTAGGGGTTCCCCCGCTCCCTTCGAACCCATAGCCGATTCGGAGGAGCTCCCCGTTGGATGTGGTCGAAGGTATGAAGCGAGGCGATCGGCGCGCGCTCGCCCGAGCAATCTCTGTGGCCGAAGGCGGCGGCGCGGCCCCGCTGATCGCCGCTCTTTTCAAGGAAACCGGGCGCGCCTTCACGGTCGGAATCACCGGCCCGCCGGGCGTCGGCAAGTCTACGCTGACGGGCGCGCTGGTCACCCGCGCGCGCAAGGAAGGCAAGAGCGTCGGCTTGATCCTGGTCGATCCCAGCTCCCCATTCTCCCAAGGGGCGCTGCTGGGCGACCGCATCCGCCTCTCCGATCATTTCACGGACCCCGACGTCTTCATCCGCTCGATGGCCAGCCGCGGCCACCTGGGGGGTATCGCCGGGGCCACGGGCGATGCCGTGATGCTGATGGACGCCTTCGGCAAGGACATGGTGATCGTCGAGACGGTGGGCGTGGGGCAGTCGGAGATCGAGATCGCCGAAGTTGCCGACACGACGGTCGTCTGTCTCCAGCCCGGCTCGGGCGACTCGATCCAGGTGCTCAAAGCCGGCATCATGGAGATCGCCGACATCTTCGTCGTCAACAAAGCCGACCACCCGATGGCCGGCCAGCTGCGCCGTGAGATCCGCATCATGATGACGATGCTGGACTGGCAGGGCTGGGCTCCCGCCCTGGTGATGACCCAGGCTATGTCGGGGGAGGGGGTCGGCGAGCTCTGGGAGGCCCTCTGGTCGCACCGCGCCTATCTTCAAGAGAGCGGGGAGCTGCGCACGAAGCGGGCCAGCGCCTTCGCCCACGGAGTCCGTAACCTGATTTTGGGGCGCCTGGCCGACGCCGTCGACGCCGCGATGGCCGGCGCGGTGGCTTCGGGGTTGATGGAGCGGGTGGCAGATCGAGCGCTGGACCCGTACGCGGCCGCCGAACAGATCCTGCAGCGCTTCGACCCCAAAGCTACCGGCTCGGCTGCCCGCCTGGCCCCCCGCGTACGCGCCACCGTGAAGGGGCTGCACGCCCCTAGCGAGGCGGAGATAGTCCACCATCGCGAGGCCGGAGTATAATGGTTCGAGGCTTTTCCACCACACGACAGAGCGAGACAAGGTAACGACGATAGTGGCGAAGATGTTGGACCGCACCGCTTCCGGTGCGCCGGCCGCCGACCCGACCGCGAGCGGTTTGGGCGCAAAGCCGACCCCTGAGTACGAAGCGGCGCGGATCCGCTGGGAGGGCGAGTACGAGAAGGCGGCGCTGCGCAGCGGCGCGGGCTCCGGGGCGCTCGATCGCACCATCTCCGATCTGCCGACCAAGCCGATCTACGGTCCCGAAGATGTCGCGCATCTGGACTTGAGCCGCGACCTCGGCCTGCCGGGGCAGTACCCGTACACGCGCGGCATCCATCCCAGCATGTATCAGGGACGTCTCTGGACGATGCGCCAATTCGCCGGCTTCGGCACGGCCAAGCAGACCAACGAGCGGTACCACTTCCTGCTCTCGCAGGGGCAGATGGGGCTCTCGGTGGCTTTCGACATGCCGACGCTGCTGGGTTACGACAGCGACCATCCGCGAGCGCTGGGCGAAGTAGGCAAGTGCGGCGTGGCGATCGACTCGCTGCGCGACATGCAGGTGCTCTTCGACGGCATCGACTTGGGCGCCATCACCACGTCGATGACCATCAACGGCCCGGCGGCCATCATGTTGGCGATGTACATCGCCGCCGCCGAAGTGCAGGGCGTGCCCGCCGAGAGGCTCGGCGGAACGATCCAGACGGACATCCTGAAAGAGTACATCGCGCAGAAGGAGTGGATCTTCCCGCCGCGGCCGCACATGCGCGTGATCGTCGACATGATGCGCTTCACCCGCGACCGCATGCCGAAGTTCAACCCCATCTCGGTCTCC
>SCQY01000124.1 GCA_004298665.1 bacterium | reverse complement strand
CGCGCGAACTGGCGGCCTTCCGCGCCGCCGCTGGACGCGGCGCGGTCTTCACGGGCGCGGACCTCGCCTGGACGCTCATCTTGGACCCGCCAACCGACGAGCCGCCGGCGTTCCTGCCGCGCACGCTCGCCATCACTCCGGTCGGCGATGCCGCCGAGGCGATCGAGCACGCGGCGGCCCTGCACATTCCCGTGGAGACGGTGGGCGTCGCGCCGCTGCAGGCACCGCGCGCCGCCGCGCTGCAGATGCTGGCGGCGCACGTTGGAGCATCACGCATCTGCGCGCTGGGCGCGATGCAGCATCCGCACCTGGCTTCCCACCACGGCGCGCGCCCGCGCGTCGCCGACTTCGTCCACTGGGTCGACACCGAGTCATGAGCAGCAACGCCATCGCACTGCGCACAACGATCCCGGGGCCGCGATCGCGCGCGCTTGCACGGGACCTGCGCGCCCACGAGTCGCGCAATGTCACCTTCGTCTCGCCGCAGACGCCCATCTTTTGGGAGAGCGCCTCCGGTGCCGGCGTGGTGGACGTGGACGGCAATCGCTATCTCGATCTCACGGCCGCCTTCGGCGTCGCAGCCGTCGGACACGCCCATCCGCACGTAGCGGAAGCCATCGCGCGCCAAGCGGCGCAGCTTCCGCACGGCATGGGCGACGTCTATCCCACGGCCGTGAAAGTCGCGTTGATGGAGCGCTTGACGGCGCTGACGGGACTGGACAAGGTCGTGCTCTGCGTAGGCGGCTCCGAAGCCGTGGAGGTGGCGCTCAAGACCGTGGCGCTGGCCACCGCCAGGCCGCGCGTGCTGGCCTTCGAAGGTGCCTACCACGGCCTCACGTTGGGCGCACTGCGCGTCTGCGGCATCGCAAAGTTTCGCGTGCCCTTCGCCGCGCTGGTGGAGGAGCCCGTCCTCCTGCCGTACGGCTGCGACGCAACGCTCGTGGAGCGCGCGCTCGAGCACGATCCCACGATCGGCGCAGTGATCGTGGAGCCGCTGCAAGGACGCGGCGGCGAGCGCATCCCGCCGCCGGATTTCTTGCGCCAGCTGCGCGCGGTGACGCGCTGCCATCACGCGCTGTTGATCTGCGATGAGATCTACACGGGCTTCGGGCGCACCGGCGACCTCTTCGCCTCGCTGGCGGCCGATGCCGAGCCGGATCTGCTCTGCGTCGGCAAAGCCATGGCCGGCGGTTTCCCTATCGCCGCCTGCATCGGCACGGACGACGTCATGGCGGCGTGGCCCGCCTCCGCGGGTGAGGCGCTCCACACCTCAACCTACCTGGGCAACCCGATGGCTTGCGCCGCCGCGCTCGCCACGATCGACGTAATCGAGCGCGAGGACCTCCCGGCACGCGCTCGCACTCTGGGCGAACGCATCGCTTCGCGCTTGGCACCGTTGCGCGCGCTCGCGCACGTGCGCGACGTGCGCGGCCGCGGCGCGATGTGGGGCATCGAACTCGACGATCCCGCGCGTGCCGTCGCAACTACTGAAGAGGCGCTACGGCACGGCGTCATCGTGCTGCCTTCGGGGTTGCGCGGCGAGGTCGTCTCGATCACGCCGCCGCTGATCATCGACGCCGCCGA
>SCQY01000123.1 GCA_004298665.1 bacterium | reverse complement strand
CCAACGATGAACGGATGCTCATCCTGCATGTAGAGCCGTGATTTGGATTCTCGCAACTTGCGCACGCAATCCACGAGGCGGCCCAAGTCGTTGGTCTCAAACGTCAGCAGCCACTCGTAATCACCTAACCCAAAGCCGTACACGCCATTCGTGAGAATATCCGGTATGAACTCGTGGCCGATGTCGCCATGATCGCCGATCAGTGCTTTTCTCTCCCACTTGGGGAGTAGGTAATATTCCGGCGTCCGGATGAACGGATAGAAGCACAGGTATTTTCTTGGCGTCATCCCCACCGCAAACGACGTAGGATGTTCGGAGAACTCAAATGGCTTCGTAACCCCCGTGAACGCGTGGGGCGTTTCAATGTACTTGCCGAACGTTGACCGGCGAATGGCCAGCTGCAGATCCTGAATATCCTCAAAGCGATCGCCGAACATCCAGAACATGATATCCGTGTGCCCCTGGAAGCCCTGCACGACATACGTTCCGCGCAACCCTACCTTCTGCCCGTAGGCGTCGAAAATTCCGACTGCCTCCTTTACGGCAGCGGCTTTCTTGTCTTTCTCTTGCCGGCTCCATTCGGACGTAAACTTTATCGCGAGGTGGGCTGTAAATTGCTCTTGCATGTCGCGTTCCTCAGCATCTAGGACAGAACCGTCATAGAGACTTCTTGGCTTCCTCAATTCGATCGACATGATATTGCTCGTGGAGCCAAATGAAATCAATCAGATTTTTCAAACTGATGTTGCCAAACAACGGGTGGTCCACTGCCTTTTCCGCCAAGCTACGTTCATGGGTTTTATTGAAGACGTATTGCAGGTGCGCGAATCGCGATTCTTCCAGAAGGCGGATGAGCTCGGCCTTGGTCAGAACGCCCATCGGGAGCGCCGTCTCTGCTTGGCTGTTCTCGTATGGCTCAATGAGAAGCGATACATCACGCTCCTCCACTGTTCCACTGGTAGCCGGCAATGCGTTGAGCACCGTCTCGACAATGCTTCTTTCGGCATTGCAGAGATGCCACACTACCTGCCCAATGCTCCATCGACCGTTGCCCGGTGATCTGTTCAGTTGTTCGTCAGACAAGCCGTCTAAACTGGCCAGGAGCCTTCTGCGGGTTCTGCCAAGATTCGCAATCAGCATCGGTGATTGGGTTTCGCTGCAGGGTTCGGTCTCCTGCCGTTGTCGGTGTTCAGACTATCGACTGCCGTACGCGGCGCGGCAACGGCCGGCGCAGCAGCGGCCGCTCGATGAAGTACGTGATCAGCGTCGCCACCACGAATGCGGCTGCGACGGCGAGCACCACCTGCAAGGTTGCGCTGCCAGCGGTACCGTGAAGCCAGACCAGAATCTCCAGATGCCAAAGGTAGAGATTGTACGAGATCACCGAAAGATAGGTGAAGAGGGGATTCGCCACGATCTTCCGCCAGAACGGGAGCGCCAACGCGGAGCAGAGCGTGACGAGGAGCAGCACTGCCGAGATCTCCAGACGATGCGTTGCCTGCCATTCGAAGAATCCCGCCTGCGAGGTGAGCACTCCGCTCCTGGCGAGCGCCCAAAGAAGCAGGACCCCGAACGCAGCGGCCGCGACGGCAAGTGGAGTCAAGAGACGGGGGAGGCGCTCCACGAAGCCGGCACTTCGCGCCCAGGTAAAGGCGTAGGCGGCCACCATGCCCAGCGTGAACATGTCGACGAACGCGGGCAGCTGGTTCACGAAGTAGAACGACGCCGCGTGATCGGCCGGCAGCAGCCAATGCCGGTACGCCGTGGCCGCGGCCACGATGCCCAACGTCGCCGGCACGGGCCAACGGAGCAGGCCCCAACAGATCAGCGGAAAGATGAGGTAAAACTCGACCTCGATGCCCACAGTCCACAGCGGGCCGCTGATGCCTTGGAAGGCGCCCGGCACCAACGGGTGGACGAAGAAAAGGTGCTCGAGATAGTCGATCAGACCTTGTCGCGAGGAGAAGTCATCGTGCAGCAACGAGATGACCGTCAACGCCACGACGTACGACGGCAGGATCTTGATGGCGCGGCGATAGGCGTACTCGCCCAGCGTGGGCGCCCGCGTGCCGGCTAGCCTTGCCACCGCGTAGGGATAGAACAGACAGAACCCGCTGAGAAAGAAGAACACCTCAACGCCCAAGAAGCCGGTCTCGGCGAGGAACTGTACGTTCACGACGTGCCCGAAGAGGTGCGCCTCGAGTGTCGTCCCATACACGAGCCAGAGGTGGTAGAGCAACACCATCAGCACTGCGATTCCACGTAGGCCATCGATGACATTAAGGTGTTGCCGAGCCGGACGTTCACTCATGGCGTAGAGTGTTACGTACCCGCGCGGTGCGCGTACGATTCCCGGCGCAGGTTCAGCCTCTCGGTTGGCCGAAATACTAGCGACCGCTCGCGGGGGCGCTATAGCACCCGCTTGTTGTACTCGTACACAAAGCAAGAAGAGCCTCGATGTCGATGTGCCGGAACGCCCCTTGGAATACGCGACTTTCGCGCTCGCTCGCATCTCTACTCGCTCTTTTGAGCCTCGCCGCCGGCGCCGCGTTTCACGCACCGGCGACGAGTGCGATGGCTCAAGCATCCCCGTCGAGCGAGAGCCGCAGCCTCATCGCCAAGGATCGAGAAGTGCGCATCATGGAGCTCGGCGACTCGATTACCGCAGGCGTCGGAGCCAACGGTATCGGCGGCGACGGAGGCTATCGGCGAAGGCTGGCCGCGCTGCTTAGCAGCGCCGGATACCGTGTTACGTTCGTCGGACGGCGCACCGACTTCTCACCGGGTTTGGCGGATCCCAACCATGAGGGCTGGCCCGGCTACGTCATTCGCGAACTCGCCCCCGGCGCCCCGGGGCAGCTCTACGGTCCGCTCACGGAAGAGGCGATCCGCCGTAACGACCCCGACGTCATCCTCTTGATGGTGGGAACGAACGACCTGCTACGCTATCGAGGTCAGGACGGCACGTTTTCCGATAGCGAGATCGTGCACAGCATGGATCTGCTGCTCGGCGAGATCTTCCGCACGAAGCCGACCGTTCGGGTCGTGCTGGGCGGGATCATTGACAGCCCGAGAATCGACGCATGCGCGGTCAAGCGATTCGACGACGGCCGCAGCTCCTGCGACGAGCACGAGTATCCCAACCTTCGCGATCTCGCCGCGAGCTACGCGCGCCGCGGCAACGCGATCACCTATGCCGACATGATCCATGTTGTGCCGCGCAGCAAGATCTATTTTCCCGACGGCATTCATCCTGCCGGTTCGACCGGCTACGATCTCGTCGCCAACGCTTGGTTCTCGGCGATTCGTACCATCACCCAGCCCGAAGGCGGTCAAGCCATCTCGGCGGCCGACCCCCGCTAGGTTGTCGCGGCGTCTACTTCAGGCCGAAGTAGGCGCGTCTGATAGCGTCGTTCTCGCGCGCTTCAGCGACGGAGCCGTTGAAGCCCGTGCGCCCGCCGTCGAGCGTGTAGACGCGATCGGCGATCTCGAGGAACTTCACGTTCTGCTCGGCGATGAGCAGCGAGAGGCCGGGTGCGCGGTGGAAGCCGGCCAGCACCCGCACCACTTCGTTGACGAAGCGCGGCGAGAGACCGGCGGAGGGCTCGTCCATGACCAACAGGTGCGGCTTGGCTGCCAGCGCCTTGGCCACGCCCAGGATCTTGCGCTGGCCGCCGCTGAGGCTGCCGGCTGCTTCGCGACGACGGCGCCCGAGATCGGGAAAGAGCTCGTAGAGTCCGGCAATGCGCTCCTTGGCTTCGCTGCGCGGGAGGAACTGCGCGCTGATCTCGAGGTTGTCCTCGATGCTGAGATCGGCAAAGACGCCTAGCTCCGACATGTAGACGATACCACGGCGCACACGCGCATCGGTCGGCAGATGCGTGATCTCCTCGTTCCGGAAGCGGATCGAGCCGTGCCGGGTGCGGATCAAGCCAAGCAGCGTCTTGAGCAGCGTGGTCTTGCCCGCGCCGTTGGAGCCCAGAAGGACGATGGTCTCGCCTTCGCGCACGTGGAGCTCCACGCCCCAGAGAACCTGCAGCTGACCGTAGCCGGACTCCAGCCCCTCGACGGTCAGCAGCTCATCCGCCATTGTTCGTCAGCCTCCTAGAAAGACTTCGATCACCTGCGGGTCTTGCGACGCTTCGCCGAGGCCGCCGTGAAAGATGTCGCGTCCGGCATTCATCACCACCACGCGGTGTGCGACGCGATCGATGAAGCCCAGCAGGTGCTCGACGACAACGAGCGCCGTGCCGAGGCGCGCGAGCGAGAGCAGCTTCTCGGCCACTGCCTCGAGCTCCGAAGGATTGAGGCCGGCGGCGAGCTCGTCCACGAGCAACAGACGCGGCCTGGTGGCGAGCGCGCGGGCCAGGTCGAGCATTTTCTGCTGCGCGCTGTTGAGCGTCGCCGCCTGACGCTCCACCAGATCTTCGAGACCGACGAAGGAGATAAACTCATGCGGGTCGGCATCAGGGTCGCGCCCGTAGGCAACGGCGAGCTCCACGTTCTCGCGCACCGTGAAGGCGAGAAAGGGCTTGGGCACCTGAAAGGTCCGATTGACGCCTAGGTGGACGAGGCGATGCGAGGGGAGTCCGCCCGCCGGCCGGCCGTCGAGCAGCACCCGCCCTCCATCGGGGCGGTAGATGCCGGAGATCACGTTGATGCAGGTCGTCTTGCCGGAGCCGTTGGGACCAACCAGACCCAAGATCTCGCCCGCGTGCAACGTGAAGCCGACTCCGTCGAGGGCGCGGAATCCTCCGAAGCGCTTGACGAGGCGCTCGACGGTCAGGATCGGGAGCGGACCGACACCGCTCGGGCCCTCACGGGACACGGCGCGTTCCTCGGTCGATCAGCGAGACGATTCCGTTGGGGAGGAAGAGGATGAGCAAGACGATCAGCATTCCGTAGATGAGTTGAAAGTAGGCGGGCGTAGAGATCCCGATCACGTTATAAATGCCATACAGGATGAGCACGCCTAGGATTGGACCCACCAGCGTCGCCGTGCCGCCGAAGAGCGCGAAGACGATAGCGAAGATGCTGACGCTCAGATCGAAGACGGTCTCGGGATAGAAGACCGAGACGTACCAGGCGAAGATGCCGCCGATGAGCCCCGCCACCAGCGCGCTCAAGAGCCACGCCAAGACGCGTCCGCGGACGACGTTCAC
>SCQY01000122.1 GCA_004298665.1 bacterium | reverse complement strand
TAGGAGAAGTGCGACGTCGCCATGGCGCCGAAGAACGCTCCCGCCGTTGGTGGAATCGAAGGCGGATTCGGCATGAACGGCACGAAGCCGTTGATGCCTAGAACCCCGAAGATCAGGCCGAGCAGGATGCGCGCAACGAGAACGATGATCCAGTACATTTCAGTAACCTGCTGCACGGTTTACCCACAATTTCCACCAACCAGGCAAACGTACGGAGATGGAACGACGGGAACATGAAAGCCAATCCATACCGGAAGCGTTGGGCGGCATGGCTGCCCGAGGCTCTCGAAGCGCTCAGCAAGGACCCCCCCGATTTTCGCGCCGTGATGCCCACGATGCCGATGCCCCTGCCTGTGCAGCAGGTCCCGTTCGCGAAGCCCGTGGATCCCCGTTCGGTCAGCGTGCTCACCACCTCAGGGGCGTATGACGTCCACATACATGCCCCGTTCAGCGCATCATCGATCATCGGAGACGCAACGCATCGCATCCTCGACACGTGGACGCGCAGCGATGCCATCGACTTCGCGCACGAACACTTCAATCAGGCGGCGGCGCGAAGCGACCTCGAGAGCGTGCTCCCACGGGAGGCGATCACGGCATGCGGCGTGCGGCTTGCACCGCACATCGTGAGCTGGAGCGGCTTTCTCCTGGACTGGCCGACGTTCATCGAAGCGACGATTCCACAGATCGCCAAGCAGGTGACAAGCGACCGCCCCGACGCCGCCTTGCTCGTACCGATCTGAAACATGTGCCACTATACGGCCAGTTTGGCCGCCAGAGCCCTGGAGTCGGCCGGCATCCCAACCGTCATCATCGGCACGATGCGTTCCTCGCTCGTGGACGTACCGCGAGCGCTCGTCACGCCGTACGCAGACGCCCCCATGGGCCCGGCCGGCGCACGTGAGGTCCATCGTGCCGTCGTGGCGAGCGCGCTGGACCTCTTGCGGCAAGCCGAAGAGCCCATCAAGGCAATCTTCGATCCAGAGCAGCGAACATTGCCGGCTTAGGGCCCGACGAAGAACCGGCCGGCAGACATCACGTAGCGTACGCGCTCGAGATCGTCGAGCCGCTCCAGGGGATTGCCCTCCACGACCAGCACATCCGCGGATTTCCCCGGCTCGATCGTCCCGAACTCAGCAGCTTTCCCTAGGGCAGCGGCCGCCGTGCTCGTGGCGGCGCGAAGCGCGGCGTCACGCGACATTCCGTACCCATGGAGCGCGCGCAGCTCATCGATCAACGACGGGTGGGGCGCATTGCACGACCCGGCATCGGTTCCCGCCACGATAGGAATGCCCGCCTCCATGGCCATCTCGAAGCTCTCGCGGTGCGCCTTGACCGCCTTCTTCGCCTTCTCCACGGCGTACGCCGGGATGCCGGCTCGGCCCCCTTCGGCGATCGTCCGGTAGATGAGGAGCGTGGGCGTCAAGGCCGTACCTTTCCGCTTCATCTCCGCCACGATCTCCTCGGTGAGAAAGATCCCATGCTCGATCGTGTCTATACCCGCGCGAACGGCGTCCGCGATGCCCCGCGTGCCGAGCGCGTGTGCGGCGACGCGGAGCCCAAAGCGGTGCGCCTCGCGCGCGGCAACGGCCAGCTCCTCGTAGCTCAGCTCGCTCTGCCCGATCTCCTCGCCCTCCGGACGACCGTAGACGCCGCCCGTCGCCGCGACTTTGATCACTCCCGCTCCGCCGTAGACTTGGGTTCGCACGCCGCGCACGACGGCGTCGGGCCCATCGCAGGGGATGCCCCAGAAGGGATCGTGTCCGCCCGTCATGATGATCGTGCGTCCGGAAGCCACGACGCGCGGCCCAGCGATGTATCCACGGGCAATCGCACGGGAGACGGTGATGGCGACGTCCCAGTTGCTGCCCACATCCCGCACCGTCGTGACGCCGCTGCGCAGTTGCGTCTGGGCGTTGGCCACCGCGCGCACCGTCGTGAGCTGCTCGCCTTCGGCGTCCACGACGGAGACGGGATCAGCCGATCCGCTCCAGATCAAGTGCACGTGCATGTCGATCAGGCCCGGCAAGAGGCATGCGCCCTGAAGGTCCACGACCTGTGCATCGCCCGGACGCGACGCGCCTCCCGTCGCCCGGACGGCTGCGATCTTGCCGTCCTCGACCAGGACGTCCATGTGGGGACGGGGTTCGGAGCCAACCCCATCCCACAGCAGCGCATCGCGGAATAGCACGTTCTGGCAGAGCATCGCTTCTCCATGGGCGAAATGTCCGTTAATCGGATCACGTAGTCGTTAAATGGCTATTGCATTCGACCCTGACGACCGTGCGCCTACATGCGGCGCGCTGTTTTGCGCGCTCGTCGTGCGCGATGACCTCTACCTTCCCATGGAACGTTAGAGAGGCGTTCAAGCTGACCCGAATCAGCTTGACAAACTCGCCGAGTTTCTCCGAGCGATAGTTCTCACAGCCGTAGTGATCGGCATCATCTGACCTGAACGTTTTGTTGTATTCTGGACACGCATCGCTAAGACACGTGCAAGAGAGACTTTTTTCCATGCCCCTCATTGCGCGCTCTGCGTTCTTTCAGTTTAACTGACTTTGCCAATCGGCCGGGACGTGACCCCTAGGACCAGGCACCGGTTGGCTTTCCCGATGGAAGCGCGGAGGCGCCAGCGCCGGCCCCTCGATGGTTTCGCCGGTTCGGTAGTCGTAAAACCACAGTTCCCCAGGCTCGAAGCTTGCGATGATGGGATGCCCCGTTGTCTGGAAATGCGCGGTCGCATGCTGTTTGGGCGAGGCGTCGCAGCATCCGATGTGTCCGCACTCCGCGCATCTGCGCAAGTGGAAAAGACGGCCGAGCCGCGGTATTAATTCCCTCGATCTTGCGCG
This sequence comes from bacterium, assembly GCA_004298665.1. Taxonomy (GTDB): domain Bacteria; phylum Vulcanimicrobiota; class Vulcanimicrobiia; order Vulcanimicrobiales; family SCRA01; genus SCRA01. Next base: position 1,912 of record SCQY01000122.1, on the reverse strand, counting down.
TCACGGGTCCTCAAGCGCTCCTCAAATTAAGCCCGCCCGCTTGGAAAAGGAGGCGCGCTCGCTTACATCAGGCCGATCTGCCTCATTAAGCCAACCAGATCATAAAACAACTTCTCTTCCACGATCTCACCGTTGACCCAGTGGGCGACTGTGCAGAATTCGATGTGAAATGACTTATCGGTGGGCGGGATCATCTTGCCGAGCGGTCCTTTCATGGGACCTTTCATCGTTCCGGTGAAGTCAGCAACCGTACACGTCCAATCTCCCATCGCGATTTCGACCTTGTACGGATGATTGACGAGACGATTGTCGGGAAATGTCTTGAAAAACTCGATGGACTCAGCCTTGTGGTTTTCACGCCCTTTGGTTGCCTCGGGCTGACCGGGCCAAAACACGGCTGTATCAGCGCTGTGCCGTTTCTCAAAAGTGTCCCAATCCTGCGCGTTCCAAGAGTCGTCTAGAGTCCGCATGAGTTCGAGATTATTCACAATGCTTCTCCTTTCGAACGTTCAGTTACGTGCGTGATCGCGTTGCCTCGACATCGATCGAGATCAGCACATCGCCTGACACCACTACTCCACTGGACTCCTTTGCTAGGTCAGTTGTTAATCCGAAATCAGTGCGTGTGACGCTGCCGGTTGCATGGTATCCAACACGAGCCATGCCCTGAGAATCCACGGTCACGCCACCCATAGCGGCCTCAAGCCGAACAACCCGCGTTACGTTACGCACGGAAAGTTCGCCTTCGATTAGCCAGCGATTCTGCGGGATGACGGTGACGGTAGTGCTACGATACTTCATCGTGGGAAAGTTGGCCACATCGAAAAATCGCGCGGAACGGAGATCGGTATCACGGATATCATTTAAGGTTGTCAGACTTGCCGGATCGATATCGATATCGAGCGTAAGGTCAGTCGACGTGTCGCCAACGGTAATCGTTCCAGAAACGTCAGCGAAGCGGCCTCGCACACGACCAACCACGAGATGCTGCGCGCCAAAGCTAACAAACGTGTGCACGGGATCGAGCGTGTAGACACCGCGCCTCGGAACGTACACGCCGTCGACGACGCGGGTTAGCGAGTCTTCCGACATGCGGGCTTTCTTTCATCTTCACCGCAAGAGGTTGCAAACGATCCTTCGCGAGTAGTTACGGGTTTAACCAAGCCAAAGCGGCAACGACCATCGCCTGGACGCCGGTCTCCAACGTGGGATGGAGTACCGGGGCGAACAGCGGACTGTGGTTGACTGGCAGTTTATTGAGCGTTCCCGCCTGTTTGGCATCAGCATAGATCTTGGGGTCCGTACCGCCAACGAACCAAAAGACCGACGGAACGCGCCACGCCGTTCCGAAACAGCCGAAGTCCTCGCTTGCGGGAGCGGGGCCGGTATGGCGCACACGTGCTGTGGAGAAATGGGCACGAAATGCCTCTGCGACCCGATTGCTTGCGCCTTCGTCATTCACATTGAGCGGATAGCGGTCCAACGGCGTAATCTCGGGTTTGCGAGGAGCGCCTGACGCCTCGGCCTCGGCGTTGACAATCCGCTCGATCGCTCCGAGCACACGCTTACGAACTTCGTTATCAAATGTTCGGACGTTTAGTTTTATTATTGCATCGTCGGGAATGACGTTCTCTTTGGTTCCGGCCTGCAGGACACCGATCGTAACAACCGCGGCTTCAGTCGCGGCAACTTCTCGTGACACAATGGCCTGTAAACGCATGACCGTCGCCGCCGCCATGACAATGGGATCGATACTAGCTTGCGGCATCGATCCATGGGCGCCACGGCCGAAGAGCCGAATCTGCAGGCTGTCAGCCGCGGATGTAATGGGACCAGCGCTACCGGCTACGTCGCCGGCCACCCCTAGCATGACGTGTTGTCCCAGGGTCACAACCGGCTTCGGAAAGCGCGT
>SCQY01000121.1 GCA_004298665.1 bacterium | reverse complement strand
GCCGCCGGCGGCATCGCCAGCGGCCGCGGCCTGGCAGCCGTGCTGGCCGCCGGGGCGGTCGGCGCCTGGATCGGCACGCCGTTCCTAGCCGCCGCCGAGAGCCGCACTCCGGAGCGCGCACGCGAGCGCATCGTCGCCAGCGACGAGACGCAGACGGTGCTCACCAGCGTCTTCGATCGCGCACAGGGGACGGCGTGGCCAGCGGAGTTTCGCGGACGAGCGCTGCGCAACCGCTTCACCGATCAATGGGATGGCCGCGAAGAGGAGATGCTGCGCGCCCCCGGCGCGCTGGATGAATTCCGTGCGGCCAAGGCCGACGGCGACTACACGGTTGCCAACGTCTACGCCGGGCAATCGGTCGGCATGGTCAGCGCGCCAACCACGGCACGCGCCATCGTCGATCGCATCGCCGTCGACGCCGCCGAGCATCTGCGGCGCGCCGCCTCCTTGGTGCGCTAGCAGGCTCGACTTCAGCGTTTTTTCAACTCTCGTCTCTAGCTTGAGGAAGTATCAACGCTCGTGCATCAGGAGGTGCTCGATGCCTTCCTCGACATCGTTCCCGACCACGCTGACGGCAGCGCTGACGCTGCTGGCCCTCACGTCATGCTCGGGCTCAGGCGGCATGAGTACCGGTGCATCGCCGGTGGTCGGCACCACCACGATGCCGACGCCCGTGCCGATGTCGATGATGGATCAGTCCGCAACGCGTCTCTCGAGTTCCGAGGAGAACGACGACCCGGTCGATGGTTCCTCGGTGCTCAAGCAGCTCGGCCAGACGACAACGATCGGCTCGACCGTCGATCCGCTCAACGGAGACCAGAACCCCTATGGGCTGGCCGTCGCCTCCGTAAGCGCAGGTTCCATCCAGTCCGGCGACTTGGTCGTCTGCAACTTCAACAACGCAGCGAACGTGCAGGGCACCGGCACCACGATCGTCGCGCTCCATCCACAGCCCGGCTCTTCACCGCGCCGCGTGGCGCAGAACGCAGCGCTCCTAGGCTGCACCGAGCTTGCGCTGGCGCCCAACGGCAACATCTGGGCCTCCGCGTTCGCAGCCAACGACAACCCGATCTTCACGCCGGGCGGAACGCTCGTCACCACGCTCCCCGGCGGTCCTTGGCACGGCCCCTTTGGGCAGACGTTCGCGCCGCACGGGGGGAGCTTCGGCAACGCAGCATTCTATGAGAGCAATGCCGGGGACGGCACCATCGTCCGCATCGGCATCAATCCGGGACCGCACTTCGCGTTCCAGATCATCGCGCGCGGCTTCGCCGTCAACCACGGTGCCCCCGGCAGTATCCTCGGGCCATCGGGGCTGCAGTACGACGAACGCCACGATCGTCTCTACATCGTCGACGGAGCCAACAACACGCTGGTTGCCCTGCGCGGCGTCTCGAAGATTCCCGCCGACGGCGTCATCGTCAACGGGACGTCGTTCGGCGGTCCGTCCGGCAAACGCGCCCGCCTGATCTTCTCAGGCGCTCCGCTCAACGGTCCGATCAGCTCGGCGCTCTTGCCCGACGGCCATCTGGTTCTGGGCAACACGCTCGACGCCAGCGGACTCAACTTGATGGTCGAGATCGCGCCCAACGGCCGCCTCCTGGACGTCAAGAACGTCGACACCGGCGCGGGCGGAGCCCTCTTCGGCATGGTAGCCACCGGGCATAGCAACGCTGACACCAAACTCTACTTCAACGACGACAACGACAATACGGTGAAAGTCCTCACGCCGTAGCGGCGCGTTCCGCGTCGGTCGCGTCCAGGAGGTAGGCTCCTGACCGTGCAACCTTCGGCCGGTAGCCATTCGTGGAGGGGTGGCAGAGCGGTTGAATGCAGCGGTCTTGAAAACCGCCGAACCCGCAAGGGTTCCGTGAGTTCGAATCTCACCCCCTCCGCCAT
>SCQY01000120.1 GCA_004298665.1 bacterium | reverse complement strand
TGCTCCGAGAGCCAGCGCAGTTTGCACAGCGGAAGCATCGGATGCATCGGAGCACCGGTGCGCGCGTAGAGATCGAGCGCCGTGCCGTCTGCGCGCCAGGCCTCCGCGATCGCCGCGCTGCGGCGATCCATCCACGTAATGAGCGGCCCGAGCGCCTCGCCGCGCTCGTCAACCGGAAGCGCGCCGTGCATGGCGCTGGAGAGGCCGATCGCCAGCACCTCATGGCCGCGCAGATGCACCGTATCGATCACGCGCCGCAGCGCGCGCATCGCCGCTTGATAGATCTCGTCCGCGTCTTGCTCGACGTATCCGGGCTGCGGAGCGGAGAGGCCGTAGTGCTCGGTCGCGTCGGCAACGGCCTGCCCTTCGGGGGTGAAGGCTAGCGCCTTGGTGGCGCTGGTCCCCAGATCGACGCCGACGAAGACCCCCGAAAGGCTGCTCACGCGGGTTCCGGAATCGGCTCGATCTTCCCTAGCACGAAGAGATAGAACACGATGCCGATCAGCAGGACGACGCCGGCCGTGATGAACGCGTTGGAGAACGAATTGCTCGCCCCGACGATGAAACCCGTGACGGCGGGGGCCACGAAGCCCATCATGTTGTTGACGAAGTTCATGATCCCGCCGACGGCGCCGACGCTGCCCTTAGGGGCGATCAGGCCCGGCAACGACCAGCCGATCGGTGCCGAGAACGCAAGGCCGCCGAGCGCGATCGAGATCCAAATGATGGCGACGTTAGGATCGGTTGTGAAGGCTGCCGGAATCACTGCGAGCCCGAGCAGCATGCCGGCAACCAGGATCGTCTTGCGAACCTTGGTCTCCTCGCCGCCGCGTGCGATCAAGTAGTCGACGAGCCAACCGCCGATGACCAAGTCGGTAATCGTGGCCACGAGCCACGGGATCGTCGTATAGGCTGCCGACCTCAAGATGTTCATGTGCGCGGTGTGAACGAGATAGCCGGGCAGCCACGTCAAGAACAGGTAGAACGAGTAGCCGTAGGCGGCGAAGCCGATCGTCAGCCCCCATACCTTGGCCTTGGTCAGCAGATAACCCAACGTCGCACCCTCACCCTTGGGCGAGAGTCCTTCGGGCTGTGCGCCGCCCGACACGATGTAGCTGCGCTCGCTCTCCGTCAAACCGGGATGCTCGCTTGGGTTGCGATAGATGACGTAGAAGGCGATGAAGTAGAGCAAGCTGAGGATGGCGGTCATGCCGAAGCCCCAGCGCCAGCCGAAGTTGTAGATAAAGAACGCCACCAGCGGCACGCCGATGACGTTCGAGAACTTGGCGGCTGCGTCGAAGAGCGAGGTGGCTAGACCGCGCTCACTGCGCGGGAACCAATACGCCGTGGCCTTGCCGTTGGCGGGAAAGGCCGGCGCCTCGGCCACGCCCAGCACCGCACGAGCCGCGATCAAGTGGCCCAAGCTCGTGGAGAAGGCGATGACCGCGGAGGCGACGCTCCACAGAAAGGCAGCCCAGCGATTGATGACCGTGACGCCGAATCGGTCGAGGATCAAGCCGACGGGAATCTGGAGGAGCGAATAGGTCCAGAAGAAGGCGCCGAACAGGATGCCGAGCTCTTGGGGCCCGATGTTGAAGACCTTTTCGAGCGTCGGACCGGCCACCGAGAGGTTCACCCGGTCGATGTAGTTGATCAGCGTGCCGACGCCGAGCAGAACCCCGACGCCCCAGCGCAGCCTCGGAATGCTCTTCACCATAGTTCCCTTTACCCACCGAGCCAGCGCAAGGCCTGCTCGGCGTACTCGGCCATCGTCGAAGCGCGCAGTTCCGTCTTCGCGGGATCGTACGGGGTGGCGTTACAGAGGCGCACCATCGCGTGGCTGCCGGCGTACTCGATCAAGTTGACGCAAGCCGGATCCTGCTCCAGCACCGCGAAGGCATCGTATTCCGCGCGCAGGACGTGCCCCAAAATGGCGCGGTTCGTGGCGCCGTGCGCTACCACCAAGAGCTGGTGCCAGCTCTCGTCGGCTACCAGTTCGTCGTAGACCCGTTGGACGCGGCTCGAGAAGTCCCCGAAGCTCTCTCCGCCGAGAAAACGCCGCTCGGGTCCAAGGCCCTGGAAGGCGCCGGCGATCTCGTCGTGCAGGCTTTCCGGGGCGATGTCGGCCAGCCGGCCCCCCTCGATCTCCCGCAGGTCCTCGCGCACCTCCATGTCGAGCGAACGCCCTTCGAGCACGATGCGCGCCGTCTCCAACGTGCGCGGCAAGCCGCTGACGATGCAACGGTCGAAGGCGACGTTGCGCAGCGCCCGCTGCACGGCCTGCGCCTGAACGCGCCCGCGCTCGGTGAGCGGCACGGTGCGCGGCGGCAATGCGCGTCCCGCCTCGTCGAAGTAGGAGACGTCGGCGTGGCGCATCAGCCACAGGCGTCTATCGCCCATCGCGGCCCTCCAGAACGCGCGGATTAGCGATCGCCAGTTTAGCTTCCACGCTGGCCAGCGTAGCTGCGGAGACGGCTTCGCACCACGGCGCGCGATCGGCTTCTCCGCTGCGGATCCGCCGCGCGAGCTCCAGGCGCAGCGCCGGCACTTCGCCGTAGCGCGTGCCGAGCAGAGCTCGCAGACGCTCGCGCTCGCGCTGAATGGGCCCAGGACCCGCATGCAGCTCCCGCTCGACGATCGCCAATGCATTGGCGGCGAT
>SCQY01000119.1 GCA_004298665.1 bacterium | reverse complement strand
CACCGCTCCGACTCGCCGGAGTGGCGCGTCTTCGGGAACGGCTACGACAAGGTCGCGGCATTCCGCAGCCAGATCGAAAATTTCTGCGATGCCATCAGCGGCACGGGAGAGCTGCTCATCACGCCTCTGGACGCCTTGGCTTCGGTCGAAGCCATCAGCGCGGCCTATGCCGCCATGGAACGGAATCGCTGGGAGACGATCCGTAGTGCCATGGACGACTTCATTCCACTCCCAACCGTCGCGCATGCGGAGGCCTCGTGAACGCTACGCTCTCACTGGACCTCGACAACCAGTGGTCCTACATGAAGACGCACGGCGATTCCGGCTGGGATTCGTTCCCTTCGTATCTCGACGTCGTCGTGCCGCGTTTCCTGGCGTTCCTCGCCCAGCAGCGGTTGCGCATCACGGTCTTCGTGGTCGGGCAGGACGCCGCATTGGAGAAAAACCAGGAAGCGATCGCATCCATAGCGGCAGCCGGTCACGAGATCGGTAACCATTCCTACCACCACGAACCGTGGCTGCACCTGCGAAGCGAAGCGGCTATCGAGCAGGAGATCGCGCAGGCGGAGGCGGCCATCGAAGACGTGACCGGCTGGCGCCCGCTAGGCTTCCGCGGACCAGGCTTCACGCGATCGGAAACGATCTTGCGGATCCTGGCCCGCCGCGGCTATGCCTACGATGCCTCGACGCTGCCGACGTTCATCGGCCCGCTGGCGCGCGCGTACTACTTCCGGACGGCGAAACTCGATAAAGCATCGCTGCGCGAGCGCGAAGGTCTCTTCGGCTCGTTCAGCGACGGCTTCGCCCCCAACCGCTACCACCGCGTCGGGACGAGCGCAGGCGCGATCGGCGAGCTCCCGGTGACGACGATGCCAATCATGCGGATACCCATTCACGTGAGCTACGTGCTCTACCTGAGTGCGATCTCCGCAGGCCTAGCACGCCGCTACTTCCGCTTCGCACTGACGCTGTGCCGCCTCAGCAACACCGAGCCCTCGATCCTCCTTCACCCGCTCGATTTCCTAGGCGGGGACGACGTACCGGAGCTCGCGTTCTTCCCAGCAATGAACATGTCCGCAGGGCGGAAGCTGGCCATCGTAGCCGACGCCTGTGAAGCGCTCAGCGAATCCTTCACCGTGCGACCGCTGCTCGACTACGTTCGCGGCCGAACGCGTTCGCACGGTTCCGTCGCACCCATCGGCATCTGCACGGCGCGAACAAACGGAGAACGCAAGGGCCCTCGCAAGCGTGCCCTCTCGTAGAACTCCCGGCGCATCCTGCTACGTGGAGGCGCGGGCTTCGCGTTTCGTGACCCGATATACGTTACGTATGTCGGGAAGAGACGAGAAGCGCCGCAGCAGTGAATCGAGATGCTGGAGGTTGGAGATCCCGACCGTGAGCGAGATGACGGCGCTCTTGTCGCGCTTGACGCGTGCCGTCACGGAATTCGCATTCGTCTTGAGCTCGGCGCAGATCCCCATGACTTCTTGGAGCAGGCCCGGCCGATCGTATGCTTCGATCTCCACGTCCACGAAATGCAGCGATTCGCCGCGCTGGGCCCACGCAACATCGACAAAGCGCTCCGGAATACCGTTCATATAGCCGACGTTCGGACAATCCGCGCGGTGGACCGAGACGCCTTTCCCGATGGTCACGAATCCAATGATGGGATCGCCGGGAACAGGGCTGCAGCACTTGGCCAAGCGAACCAGCACGTCCTCGACGCCCGGCACGATGATCCCGCTGCGCGTACGCGGCACGCGTTTGGGAGCGGCACGCTGGATCGTCGAGAGGTCGATGACGTTCTCTTGCTTGGCCTCCTCGCGCAGCCGTTGCACGACCGAGGCAGCGCTGGCATCACCGAATCCAATGGCAGCGAAGAGATCCGTCACCGAAGCGTAGTTCATCCGCGTGGCGATGCGTTCCACCAACTCACCGCGGCCGGCATCGGGGCGCATGCCCTGCCGGGCCATCTCTCGCTCCAGCGCCTCTTGACCGAGGATCACGTTCTCGGACTTGCGCTCCTTGCGGAACCACGCCTTGATCTTGTGCTTGGCGCCGGAGGTGCGCACGATCGAAAGCCAGTCGAGGGAGGGCCCCGCCGAACCCTTGTTGACCAAGATCTCGCAGATGTCGCCGTTCTTGAACTGGTAGTCGAGCGGAACGATCTTCCCGTTGACTTTAGCGCCCACGCAGTGGTGGCCGACGTTCGTGTGCACCTGGTAGGCTAAGTCGAGCGGCGAACCGCCGCTGGGCAGCTCGAAGACGTCTCCCTTGGGCGAGAAGACGAAGACCTGGCTGTCGAACAAGTCGAGCTTGAGGTTCTCCATGAACGTGCGCGAATCGCGCATGTCGTTCTGCCACTCGAGCAGCGAGCGCAGCCAGGAAAGCTTCTCCTCGTACTCGTGGGGCTTGGTACCTTCTTTGTAACGCCAGTGCGCCGCGATGCCGTACTCACTGGTGCGGTGCATCTCCCAGGTGCGGATCTGCACCTCCAGAGGATCGCCGCCCGGCCCAACGACCGTCGTGTGCAGCGACTGGTACATATTGGGCTTGGGCATCGCGATGTAGTCTTTGAAGCGCCCCGGAATGGGCTTCCACATCGAATGGATGACGCCCAGGACGCCGTAGCAGTCCTTGACAGTATCGACGATCACGCGCACCGCGGTGAGATCGTAGATCGAAGCGAAGTCGCGCCCCTTCTTCAATTTTTGGTAGATCGAGTAGAAGTGCTTGGGGCGCCCGGTGACCTCGGCGCGGATGCCGAGCTCGGCGAAGCGCTCCTTGAACTCGCCGACAACGGAGCTGACGGTCTCCTCTCGCTCCGTGCGCTTCTTGGCAACGCGCTCCGAGATATCGCGATAGGCCACGGAATCGAGGTAGCGCAGCGCCAGATCCTCGAGGTCCCACTTGATCTTCCAGATGCCGAGCCGATGGGCGATCGGAGCGTAGATCTCCAGTGTCTCGCGCGCGATGGTCAGCTGCTTGCTCGGTGGGAGGGACGCCAGCGTGCGCATGTTGTGGAGCCGGTCGGCGAGCTTGACGATGATGACGCGGATATCCTTGGCCATCGCCATGAACATCTTGCGCAGATTCTCGACTTGCGCGTCTTCTTTCGACTGATATGGGATGCGCGTCAGCTTGGTGACGCCGTCGACCAAGGCGGCAATCTCGGGGCCGAAGGCGGCGCTGACCTCCTCATTGGAGACCAGCGTATCCTCGACGACGTCATGGAGCAGGGCGGCGGCGATCGTCGCGCGATCCATCTCCAGCTCGCCCAGCACCTCCGCCACCGCCAGCGGGTGCGCGATATAGGGCTCGCCGGAGGCGCGCAGCTGCCCTTTGTGCGCCCCGTCGGCGAAATCGTAGACGCGGCGAAGCCAGCCCTCGTCGAGCGTTGGATCGTAGGTCTTGATGCGTGCGGAGAGCGCATCGACCGGGTGTGGCACCTGCTCGGTCTCCATGCGTTTCCCCTCATTGTGCCACAAGTGGTCGCATCGCGCAAAGCAGGGCGCCGGCAAACGTATGTTTGCTTTAGGGAGAGAGCCCGTTCTAGCCCGCGGCGGCGGCACGGCGCAGGGCCATCCGTCGCGCGACGGTCAGCGCCCGCTCCAGGCTCTCGGTGCGCGCAACTCCGCGCCCCGCGATATCATAAGCCGTGCCGTGATCGACCGAGCTGCGCACGATGGGCAGGCCCAACGTCACGTTGACGCCCAGCTCGATGCCCAGCAATTTGGCCGGGATGTGCCCCTGATCGTGGTACATCGCGACGACGACGTCGAACTCACCGGCGAAGGCGCGGGCGAAGATGGTATCGGGCGGCCAGGGGCCGCTGGCGTCGATGCCCTCACCGCGCGCGGCCTCGATGGCTGGAGCAATGGCCCGGCCTTCCTCCTCACCGAAGAGTCCGCCTTCACCCGCATGCGGATTGAAGCCGGCAACCGCGACACGGCGGCGCGCATCGCCCAGCATCGCCGCGGCGCGGTGGGCCGCGCGGATAGTATCCAATACGCGTTCCTGCGTCAGCGAGGCGGAGACGCTAGCCAGCGCTTGGTGGGTGGTCACGTGGACGATGCGCAGCCGGTCGGTGACCAGCAGCATGCGCTCGCGGCCACGCGCCCCAAAGGCTGCGGCGATATGCTCGGTGTGACCGGTGAACGGAATGCCGGCGAGGTTCACCGCCTCCTTTGAGATAGGCGCGGTCACGATGGCGCCGACGCGCTCGTCGCGCGCCAAAGCGATGGCGGCATCCAAATAGGCTAACGCCATCGCGCCGCCCGCGGCGCCGGCTGCCCCGATGCGTGGAGCGCGATACGGCACGGGGGGCTCGATGACGGAGATACTGCCCGGGCGCCACTGCGAGGGCTCCGAAA
>SCQY01000118.1 GCA_004298665.1 bacterium | reverse complement strand
CCTCCAATGCAAAGAGCCGCACGGGGATCGTGCGGCGGGACCGATGGGATGACGAGGACTAGGCGCTAGATGTCGACCAAGGCCTCGGCGATGTATTCGACCACGGCGTAGGCATAGGCGGCGTTCTCGGCGCCGGGCTTAATCTGCCAATCGAACTTCAGATTGCGGATCTGCGTCCGGATCGCGTAGCCGCCGAGCGTGAAGTTGTTGACATCGCGAAGAACCGCCAGCAATCCATTCCCGTTGCCGTCCGAGAGCAGCGTCTGCATCTGCGCCATCGCGTGATCGAGGTTCGGATCCTGACCGACGGGAGGCGGAGTGTAGGACCCCGACGCCTGGTCTCCGCCCGATTGCGTAGCGACCACAAGATGAAACGTCGAGAGCACCTTGTGGCGGCGCGTCGCATACGGCGTCTCGGGACACTCGATCAACTGAACTCCGGCGGCCGGATATACGCCGGTCCAGAGATCGATGCTCTGCCGCACGTCATAGAGCGTCTGCAGGCGGCCGGCGGTGTTTGCGCCGGTCCCAGGCCCACCCGGCCCGACATTCATCTCGTCTTGGATGATCGAGACGAGTTGAGCCCATTGCATCTTGGCCTGGTCGAAGCCGTTACTCACGTGTGCGGCCTCTCATCACGAAGTTAGCAAAGACGGTCCGCACCGTGTCGGAGACGTTCTCGTCCACGTACAGGAAAGGCCGGCCGGGTGAACCTTTGACCGAGCGGGTGAAGATCGTGCGGCCGTTGAGCTGGAAGACGAGGTATTTCCCATCCTTCGGCGTGATAGGCTGACCGCTGGGACCGTAGATACCCGTCCCTTCCTGCAGCGCGCGCGGGTAGTCGAACCCACTTTCGCTTTGTAGGTTCGTGCCGACCCGGATACCGCCGGGAATATCGCGTAGAACGTTACCCGTGCCGCCGATCGTGAGTGAGGCAGCCAAACGCCCCGTGCGTTGAAACGGGGCGCCCTTGCTTTGCTCCGCCGTCGGCGGCCATTGGCCACCGCCTTGACTTTTGATGCGGTCGGTCGCGGCCTTCATCACCACGACGGCGGCGCGCTTGAACGCGGGGTCGAGCGCGCCGAGCCGCTGATGAACCGCCGAGATCTTCGCGCGGAGCTTGGCCATGTCGGCCGAGATCTTAATCCGCAACGCTCTTGCCTTTCGTGCGCTTCAGGCCGACGGCGCAGACCGATGGGCCGATCAACACCTGCACGGCCTCCCAGCGCTCCGAGCGCTCGAGGTCAATGAGCGCATCGCCTTCCTTGACGACCGATCCCGCGTCCGGTGGAAGGAAAGCGTACAGGTCGATCTCCACGATGGGGGCGCCTGGAAAGTTCTGCACGATGGCGCGGTGAGGAGCCCGCGCGCCGACGTAGGTGGCGATCACGACCATGCCGATCGCCACCGTCGTTCCGGAACCGAGGGCCGGACGCGTGACCTTGCGACGTACAATCTGCCAGGTAGAACGGTTAGCCGCGGCACTGAAGACCATCAGGACCCCTCCCAGGCGGCCAAGGCGGCGTCGGCTCGCGTACGCGCGGCCTGCTGCGTCGCATCCGGTGCAGTGAAGTTCCCAAGATCCTCGTCAGCCGGGGTCAGCACACAGACGCAATTGGGATGCGCCGGGGGGCTCTCGACGTCGACGAACGGGAAGGCCGAGCCGATCCGAACCGTCTCGCCATCCGCCTCCGAGCACTCGGGGCACGTGTTGGGGCCGTCGGCGGCCATCCAGGAGACATTCTCGACTTGGGCCTCTTTGAAGAGCGCCAAGTTACCCATGTTGGCAGCGCGCGAGAGCTCCGTGCGCGCCACCAGCGTTGACCAGACCTTCGTCGGCGTGCGTCGCGTGATCTCTCCGGCGCGGTTGAAGACGTGGTATCCCTCGGCGAACGTCGCGCTGATGCGACGAGCGGCCAGCCGCGGGCTCTCGCCTTCCATCACGGAGCTTGTCAGCGAGGCCTCCAGGGCCTTGCGCTCGCGCGAGATAGCCAGGAACGCGAACTGCTTGGCGTAGCCACGCAGCTGCGCCAGCACGTAGGGCGGCACGACGTCGTAACCGGTCTCGATCTCCAGCAACGTCTTGGCGTTGAGCCACCCGGCCTCCACCAGGACCGTTCCGGCCTCGAAGATGGCTTGCGCGTAGTCGTCGCCGGACTGCTGGAGCTCGCCGATCGCCTCTTTCAGCTGCGCGATCTCGGCGGGCGTCAGGCGTCGGGGATGTCGACCGGCCTCACGATAACGACCGATGCCGCTGCGGCGCCAAAAGGCCTGCTCGAGTCCAGCGCGCGCCGCCACCAGCTTTCGCGCCAGAGGGCCGGCCTTTCGGTCGATGGCCCGCAAGTGCTCTCGTACGTGTCGGCGTACGTTCCCCGCGGGCCGGGCGCTTTTGGGGGCTTGGTCGCCTCCAGGAACTGGATCGCGGCCGCCCTGGCCTCCGCCGTGTCGCGGAAGCCGTCCAGTCGGACCTTCATCCTCACTACCCTATCACGCCATTACCGCTGTGGTGTATATGGACGCAGCGAGACGCCGCCGAACAGGAGCGCGGGAATAGCAGCTCCCGGCCGCGGACCGCCTTCGAGTTCCTCGCGCAGGTCCGCCTTGAGCCTCTGCAACGTGCGGACCACGTAGGCGGGGTTACGTTCCCACTCGACCTGCCGCGTCATGGACAGGCGTTCGTAGTCCATCAGCAGCACGTTGATCATGTCCAGCGTGCAGCCTTTGAGGACCGAGTTGTCGTCGCTGTACTTCGCCTGGTTTCGGGTGAGTACGTTCGCTAGATCGGCGTTGGCGAAGGCCGTCCCCTGGAACGAGGCGGCGATCGCCGATCCGCTCGCGATAGGGCTCCCGCTTGCTCCTGGCGCCGTCGTGAACACAACCTGCCCCTGCTGCGAGATGGCGTAGGCCGAAGATGCGATGCCGATGGTTGATCCACCCGAAGGCGTGGCGTAGAGCTGAGCGGATCCGGCAACGTACTGCCAGCGGTCAAGTGGTAGGAAGAAGATCATCGTCACGCCGTCGGCGGTCCCGATCACGCGCGGCGACTCCGGAGCCACGCCGAAGCTACGCGGCTGGTCCTGGATCTGGAAGCGGACGTCCGATACGGCGACGCTCACGGCGGCCTACCGCGCCCCGATCGCTTGCACGCCGACGCCGGCCGGATCCCACTGAGGATGAACGGTCGAAGGCGGGAGATCGAGCACCTTGCCCTGCTTGGCGCCATCCCAGTCGACGTCATAGCGGCCGAAGCGACCCTGGAAGATCGGGAGGTAGCCCATCGGCGCGAGGCCGCGTGCGCGCATGAAGCGCTTGGCATCCTCGTCCGCTGCGGTGAACGCGTCAGCCGCTTGAGCGTTGTGGGCTGCGATGAGCTCTCGCTTGCGCGCCACCTCTTTGCGCACCGCCGGCGAATCCTGTACGAAGAGGTCCACGATGAGGTCGAGCTCGGGGTAGCGGCGCGAGAAGGCCATACGGTAGCCGTCGACGCCGCGGCACCACTCGAAGCGCTGGTCGCTGAGGCACATGACGGAACCCAACGCCTGAGAGATCGAATCGATGCGGAGATGATGCCGGCGGGCGCGATCGAGATCGTCCGGCTCATCTCCCGCTCGAGCAAAGCTCTCCATCGTGCGCGCTCCGCCGATCACACTGGCCGGCGCGGCGTTCTCGACGTGCCCCGCCAGTGGAGAGGACGGCGAAGAGGCGGACGGGGCCGTAGCCCCGTCCGCGAACATCTCGCTGTACCGCCGAGGCGCCGCGCTCTCGGCGACGCGCTCTCGGTTGCGGCGGCTCATTAGTTGAGCCGCCACTGGAAGCGAGGATCGACGTCGCCCGCGCCAAAGCGACGGCGCGCCTTGTAGCGGATCGTGTCGGTCTTGAACCCGTCACCGGAGTTGGGGGCCTCCTGCGTGACCTTGAGTGCGGTGCGGTCCTGGAAGACCATGCCGCGCTTCTTCATCACGAGGAACTTGGGCGGCGTGGCGCTGTCCAGACCGTAGCCGTTGGGGTTGGCCGAGGTTGCGGCCGCCTGCGAGAGGAACGGCGTGGCGCAGCACTCGTAGGCGTCCTGCAGCGGGTTGATGGTCCCGAAGTAGATCGCGCTACCCGCCGCCGGCGACGCACCGGGGTTCTGCGGGATGCCGATCGACTTCAGGAGCTGCTTGGCCACCAACTCCTCGTCGGTGTCGACGACCAGCATCTCGGGGCGTACCACGATGATGTTGCCCTCGCCGTCCTTCACCTTGCGGAACTTCTGATGCGCGTACTGCAGCATCGGCAGCAGCAGCGCACCGCCCCCCGACGTCTCGTTGCCGATCGCCGTGAAGTTGGCCGCGAGGAGCTGCTGGTAGAACCAGACCTCCTCGACGTAGGCCATGTTCTCGCCGAGCTCGCCGGCTCGGATCGAGATCTGCCCCGTCTGGTCGTCCTCGAAGAGCTCCTCCTCGATGCCGAGGATGTCGCCCCACTTATAGTTGCGGATCGTCTGTTCGATGCCGGAGAGCTTGACCTCCGGGTAGGCCTCGCCGCGCTCCACACGCGAGGGAAGCCCGGCACGGAAGACCGGCGCGTAGTAGTTCTCGAAGCCCTTGGACGGGACGACGAGCGCCCACTGACGGTAGCTGACGTCGGTCAGCTCGTAGATATTGAGCAGCTCCTTCTGCACGCCGTAGCGGAGCAGCTGCGCGAACGACGTCTCGGCGACGGCCTCGCGCAGGACCTTGGTGTTGACCGCCTCGCGGATCTTGCCCCAGTCGTGTCCGAACTTCGTGAGGACCTGTTCCGGGTCGATGCGCGTCTCGCGGATGACGCTCTCGCGCAGAGCGGCCATCGCCGCCTCGTGGAGCTTCTTGGTGGAGTAGTTGGGAGCCGCCGCTGCAGCGGCCGTATCCTGCTTCATCGTGTGTTACCTCCGGCTACTGCAGGCTCGAGTGAGGGTACTTGGCTTCGAGCGCGACGTTGACCGCAACGCCGGCGCCACCCGCCACGCTGGTCGTGCCAACCGGCAGACGCACCCGCCCGATCGCGAGTGCGTTTTCGGTGGGGGCGATGCGCGGATTGGCGTTGGGACCGGCGAGGGTCGTTGCGGCGCCGTTGGCCGAGAATCCGGCGAACAGGCCGTCGACGTAGTAGCACACACCCAGCGCCCACGCGGGCACCGTTGCGGCCTCCGTCACGATGTTGTTGCCCGCGGCAACCGTGACGCTTTGCGACGCTCCGACCGTCGTCTCGCCGAGTGCGGTCAGGAAGCTCGCGGTAACGACGTGCGCGGCCGCCGACCACGTGCCACCCGCGCCCGACGCGCTGGATCCGACCATTGTAGGCCCGGTCGGCGCGACGGTGATGGTCTGCGCATCGGCGCCGATGGTCACTTCGGTGTCGAAGACGTACGTGTCGGCGGCAGTGGTGTTGAACGCGAACTCGCCGACCTTGTCCACACCCACCGTTTCGATGGAATTGGAGATGCCGCCGGCGGTCAGCGGATTGGTGTCGCGCGATACGCCGAGCAGCTTCGCGATCAGAGCGACCAGCGCGGCGTTAAAGGTGACCGATGCGCCGAACGAGGCAACGCCGTTGCCCGTCCAGTAGCAGAGGTCACCGGAGTTGATGTTCCCGCCGTTGACGGTTCCGTCCAGCGGCCGTCCGGAGTCGTTGCTGAGCAGCGCCGACCGGACGCGGTTGTTGATAGCCTGAGTCATGGTGGTGTACGCGCCTCCGTTACAGCGTGATCAGCGACGTGGACTCGGTTGCGCGCGCCGGCGCGCCCTCGATGCCCTCGCCCCAGACCGGGCGGATGATGCCTTCGAGTAGCGCCTTCGCGCGCTCGGACATCGCCTTCTCGTCCTTGCACTCCAGCAGCTCGGCCATGACGTAGGCGCGAGCCCGGGCGGGAACCTTGAGGCTCTCGCAGATCTTGGCGGCCTTGGACTTGGCGGTGCGCAACGACTCGCGCGCGGCCAGCTTGTGGTTCTGCTCCTTCAGCCGGGCGTTCTCGCGCATCAGCGCCTGGAGCTTGGTCGACTCCTTGCGACGCGCCTCGACGGGCTCGTCCTCGTCGTCGTTGTCCTCGCCGTCGTCCTCGTCGGCATCGCCGTTCTCGCCGTCGCCGTCTCCGTCGTCGTCACCGAGGATGTCCTCCATGGTGTCCGACTCTTCGTCGTCGGCCTCGTCCTCGTTGCCGGTGGCCTGATCGATCGCTTTATCGATCGCGCCGCCGTCCACGACGCCGAGCTCCTTGTCGAGCGCCTCGTCCTGCTCGGGCGTCAGCTCGACACCCACGGCCTCCAGCGCATCCTTGATGCGCTTCTTGTCGGTCTCCTTGAGCTTCTTGACGACAGCGCTGGCAGCGGATTCTGCGATCTTGCGCGCCTCGTCGAGAGCAATCGTCTCTTTCATGTGCATCGCCTCTTTGAGAGTGAGCAGTTTGCCGCCCGCGCCCGCGCGCGTCACCATGTCGGTCGATACCGCCTCGGTGATGCGGTCTACTACGTTGTAGGTCTTCCCGTCGATCTCTTGGGGATGGGACACGCCTGCGGCGGCAATCGAGAAGCCTACGTAGCCGGGCTTCTCGGGGTTGCTCTCCGCGTAGCGCTTTGCTTCGCGCATCTTGTTGAGCGCGAAATCGTTGCCGGTCTCGAGGTTGAAGGTGCCGACCATCTGGGAACGGCCCTCACCCTCCTCGATGTGCACGTTGGACCACCAGCCGATGAGGTCACGCACCGAGCGCTCAGGCCGGACGCGGTCCTCGATAGCCGTCGGGTGGTCGGCAAACGTCTGCGCACCCTCGAAGACGCCGGCGTCCACCGCCTCCTTGAGCGTCTCGCCGGGGTAGTAGTGCCGGTCCGAGGGGTTTCCTGGGCCCTCCTCGAGCATGACGCAGATCGCCTGTGCGCCGTCTTTATCGATCTTGGCCTCGCGGATGCGGGCCACGAAATGCAGCGACGCTTCCGCTCCGGAACCGGCGGACTCACGCAGCGGCCGCACCGCCTCGCGCGAGCGCGCCTTCTTAACCGTGGCCTCCACGGGCGTGCCGGCACCCAGCGCGAGCTTCCCGCCCTTCACGTCGTACTTGGCGGAGTGCAGGCCGTTCTGGCAACTGGTCACGACCGTCTTGGAATCGGGGAAGGTGGCCATGAGTGAGGGCTTGTGGCCACGCTTACCGCAGGGGCAGGGACTCGCCGCGACGGCCTTCCCCAGTGCGCGCACGTGGCGCCGAAGCGCCTTGGCTTGTGCGTGCGTGCGGTTGGCCTGATCCTCAGCTGATCCCGAGAGCGCGATGGCCTCGCGCAGCTTCCCGGCGCCAACGATCAGGACGTTGCCGACTATGGCAAGCGCCTCGCGCTTCACGCCTTTAGCCAACACCCGCTTGGCGATCGTGCGCTGCACCTTACGGCGCGCCTCGGTCTGGAACGCAAGATCCGTCGGCTTCACGTCGCTGAAGCTCACGTCGCCGTCGTCGTCGACTTCGTAGCTGGCGATCCACAGCTTACCGAGCTTGTCGTTGCCGATCACGACCGTGTTTTTTGACGGGTAGCTCGCGTAGATGTAGATGTCCCAGGACCGCACGGTCTCTTCGGAGTTCAACTTCGGATCATCGTCGGCTGGGCCGCCGAAGAGTTCACTGGCCTGCGCGGCCTTTTGAATCAAGCCGGAGATGCGCTCCCAGCTCCCCGGGGGCCGCGAGGGGATGTACTCGAGCAGCGCGCCGCGCCGCGCGTGGCTCTCCTTGCGCGCCATGGCGCTAGCGCTCTTGCTGGGCCGGTAGCCCTTGTTGTGCTTCTTCACGATCGCCTGGGCCTTGCGGATCTGGCGCGCGAGCACGGCGGCAGGATACTTCTTGCTCGTGTGCGCGCGGGAGAGCACCGCATGGGCGTACCGCAGCGCCTGCGGATGATCCGCCGGCGGCAAGGGGAATCCGTAGGCCGATGCCGGCCAGCCGCCCTTGGGTGGCGTGCCCTTCGGAGCGATGCCGTACTTCTTGCGGAACGCTGCCTTGTCGTTGAGCGCAGCCTCCGTCGCCCCGGTCTTCTTCGGAAGCGCGCGCCGGAGCAGCTGCGAGAGGCTCGTGAGAGAAACGGCCATTACACTCCGCCTCCGAACAGGTCGACGATGATCTTGCCATCGCGCGTCACGATGGTATGCGGCACGAAGGACTCCGGATCGACGCCGTACTCGGCGCAGTAGCGCTCGAGGCCCTCGACGATGTCGCGCAGGACGTTGGCCATCGCGGGCGTCCGCGCGCACAGCTCGGCCAAACGAGGCATCTGCGAAGCGAGCCACCGCGCGGGCGTCTCGTTCTCCTGCGAGACCGCGACGTTGGCGTCGCGCGCGATCGCGACGTTCTCGTGCAGCTGAGAGAGTAGGTCGCTCATGCCAACTCCACCGTGACGTCCAGCGCCGCCGAGGGCGTGATACTGAGCTGACCGCTGTATTCGCGGCCGTCACTGACCCCGCGAATCGGGACCGTCTGGCCCGCCGGGACGGCGATCTTGTAGAGCGTCCCGTTGCTATCGGCGACCGTCAGGTACGCGGTCGAGGCGCCCTCGTTGGTCGCGTAGAGGCCGAGCAGGATTCCGCCATTGACGCCGCCGACGTTCTGCGCCGCGGCGAGCGCGGGGTAATAGAACGGCCGCTGCGACGGCTGCCCGGGACTGCGAGTGAACATCGGCGCTCCTTACGTGAACTCGAACGTGATGGTCTTGCGCGTCTCGCGCGCTTCAGTTGGCGCCGCTCCGCCATCGTCCGCGGCGGCGTTGGGGTTGATGACGTCGCCCGGCGGAAAGACCGGCTGCGTCGTGGTGGGGTAGCCCTTGGGAACCTGCTCGCCGCTCTTGGCGATCATCTGGCGTCCCTCGGATTCGATCTCGGCCTGGACCTCGTCGAAGTCGTAGTCGTCGATCTTGAAGGACGTGCCGACGATCGTGGCCGCCTGCCGCTTGGAGAGATAGTTGTTGGCCTCCGCGCGCTCCGCGTCTTCGATCAGCGCCGATCGGTCGGCATCCACCAGCGGCGGGAAGGTCACGACCACCTTCGGATCCAGTGGCACTTCCTTGCCGCCCGAGAGCGCCATCTTGAGAGCGCCGAACGCACCCACGAGATCGCCGTTTCGCAGACGCTTGATCGCCTCTTTGATGGTCGCCTCGTCGCCCGCGACCACCACGGTCTTGGGGAGCCGGCCCTCGTCTTGGGCGATGCGCACGACCTTCTCGGCCACGCGTTCGAGCCAGTGGGCAACGACGCGCTGCCGCGCCTCGAAGTGCTTCACCGCCGGCTCCGTTGCGGTTTTGGAGGGGTCCGAACCGAGCGCGCCGCGCGAGGTGATGCCGAAGTAGTCCTTCGCCAGACCCAGCGCAATCGCGATGAGGCCCAGAAGCCCGTCGCCCACCACTCCGATGGCGCCGCTCGAGGTCGCGAGCTTGTCGGCTTGCAGCGTCTTGACCTCGACTGCCTCGTTGTGGTACATCGCCTGGCCGGGCCGCTTGAGATCTGGAGGCGGCTGCTGCGCGGCGTAGTTCTGCACCGCTGCGACGTCGACGCCGCCACCCTTGAGCGTGAAGTCCCAAGCGAAAGCCGCCTGGATAATCGACTTGAGCGTCTCGGCGTCGTAGTAGTCGCGCAACCGCTTGAGCCATCCCAGCGTCGGGAAGAGGTCGCTGCGCCCGAAGACTTCGGTGGCACTCGCGTTGAGCTTGGTGTGCACAACCTCATCCGCCGGAATATGGCGGACGACGTACTTCGTGGTGGGCGTGCCGGTGGCCGGATCGCCGATGAGCTGGTAGCGGGTCTGATACTGCTGCCAGTAGAGCTTGACGTCGTCGACGTTTTCGGGGTCGGTGACGATCTCCCAGATGGTCGACGGCTCGAGCGGTACCATGCGCGGCGGCGAGTCGCCCTGCGGGAAGAACCGATCGAAGCGGTTGCCGTCCCGGAACATATCCAGCAGCCAGGTGGAGATCCGCTCGTCTCCGCGGTTCTTCGCCCAGAAGCGGTCCCACTCGTCCTGCACGCGCGGATCGGTGGCGCTCACGGTGAAGCCGCGCGCCAGCACGAAGTCCACGAGGATCTGCAGACCGCGCTTGGCGATCGCATCGTGGGTGCCGGCCCAGAAGCACTTGGCCAGCATGTCCCAGTAGTCGTGCAAGTAGAGCTGCTGGTTGAACGGCCCGTTTCCCAGCGCAAGGAACTCGTCAGGCCCGGACCCCGGCTTGTACCATCCGCTGTCGTCCGTGGAGAAGGCGTCGCCGTTCTCCGGACCGCCCTCGCGCAATAGCGCTGCTTCACGCAGCGCCTCCGCGGCGACTTCGCACAGCGGCCGCTCGACCGCGGATTGCACCTTGGCCTCGTTGAGATCGACGCGCTTGGCTTTGCCGTCGACGCCAAGCAGATAGGCTTCGACCTCGACGCTTCCCGAGCGCGCATCCTCCAGAAAGCGGCGGATCGGCGAGCGACTCTGGTCGACCTCGTAGACCTCGAGGTCTGGCGCATACGGGTCTGGCTTGCGCGTGACGCCGACGGGAATCGGCGCGCCGGTGGCATCGAACAGCATCGGGCCGTTGATGATCGCCTCTCCCACGTCGCCTCCCTAGCGAATCGTCGATGCCGGCACGTTGCCGACCGCGCGGCGTGCGGCCCATGCCGCCACCGCTAAGCTCATGACGCAGTCCTTCACCAGGCCCTCGTCGTCGCGCTGATAGAATCCCAGCTCGTCCACCATCGGCTTGATGAGCGGCCAGCGGATGGCGCGCAGCGCGAGGGCGGTCTGGAGATTGGTCAGCAGCGCGTCCTTGCGGCCGCCGGCGAAGTTGACGCCTACCGGCCGAACATCGGCGAGATCACTCTCGACCACGTCGCCCAACCCCGTGTTGTCGATCGCGGTCACGCCGCCGTAGCGGTGATGGCGATCCCGGATCCGGGCGTAGACGTGCTCCCACCCCAGCCGGTGGAAGCGCTCGAACTCAACCACGGTCTGCGGCGTCGTGGACACGTCCAGGGTGATGCCGACCGTCCAATCCCGCTTATCGGCCAGGTCCCATCCGTGCACGTAGCGATGCGATCCGTAGCGCAGCCGCCACGGCACTTCCGGGTCCGGCCAGAGCTGCGCCCACGCCTCAACATCCTCGTCATCGTAGGCCAGGACACGCAGCTGCTCGTCGAGCGTCTCGTCGTGGCAGCCGTCGAGATCCTCGATTGAGAAGAAGTCGCCACCGCTGTCGACGATCGCGCCTTCGATGTTCTGCTGGCGCATCCGCTCCGACATGCGGGCCGCATTCTTGGCCAGCCGCTCCTGGTCGACGTGCGGATTCTCCCACGTCGCGCCGGTCTGGCTGTAGAGCTCCGGATCCTTCTTCGCGCCCGGTAACCCGGTCAGGAAGTAGCGCCCGAAGGCGTTGCGCCCATTACCGGTCGAGGTGAAGTGCAGCATCCCGCCGCGGTCGACCAGCCGCATTCGCAGCACGTTGTCGAGGATGACCTCGAAGCGCTTCTCGTATGCCGCCTCGTCCCAGTTGACGAAGTCGTAGTCGTGTCCCAACAGATGGTGGCCATCGCGCGTGGTGGAGCGCGCCTCGAAGACCGAGCCGTTGGCGAAGATGATGGTTGGGAAGGGCGTCATCTTGACGTCGCGCACCACCCAGGAGATCTTCGGGCCCTGCAGCATCGCGTGCGCCTTGTACCAGACGATCTTGGATTGATCGGCGGTGATGGAGGCGTTGAGCGCATAGAACACCTGGCTGCTGCGCTTGGCCTGCGCTCGGATCTTTGGCGTCCAGGTCGGGCGGTAGAGGCACGCGTAGATCGCCTGCGCCGCCGCGATGTGGCTCTTCCCCCAGCGGTTTCCGGTGACTAGGGCGTCTTCCGCTGCCGTGGCGTTCTCAAGCCATCGGCGCTGCCCAGGGTGCGGATCGAGTCCGAGAAACTCGGAGCTGAAGCCCGGCTTGTCGCCGCGGTAGCGGCGGATCCGCTCGTACGCGCGGTCGAGCGCGTTCACGGCTCGTCGTCGAAGGCCTGTAGGAGCTTCTCGATGCCAACCTCGACCTTCGTCGGAGCATCGATGCCAAGGATCTTATCGATGCGCTCACGCGCCTTGATCGCGGAGTCCAGGCCGCGCGCGAGTGCCGCTTTGCTCACCAGCCGCGGCGGCTGCTCATCGCTTCCACCGATCTCTTCGACGCCGTCAGCCTCTGCAGCGAGACGTAATCCTTCTTGAGCCACGTGACTGTAGAACGATACGGCCCGCGCTTTCTCGACCTCACGACGCTCCGCAATCTCGTCGGATCGGCGTTGCCCTTCATGGCGTAGGTCCGAGATGACCGTATCCTGCGAGATGCCCACTTCGGCCGCGATCGCCCGGACCGTCTTTCCGTCCATCACGGAGAGCTCGAAGACGCGCTCTTGCCGTTCCAGCTGAGCTGGCGTACGGGTGCGACCCTTGCCGTTCCCGATGCCGTCGCCCTTCTTGCGAACCGGCGGCTTCGGACGTGCGCGCGTCGCTCGACTTTGCTGGCCGGCCTCTCCTTTGGGGGCCTTAGCCGTCTTCGCGGCCGCCGGGGTCTTCTTCTTCACGACTCCCTCAAGCTCATCAGCACGTCGTCGCTGCCGCACTTCGGGCAGCGCTTCGCCTCCGCAGTTCCCAAGAGCGCGAGCCAGGTTGCCTTGCACGCGCCACAGAGGAGACGCTTCACGTTGGCGGCCATGGCCATCAGCGCAACGAAGCCTCCGGGAAGAGCGCTTGACCCCAGTTGGTCGTCGTGTAGTGGTCTGGAAGCATTGCCGCCGAATCCGCCGGCGCGCCGAAGAGTGAATCCATCAGCACGCCGTCGGCAACGCCGCGCGGCGCCACGCTAGAGATTCTCCCGATAACGCCCGAGAGTGACAGCGCGCCGGCCCGGCACATGAACTCGGTACGCTTCATGAACGATGCTCCTCGAATCACGCTAACGCGTCGCCGATCGCTTTCCGCACCGCCGTCGTATCGAGCTCGACGCGAAGGGTCATCTCCTGCGGAGGCTTTGTAGGAACGCCGCTGCCCGCCGTGATGCTCACCGGGCCAAGCGTCCCTGGAACGCCCTGGGAAGGACGGATGTCGGGAGCTGCGCCGAGCGTCCGTACTCGTAGAGAGTGCCGGAAGCCCTTCACGAAGCCTACCACTACCTCCAGGGAGAAGTAGGCGCCGACGCCCCAGAGGAACCCCTGCCACCACACGTTCACTTGGCTGTGCCCGAAAGATCGGCGATCGCGGCCGTGATCTTGGCCTGCATCCTGGCTGCCGCCGCCTGGCGATCCAGGCGGCGAAGGTCCTGGGTGGTCAACACGCAGCGGATGCCCTCGTGGCGCTCCTTGCGACTGCGAGCGACGTCGCAGATGATCTCGCCGGCGGTGTTGCGCCGGAGGGGCGAGATCCAGACGGCCAGCTTCGCGGTTACGGTCATATCGAGCCGGCGGGCGTCGAGACCGTTCCGGCGACCGGGGTGCGCCACGCGGGGCCGCAGTTACCCGCCGCGGGATGCTCGTGGCCGTCCTCGCAGAGGAAGATGGCCGTCATGACGATCGGTCCGGCCCGAACGGCTTGCCGAGACGAGCCTCACGGGCGGCACGGCGTTCCTCTTCCTGCGTGGCCGTGCGAGCCTTGAGGCCGTAGACCGATGCCACGAGCTGCGGAGTCTCCCACGGCTCGATACCGCGCTCGAGGCGCCCGTAGAAGGCCTGCCGTTCGGAGAACCGCATCTTGGCCATCGGACGCCCTCCGGCGCACGAAAAGAGCCCCGCGCGGCATGCACGGAGCCCTGGAAAAGCAGCGACCCGCGCACAGGGTGCACGGGACGCCGCCAGTGTATCATGCGAAGCCTATGAGCGCAAGCCTACGTGTCGGCGTACTGCCCGAGCGCGGCGTGCATCGAGAGACGATCAGCGGCCGATGCCGGCTTCTGCCGTGTACGCCGGCTGCTGCTGCCGTGCGAGCCATGGGCCTGGCGCTGCTGACTTGAGATGAAGGTCCCGAGCCACCCGGCGTTCGGATCGTGCGCGCCTCCGCACTCTTCGCAGTAGTGGGGATCGCCGGGCTGCGGGCCGCGCGCGCGGTCGGGATTATGCGCGCCGGCGTTGCGCACGGCGCGGGCACCGCGCTCGTCTTGGGAGATGCGCAGATCCCGATCCTGTTGCTCGCGGTGCGCGACTGATCCGCCGACGACGTACTTCTGGCCGTCGGCACTCAGGACGGGGCGCCCGGGGCGCAGCAAGCCGTGGACGGCATGGAACGAGTCGTCGGTGAACGTCGACCGTCCGGTTCCGGCGGTGGTGCTGGGTCCTTGGGAATCGAAATCACGGTGGAGGCGCGAGAGCTTGGCGCTCGTGAAGAGACGAGGGCGACCCATAAGGCGGCGAGCCTCCTCCGGCCGATGGCCGGGGTGCTCGCGCGCCCGTTCTGGTTCCGCGCGACGGTGATGATCAGGTGGTTCGCCTCTTCGGCGCGGGAACCTCGTACATGCGCTCGGGCGCGAAAGTCGCCTTGACGGAGTAGGCACCGTCGGCGCGCATCTTCTTGGTGAGATGGAGCTCTGACCGCATGGCATCGCTCATAGCGAACTCCAGCAGCTCTGGTACGGCTTGGATGAGCCGGACGACGGCCTCGCGCTCCGCGTCGAGCAGGGCTCCAACCTTTCGCGGTGAAGATGGTGCGCAACAAGGTTCCGGTCGGTTCGTCCCAGGCGCTCACCATTCGCGAGATGGTGGGCGCTTCTCGTTCACCTGAACAGCGCGTCGCTGGCACGAGTCTGCCCGTACCCCTCGGCCAGCTCGAGGGTACGCAGCTTGCTGAGCGCGTTTCGGAAGCCACCACCAGAGGCTTCGTAGCCAGCGCGGGACGCGATCTCCTCGGCGCTCAGACTGCGCGGATAGACGTCCACCAACACATCGAGGATCGCCCGCTCGGCCTTCCCCAAGCGACCCTGCCAGAACGCCACAAGCGCGGGACCAAACGGGATCGGCTCCACGGCGTTTCCAACCACGGAGACGCCGGCGACCGTGATCACCACCGGATCACCTCGCTCGATGAGGCCGGCTTGACGCAGCGCGCTCAGCGCATTGCGAAAACCTCCGCCGTCTGCGGAATAGCCGGCCTGTATGGCGATCTGCGAGACGGTGCGGCCGCGTGGAAACTGCGCCAGCACCGTGAGAATGGCGCGCTCCGCCTTCCCCAACTTGCGATCCCCCACCGCGGCCGGGGGTACGGCGCTTTCCAGGACTTTCGTGGGCTTTGCTCTCTCGCGCACCGGAACCCGGTTCATCGCGTGCGTGATCTCCGTGGCGCCTGCCGCCACGATCCGGGACGACTCCTCGAGCGCGGCGTTGAACGCCTCCAGATGCGGGCGAACCGCCTCACCGAACGCGCTCAAGGCCGCCTCCATAGAGCGCGCCCAGCTTGCGGCCAGTGCCCGCAACTCCTCCACCTGCTCGGCGGTGATCACCGGCACCTCGATGCGCTCGGGCTGCGGGGCGGGACGCGCGGCGAGCTCGCGCTCCAGCTCCGCGACCCGGCGCCGTAAGGCCTTGGGATCGTCGGCCTTGGCCCGTTCGATGGTCTGGCCGATCTTCGCCCGCAGACCCTCGAGGTCGATCTCGGCGAAGCCCCTCGGTCGGATCGCCTTCGCCCCCACCTTGGGCGTCGACGAGGAGTCGAACGTCTCGCGCCGGCGGACCTGCGCCAACTGGAAGAGATCGAAACCAGGGCTCCAGAACCACGCCTGCCCTGGACGCAGCGAGGCGACCGTACGCATCAGCTCGTCGCGCTGGGCCTTCTCTCCGTGCACCTCGATCCACTCGTCGAGCGCCTTCCGGTCTTGGGGCGAGACCAGCCGCATCGCCACGAGAATCTCGATCTGCGTCAGGACGTTCTTGTTGATCACGCCGGGTCGCTGGGTGATCAGCGAGACGCCCAAGCCGCGCGCGCGGCCGCGGCGCACGATGTCCTCGATCGCGCCCAACAGGCGGGCGTGGTCGGGCATCGGACGCTGCGGCGCCCACAGATCCGCCTCATCAAGCACGAGGTGGAGTGGAGCGCGGTTGCGGTGGTAGAGACGCTCGGCGAGGTCCGTCATGAAGCGAACCTGCTCACCCTTGCGCATACCAGAGAGATCGAGCACGGCCGAGATACGGTCGTCGACGATGACGTCCGCGATCACAGCGCCGGCGGTTGGCTCGAGCGGGACGTCTCCGTGGTCGCCGCCCATGATGACGATTGAGAGGCCGGGACCCTTGCCGTCGGCGGAGGAGCGCAGGCCCCACATGACACCCACGGGGTCGACCAGCACGACCGGGAGGCCAGCCTTAATCATCTCCTCGGCCAGCACCGAGACGAAGTACGTCTTTCCCGAGCCCTTGCGCGCCAGCACCCCGATCGTCTCCGTGACGACCTCCTGCGGCAGCGCGAATCCCTCGGCGATCTTGAGCTTACTCAACAGATCTCCTCATCGGTACATAGGCGGACGTGGCCGGCGGTCACTGCGTTTCTCCCGTGAGGACGTAACGCGCAGCGCATATCCTAATCGCGATCTCCGGAGGACACTCGCCGGAAATGGGGTCCCACGGATGCGCAGCGCCTTTCGCGCGCCGCTCGATTGCCCGCAAACGCTTAATCTCGTCGGCTGCTTCTTGGCGTTCGGAATGGTTAACTTCATTTTCACCGTGCGTCGTTATAGTACGGCGAATGCGAAGGCGGTCGAGTACGTCTGCTTCGGTTAGTCTACCAAGGAGATAGATCACGCGGCGGAGCGTTCCATTTTCAATGTGCGCATCGGGATGCGCCTCAAGAATACCGAGCAGGAAGTCGTGCATCTGCCGCGCCTCGACTTTGTGGTCGTCCATCATCGGGAGGTTGGCTCTGTCGAAACTTGTAGCTCATGCGGCCTCCCGTTCCGTAGCGCTCCACTCTTCGGGCTGGCTCCCGTTCATCCGCACCCGATAGACCAGGCGCGCGCTGGGCATCTCCTGCACGATGGCTTCGATGCCGACTCCGGTGCCGATGGAGCACTGCCAGAGGGCGAAGCGCTTGGCCTCATCGAGGCTTTCGCGCCACCCCAGGAACCCGCGGCCGCTGATCAGGTAGTTCATTCGGTGGTCCTCCTTGCATGTAGACCAAGAGGTGTACGAGGGTCCAGAGGACCGC
>SCQY01000117.1 GCA_004298665.1 bacterium | reverse complement strand
AGGGGCGCCTGGGGCGAGCGCTCGCGTAGGATCGATATGCACTTGAAGACGGCCCGCAGTCGGCGAAGCCACGTCGCGCCAGACCAGCGCGCCGTTTTTCACAAAGCAGGCGCCGATCTCCGCGTTGTCCGTCACGCCCTTCAGCGAGAGCTTCGCCTCCGCACGTCCACCGTGCACGCCAACGGACTGGGCGTCGAGCACGCGCCCCGTCTGCACGGTGAGGAGCGCCGAACCCACGGCGCCTTTCAAGCTCGCATCGACGCGCATCGCCTCGCCTTCGCGTACGGCGTTCACCGAGATCTCGGACGAGGAGGCGGCTGTCGGCGAGAGGGCCAGATCTTGCGGCGCGCTGATCACGCCTGCCGCGTCGGTCGCGCCTTCGCTTTTGGCTACGATGAGGTTGCCGCCCAGGTACGGGCTGGTAAAGGCAAGCGTCGCCTCACCGTTGCGGTCGAGACGAACCGTCTGCTGCTGCGTTGAGACGCCGTGCGAAAGCGTGACGTGCACGTCGCGCCCCGCCGTGGGCGCACCGTCGGAGACGAGATATCCCCGGATCTGCAGGCGGATGGGAGAGCCTGCCGCCACGCGCGTCCGCTCCGGCACGATCTCCAGCGCTGCGCGGCCGGAGGCGACGACTAGCGACTCCGCGGAGGCATTGCCGGAACGCGTGCGTATCACGTAGGTGGACGGAAGACCGTCCGTAGGCGGCTCTAGGGTGAAGCGGGCTTGCCCTCGGCCGTCGGTACGTAATGTCCGCTTGTAGACGGTCGCGGCGCCCCAGAGATCGTCGAGGTTCCCGAGGAAGCCTGGCGCCATCGCATGCGGAACGCGCACCACGTCGACGTTGACGGCCGCGTTCGCCGCCTCGCGGCCGTAGCGCTGCACGTTCAGCGAGATCGGAACGGGGGCCGTCGGAGCGGGAGCATCGGGCGCATCGATGGCAATCGTGACGCCGTCGCTCTCCGGCACCACGCGCAACGGCGCGCTCCCCGAGGCTCCGGCAGCCGAGGCGAGCACGGAGTACTCACCCGAGGGCATGGGACGCGGAAGCGTCAGCTCGGCGGCGAAGGCGCCGTTGGCGTCGAGCGCCGCGCGGGCCGCAGCCGTGACGTGAGCCGAGCCCACGAGTCGTACCTGCACCTCGCCGCTCGCCGGCAGCAGATCCTCGCCCTTACGCGTGCGCGCAAAACCGGCGACGCGCACCATCTCCCCTGGGCGCGCTGTGTCGCGCTCCAAGCGCACGGCGAGCATAGCGTGGGGATCGGGCGCCTGCGGCAGGAGCGAGAGAAACGGCTGGCTCTTTCCCCATGCGCCGAGTACGAAGATGGGATGCGAGCGCCCCGTCCAGCGATAGGTACCGTTGAGATCGGTGTAATGCGTATCGAAGCGTCCATCGGCCACGAACGTCAATCGCAGATGCGGCAGAGGCTGACCGCTGCGCAGATCGGCCGCGTAGACGAAGAGGCCGCCCGGCCCCGACTTTGCCGCCAAAACGGCCGAGGAGACATTGAGCCACACTTGCTGTGCCGCGTCGCCGCGCCGCGCTTCCAGCACGAAGAACCCTTCGCGCCCGCTGGTCGGTACGCTCACCTGATTGGATGTATAGCGGTATCCCTCGGGCGGCGTGAAGCGCCAGCGTACGATCGCCCGTGCGCGCGAGAGATCGACCGCTCGCTCCTTGACCGTGGCGCCGTTGGCGATGAGCGCATCGGCGGGGTCGACGGCGTAGAGGGCCAAGTCCACGGGAGCGCCGGAGTATGTGTCGAGGCGCACTTGCACCGGCTGCCACGGCTGATAGTCGTCGCGCGCAAAGAGCGCGAAATAGCGATCCCACTGATGCTGATCCAGCAGCGGCCGCGCAGCCTGCGCCGGAACGGTCGAGATCAGCAGCAGGGCGGTAACGAGAGCGGCGAAGAAGCGCGACTTCATGGACTCCAGGGCGCTTCGGCGACGGTGAAACGGAACCTTCGCGCGACGTTTCGCCTTCATGGGCCGTTAGGGAGCATGATGATCACGCGACTTCTCATCGCCATTCTGCTGGGTGCACTCGCCCTGCCGGCGGCGGCCAAGGCTCCCCCCACGCTGCCGCCGCATTTCTCCACCACGCCGCCGCCGCTCCCCGCGACGCCGCTCCGCGCCGACGTGCTCGTGCGCACGAACGGCAAGGGCGAGGCGGCCGGCGTCAAGATGAAGCACCCTTCGGGGAATCGCGACTTCGACTTCGTCGCGATGCACAACGCTGCGCAGATCCTGATCCACGACACCCACGGAAAGATCGTCGTCGGCACATTCGACGTCTCGTACGACTACGATCCCAAGACACACATCACGCATCGCAGCGTGGCCTTGGTCACGCGCGGCGGCGACCCCAAGGCGCCGGGCATCGCCCAGAAGATGATGAAGGACGAGCTGCGCCGTCAGGTCGAGTGGGACATGAAACACCCGACGCCCTCACCGAAGCCGACGCAACGCTGACCGTCAACGTTTCGCCGTTTCACGGCGCGAGCGGCGCTCCGCTGCGGCGCTGCGCCGGTAAGTGACGCCGTACTTCTCGCACTGCGCCAGCACCGCTTCCGGCGAGGTATGCGCCAGTAACTGGCGGCGCGCATGTTCGACGAAAGCCAGCATCGTCGGAGAGCGATAGCGCCGCCGCGGCAGGACGTACGCAACCGTACGCGTCGGGGCGTCGACGATGGGCACGGCCACCA
>SCQY01000116.1 GCA_004298665.1 bacterium | reverse complement strand
CGCAGGCCCACCGGCGTCGTGAAGTCGTCCTCCTGGAGGCGTTGCAGAATTGCTCGACGGCGCTGCGCGTCGGCTACTTCGAAGAGCACGGGGAAGACCTCATCGGCCGTGAAGTTGTCCTGATAGTTCTGTGCTTGGTCGTAGTTGAGGACGAAGCCGCCGGTGTCGACGTTGAACAGATGCGCCATCATCTTCTCTCGCAACGCCGTGGCGGCGTCGCCGAAGTACCGCCAGTCCTCGCCGATCTCGAGCACCGCCGCCATCTTAGCCACGGCCTCGAGCGCGAAGTAGGCCTCCGCGTTGATCTCCGTGACGGCGCCGTCCAGGTTGTACTGCGGAATGATGTTGCGCCACGACGAGATACCGAAGAGCTCGACGCCGCGGGCGTGGCAGAACAGCAGGCCGTTCTGATCGCGCTGCGAGAGCATGTACTCCGCAATCCTGCGGCACAGCGGATAGACATCGCGCAGCCAGTCGTCATCGAGCGTGCAGTTGTAGTGGTGGAGGATCGCCACCAAATGCAGCGGCGTATCGTCGTTGATGTTCAGATCGTAGCTGGTCTTGTAGCCGCTGACGCCGCGCACGTACTCCACCACCTGCCCGCTGGGCTCGAGACAGCGGTTGAATACCTCCAGCGCATCGCGGCTGAACTGCGGCCAAAGATAGTCATAACCGTGTACGAACCACGACGTATCGCGCGAGACGAGGATATCGGACGGCGGAGAATTCGTCGATCCCCAGCCCTGCGGATATTCCTTGGCCACGCGCAGCATGTTGGTCTTGGCCCAGACTACACCGCGTGCGATCTCCGGGGAGGGCACCATGAAGCGAGCCTGGGCGAGCCGCTCAGCGTAGAAGGCGGCCGTCTTCTGCTGCACTTCGCGATCGGCGAGGATGGCTTCGAAGCCCGCCTCGGCGACGGCCGTGCCGTCTCGGTGGAAGCAGACGGCCAGACGCAGCTCCTCGCGCTCTCGCGGCGCGACTTGCACCCGATACTCGAAGGCGCCGAAGATGCGGCGGCTCACGAACTCTGCCAGTGAAGGCGTCACCACATCGAGCAGCGCGCCGTCGACCAGCGCGCCGCGCTCCATGCTCGAAAGCAGGACCTGCTCGCGGAGCGCCAGCATGCACTCGTGCGGATCGCGGTCGGCACCCCAAATCCGCGCCGCACCCGTCACTTCGTTGACGGCCCGGATGCGCCGTCCGTCGGTCTGCGCACGCACTTCCGGCTCGGGCTCGCCGTAGAAGCGCTGGCCGACCAGCAGCGCCCAGGGGAAAACGGCCACGCGCAGTGGACTATCGCTGCGGTTGTGCACGACCACGTCAACGACGAACGCGACGCGGCGCCCATGCTCCTGGCCGTGCGGAACGAAGAACGTTTCGGTGACCTGCACGCGTTCGCCCACGCGAAACTGCGCAACTTGCGCGTACGGCAGGAACGTGAACTCACGCGTCACCTGACGCGGGAACAGCGTGGGCTCTCCTTCAACGCGGTAGGCGATCTGATGGGAGCCGAAGATGATTTGGTCCGTATCGGCATCCCAGAGCCCGCGCACGTTCCCTTTGGGCGTGCAGGAGGCGAACGTCTTGAAGTTTCCGAGCGTTGCGCCGAACGGAATCTCCGGTTCCGCCGCCACATAGGCGCTATACTCGTTCCGCTGGGCGTCGTACGTAAAGTCCATGCTAGCGTCGTGTCTCCCGTGGAGGTATGCAGTCGCTGGAGGTGATCTTGGTACAGCTCACGGGAATCGCTGCTCGCCCGCCTTGCCGCAGCCCTGCGGCGCGCGCGAGGAATGTTTGCGTAGAAGGGAGACCGTACACCAGAGGCATCTTCTACCCGAAGGCTCCCGTTCCCGACCGGCGAAGCCGACTGCTCGTGTTGCTCCGCGCGCCCGCCAAGCTGAACTTGACGCTCGAGGTCCTCGACCGCCTTGACGACGGATACCATCGGATCCGCAGCGTGATGACTCCCATCACTCTCTGGGACGAGATCTCCGTCGAATGCGCGACCGATGCCGGTACCTTCGAGGCACGCCCCACTGCGTTGAACAACGAAAGCAACCTGGTGGTCCGTGCCATGGACGCCGCCGGTGTCGACCGCGCGCACCTGCACGTCGCACTCCGCAAGGGTATCCCTGTGGGTGCCGGACTCGGGGGCGGCTCCAGCGATGCCGCGGCCATCCTGCTCGCCGTGCGCGACGGCCGCTTGGCAGGCCATACGGCCGAGCCGTGGCCGACGGCCGCGCGCCGCCTTGGAAGCGATGTGCCGTTTTTCCTCGCGGGCGGCCCGGCGCTCGTCGAAGCCACCGGCGAGCGCGTCACGCCGGCCGGCTCCGCACCCCCTTGGTGGGCGCTGGTGGTGATGCCGCGAGAGAACGTGGCTACGGCGCGGGCCTACCATCTGCTGGACCAAGCGCGCCGGCAGACTCCCCGAGCGAGCGGGTCGCGCTTGGAGAGCCGCTCGATACGTGCGCTGGAGGCCCTGCAACGCTCCGACTTCGCCGCACTCAGCAGCCTCCTCGGCAACGACTTCCAGGAGCCGATCTGCGCAGTATACCCGGCGATCGCCGCGGCCGCGTCCGCCCTGGAATCCGCGGCGGGGCAGCCTGCCTTCTTGACGGGAAGCGGTGCGGCGCTCTTTACGCTCTTCGAGCGGGAAGACGCGGCGCGCACGGCGGCCGCCCGTATCACGGGCGAGCGTGAGGACGTCTTCGTAGCCGCCATGACCGACGACGGGAGTTGGCGATGAGAGCGGTTGTTCTTGCGGGCGGACCAGCCGACGACGAAGTCGCGACGCTCCAGCCCGGGGCGGCGAGCAAGGCCTTCGTGCGGGTGGCGGGATTGACGCTGATCGAGCGCGTTCTGCGCGGCCTGCGCGAAGCGGAGACCATCGACGCGATTCGCGTTGTCGCTCCCGCAGAGGCGCTCGGCCATCCCGCCCTCACCGGCCTAGAAGTCCGCCCCTCAGGGGAGCGGATGGTCGAAAGCTTGCGCAGCGCGCTGGAGGGTCTCGACCCCCAGACCGCGGTACTCGCCACGGCCAGCGACGTAGCCCTGCTCTCCGGCGAAGTCGTCGATGCCTTCGTGCGCGATGCGGTGGCGCTGGATGCGGATCTGGTCTACGCCATGGTGCGCCGCGAGACGCATCTGGCCCGCTACCCCGAGCTCCCGCACACCTGGGCGCCGCTGCGTGAAGGGACGTTCTGCGGCGGCGGCTTCGTGCTGCTCAAGCCGCGCGCACTGCCGAGCATCTTCGAGGCCGTGGAATCCTTCGGAGCGGCTCGTAAGAGCCCAGCGCGCCTTGCACGCCTGCTGGGGTGGGGAACGATCTGGCGCTTCGCGCTGCGCCGGCTGAGCGTCGCCTACGTCGAGCGCCGCGCACGCCAGCTCACGGGCATCGATGCGCGCGCGCTGGAGTGCCGCCACGCCGAGGCCGCGGTCAACGTCGACCGGGCGAGCGACGTCGCGGCGGTGGAGGCGCTCATCGCACAGCATCGCACGCCCGTCCCGTAACGGGACGGGCGTGCAGCTCGGCTAAGGAATCGTACGGCGGCCGATCTGGTTGGCTCTGGCTTCCGTGAACCAGAGCGCGTTATCCGGGCCGATCACGGCGGAAATCGGACTGCTCGAGTTCGTGGGGATGCCATATTCGGTGATCGTTGGAGTAGCCGATGGCGTGGGCGCGGGCGGCACCACGTTGGCCACCTGGTTCGCACCCGACTCGAGCAGCCAAAGCGTGTTGTTGCTCGGAGCCGTGACGATACCATCCGGGAGGCTCCCGTTGACCGTCGGCAACGCATATTCGGTGACCGTTCCGGCCGTGGTGATCTGCGCGACGCGCCCGATCGTGTACTCCGTGAACCACAGCGTATTCGAGCCCGCCGGTCCCTGGGTGATGAATGCGGGGCCGCTGGCGTAGCTGGGCGTGGTGAACTCGGTGATCGTGCCGGCCGTCGTGATCCGGCCGATCTTCCCTTGGGTCTGAACCGTGTTGGGGGCGGCGGCCGACTCGGTGAACCAGAGATTGCCGTCGGGCCCGGCAGTGATGCTCACGGGCCATGCGGCAATCGTTGGAATCGGGTATTCGGTGATCGTCCCGCTCGTGGTGATGCGCCCGATCTTGGCGGCATTGGCCTCCGTGAACCAAAGGTTGCCGTCGGGCCCTGCAGTGATTCCGAAGGGCTCGCTGCCGGCGGTCGGCACCGGATATTCACCGACGATCGTCCCGCTGGTCGAGATTCGGCCGATCTTGTTTCCGGCACCCTCGGTGAACCAGATGTTGCCGTCCGGCCCCGCCGCGATGCCGTAGGGCTGGCTGCTGGCGGTGGGAATGGGGTAGTCCGTTACCGCGCCGCCGACGGTGATCTTGCCGATCTTGTTGCCGCCGTTCTCGGTGAACCAGAGGTTGCTGTCGGGCCCGCTCGTGATGGCGTAGGGTACGCTATTCGGCGTAGTGATGGCGTACTCGTTGTAGCCGGTAGGTACCGGCGTGGGGCTTCCCACGGGAGTCGGTGAGGGAGACGGGGTGATAATGGACGAGCCGCCGCTGCAGGCCGCCAGAGCGGCTGCGAGCACGAGCCCTCCTAGCGCAAGGCCAAAGGATCGCAAGCGAAGAGACCTCCTACGTGTACCGAGTACGGACCACGAGCACGTTACAGCGCCCGAAGGCCGCGCCTTCGGCCCTGGGCGGCCCGGCTCCTATAGTGCCCGTGGTTGGGGATGCTAGGCCCCGCTCCAGCGGGCGAAGAGATCGTGCTCGACGCCCAATTGGTCGAGCGCCTTGCCGACCGTGTGATTGATCACATCGTCGATGGTCTTCGGGCGCGTGTAGAAGCCGACGATCGGCGGCAGGATGATCGCGCCGATCTCGGCGAGTTGAACGAGGGTGCGCAAATGACCGAGGTGGAGGGGGGTCTCGCG
>SCQY01000115.1 GCA_004298665.1 bacterium | reverse complement strand
CGCCGCAGGCCGAGCTCCGCCCATTCGCCGGCACCTGCCAGCTCGCGGACGATGAAGTCATGGAAGGCCAGGCCGTTGTCCCTATGCCACGCCTCATAAGCGCCCTCGATGCGCAGCCGAAGCATGCTGGCCGTGCGCAGCGCCCCTGCCACGGCGATGGGCCACCCTTCCGTGCTTCGGGCCAGCCGCAACGCCCCCGCTGCGTTCGCCTGGACGCCCAAGCGAAGGGCGAGCTGCGCGGTCTCTCGCTCGTCGAATGCGAGCTCCGCGGGGCCCAGGAGAGCAGCGATCCCTTCGGTCAGCCAGCGGTCCGCCTCGACGGCGGCCCGCGAGCGGCTGGAGATGACCAGGTCGAGTTCCGAGGGCGCATCGGAGACCAGCGAGTTGACGACGGCGCGAACCTGGGGGCTGCCCAGATGGACGTCGTCCAACAGCACGGTGGCGGGCAGGAGCGGCCCGAGCGCTCCGATCAGGGCTACTGCGCTCTGGGGAGCCGCTTCGAGACCTGCGGCGGCGGCTATCCCCGAACAACAATCGGCCAGTTCCTGGCCGGCAGCCAGCCGGAAGTAGATCGCTCCCGGTTGATGACGAGCGTAGGCCGCCAGCAGCGTGGTCTTCCCCCAGCCGGGTGGGGCGATCACGAGCCGCACGGGCAGATGGCGGTGCTCGTCGAGCCAGCGCACCGGACGCATTCGCTCGATGGTCGCAGGATAGAGACGCGGTAACGTCGGGGCCATCCTCCATGATATCGGCGGCACCGGGTGTTCCACCATCATAGGGGAGGAGGTGCCGCCGTCGTGTGATCGGCATCTCCTCCGCGGAGCTTTCCCGAACCGCCGGGAGAGGCTCTACCAGATCCCGAGCTCCATCTTCGCGTCTTCGGAGGCCATGGTGCGCGGGTCCCACGGCGGGGAGAAGGTGATCTCCACGTTGACCTGCGTGGCGCCCAGGCCGGTTACTTTGTCCTCCACGGCCTTCTTGAACATCGGACCGACAGGGCACATCGGCGAAGTGAAGGTCATGGTCACCGTGACCTGGTCCTTTTCGGGCCCTTCGATATCGATGCCGTAGAGCAGGCCGAGCTCGACCATCGAGATGTTGAGTTCGGGATCGTAGACGTCCCGGAGTGCTTCGCGCACCGCGTCGTTTGTCAGCATGGGGGCGTCTCTTCGGCGTCTTCGTGAAGGCTCCGCCGTGCGACTCAGGTCCCAGGAGCGGCGCCGTTTTTTTCCGTACGGCACCCATGACGCGGAGCAAAATTGGTGCTAGACTCGGAGTCACCTCGAGCGCGTCGGCGAGCCTGAAACCGCAGGCGGGGCGAACGCAAATGGCACCTCGCGTGCCCGCACAGCAGAGCGGCTCCGGTCAGAGTAGGGTTCCGCCGCTCGAGGTCCCGTCACCGCGGATCGTGCGGTCGATGGAAGGGCGGTTTCGCCAATGCGCGAACCGCCCTGTTCGTGTTGTGCGAGAACTGCCGCGAACGTGAGGCTGGGATTCGCGTCACGCGCATCGCAGAGGGAAACGCGCGGACCGTGGATCTCTGTGCTGTCTGTGCGGGGCTCCCGGCGACGAGCGGTATGCTGGGCCTGCTGGCGGGAATGCTCGGCGCTGCCGCTGCGGACGAGTACGGTGCGGAGCACGGCCTGCGTTGCGAAGCCTGTGGGCTGTCGTTCGCCGCCTTTGCTCAGACCCAGTTGCTGGGTTGCGCGCAATGCTACCGGGCTTTCGCCGAGCGCCTCGAGCCGCTCTTAGCGCAGATCCAAGCAGGCCGCTCGCACAGCGGCAAGATCCCTGCGCGCGGCGGGCTGCGCTTGCGCCGCTCGCGCGATGCCGCTAGGCTGCGCGCCCAACTCGATGCCGCGGTGGCGAACGAACACTACGAGCGTGCCGCCGCGTTGCGCGATCGTCTGCGCCTTCTCGACCTCCAGCAGCGGAGCGAAGCGTGAGAGACGACGAGCTCGCCGCTCTGCTCAGCGAGCCTCCCGCCTGGATGGAGAGCGAAGGCCCCGGTACCGATCTCGCGGTCAGCACGCGCGTGCGTCTCGCACGCAATCTCGCTGGCCACCGCTTCCCTTCGCTCGCCGATGGTGCGGAGCGCCGCGGCATCTGCGCAGCCGTTCGTGCTGCGGCGGAGGATGCTGCTCCCAACCTGCGCGCACTCGATCTTCGCGACCTCTCGGAGCGCGCCCGCGGGATCCTCGTGGAGAAATTTCTGATCAGCCCGCAGATGGCCGCGCAGGGAAGCGGAACCCTGCTGCTCTTCGACGCGGACGTGAGCGCCATGGTGAATGAAGAAGACCACGTGCGGCTGCAATGCATCCTTCCCGGCCTGGACTTGCAGCGTGCCTACGCTCGATTGGATGCCCTCGACGATGCGCTCGAACAGCGTCTCGATATCGCTTTCTCGGAACGCTTCGGCTACCTGACGGCCAGCCCCAGCAATGCAGGTACGGGGATGCGGGCCAGCGCCATGCTGCATCTGCCGGCCCTGGCGGTCAGCGGTGCGCTGGGGCATGTCTTCGAAGGGCTGCGGGGTTTGGGCGTGACGGCTCGCGGCATCTACGGCGAAGGCACCGATGCCGCCGGCGCGATCTTTCAGATCAGCAACGAAGTGACGCTCGGCGCGGCCGAGCGCGATCTTCTAGCGAAGATCGAAGGCGTGGTCCGAACGCTTGCTGACCGTGAGCGGGCGGCGCGCGAGGAACTCCTGCGCAGCGCGTACGATGCCGTCGTCGATCGTATCTGGCGTGCCTACGGCGTACTGAAGACGGCGCGCTCCATCGGCTACGGCGAGGCCGCTGAGCTGCTCTCGTTGGTGCGGTGGGGGAGCTGCGAGCGGATCTTGCCCGAGATCGCGCGCACCACGTTGAACGGTCTGCTGTCGCGCATCGGCTCCGCGGGGTTGGGGCGAGCGGGAGATGACGCCTCCGCCGGCCGGCTGCGGGCTACGCTCCTGCGCGAGACGTTCGCCGCCTGCCCCTACTGAAGAAAGCGTCCAGCGGAGCCGCCCAGCCCGGCCGCTCGCTTGATCGCGGCAGGCATCTGCATCTTTGCGCGGCCGATCGACGTTGTAGGGGTGCACGGTGCAGAGCCGGAAGCAGGGCAGATGCTGCTAGCGCTCCGGCCGCACCGGATGGGAGAAACTCGCTAACGATGTCAATGTGGGAACCTTTCACCGAACGCGCGCGCCGATCGATCGTCTTGGCGCAAGAAGAGGCGCAGCGGCTCGGCAACAACTACATCGGGACGGAGCACATCCTGCTCGGGATCATCAGCGAAGGCGAGAGCCTGGCTGCGAAAGTGCTCGAGACGCTGGGCGTCAACTTGGCCAAAGTCCGCCAGGAAGTCGAGGCCATCGTGGGGCGGGGCGGCCAGACCGTTCAGCAGGAGATGGTCTTCACGCCGCGTGCCAAGCGCGTTATCGAGCTGGCTTTCGAAGAAGCTCGCCAGCTCAACCACAACTACATCGGAACCGAGCATCTGCTGCTGGGCCTGATCCGTGAAGGCGAAGGCGTCGCGGCGCGCGTTCTGACGAACTTGGGCGTTGACCCGGCCAAGGTGCGCGTCCAGACCACCAGTCTGCTCGGTGCCGAAGGACAGGCTCCCCAGCCCAAGGGCAAATCCAAGACGCCAACGCTCGACGCGTATGGGCGAGACTTGACCCAGCTCGCACGCGATGGGAAGCTCGATCCGGTGATCGGGCGCGCCGGAGAGATCGAGCGCGTCATCCAGATCCTCAGCCGGCGCACGAAGAATAACCCTGCGCTGATCGGCGAGCCCGGCGTCGGCAAGACGGCGATTGCCGAGGGCTTGGCGCAACGCGTGATCAAAGGCGAAGTTCCGGAACCTTTGCGCGATCGCCGCGTGATCACGCTCGATCTTGCGGGCCTGGTCGCCGGCACGAAATATCGCGGCGAGTTCGAGGAGCGCATGAAGCGCGTGATGGACGAGATCCGCGGTGCGGCCGGCGAGATCATCCTCTTCATCGACGAGCTCCATACGCTGGTCGGCGCCGGCGCCGCCGAGGGAGCGATCGACGCCTCCAACATCATCAAGCCGGCGCTGGCGCGCGGTGAGCTGCAATGCATCGGCGCCACTACGCTCAACGAGTACCGTAAGCACATCGAGAAGGACTCCGCGCTCGAGCGGCGCTTCCAGCCGATCAAGGTCGGGGAGCCCAGCGTCGAGGAGACGGTCGAGATCCTCAAGGGCCTGCGCGATCGTTACGAGGCGCACCATCGCGTGAAGATCACCGATGAAGCGCTGGTGGCGGCTGCCAAGCTTTCAGACCGCTACATTACGGACCGCTTCCTGCCCGATAAGGCCGTAGACTTGATCGACGAGGCTTCCAGCCGCGTACGCCTGCAAGCCACGCTCCCGCCGCCGGAGATCCGTGAGGTTGAGACGGAGATTCGCCGCGTCAAGCAGGAGAAAGAAGCGGTCATCAAGGCCCAGGAGTTCGAAAAGGCCGCCGCCATCAGAGATCGTGAGGAAAAGCTGCGCTTGGAGAAGCAGCGCCTCGAGACCGAGTGGCACGAGCGCAAGGCCAAGATGGGCGACAAAGTACATCAGGTGACGGCAGACGACATCGCGTACATCGTCGCGAGCTGGACGAAGATTCCCGTCTCCAAGCTGGCCGAGACCGAGACGCAGAAGCTGCTTACGATGTCCGACAAGCTCCACGAGCGCATCGTCGGGCAAGACGAGGCGGTGCAAGTGGTCACCCGTGCCATTCGCCGCTCGCGCGCCGGGCTCAAGAACCCCAAGCGCCCCATCGGCTCGTTCATCTTTCTCGGTCCTACCGGAGTGGGCAAGACGGAGCTGGCGCGGGCGTTGGCCGAGTTCATGTTCGACGACCAGGAGGCGATGGTCCGCATCGACATGAGCGAGTACATGGAGAAGTACTCCGTCTCGCGCCTGGTGGGAGCGCCTCCAGGATACGTGGGCTACGAAGAGGGCGGCCAGTTGACGGAGGCGGTGCGCCGCCGCCCGTACAGCGTGGTGCTGCTCGACGAGATCGAGAAAGCCCATCCGGACGTCTTCAACCTTTTGCTGCAGGTGTTGGAGGACGGGCGCCTGACCGATAGTCAGGGGCGTGTCGTCGATTTCAAGAACAGCGTCATCATCATGACCTCGAACGTCGGCGCCACGGGGATGGCCACAAGCACGGAGATCGGCTTCCGGCCTAGTAAGGACCAGAACGTCGACGAGGCCAAAGCCTACGAACGGATGAAGAGCAAAGTGCTCGATGAGGTCAAGCACGTGTTTCGTCCGGAGTTCCTCAACCGCGTCGACGAGACCGTCGTCTTCCACCCGCTCACGATGGAGCAGATCAAGCAGATCGTGGGCCTGGAGCTGGCGAAAGTCGTCCACGAGGTCAAGGTTCAGGAGATGGATCTCGAAGCGACTGAGGACGCGAAGGCGCTGCTTGCCAAGAAGGGCTGGGACCCGCAGTTCGGCGCGCGTCCGCTGCGCCGCGCGATCCAGCGTGAAGTTGAGGATGCGCTGGCCGAGGAGATGCTCAAGGGCACGTTCAAGGCCGGCGACCGCATCCTCTCCGAGATCGATCCCGACGACCCGAATAAGCTGAAGTTCAGTAAGTTACCCAAAGTGGAGCCGCCGCCGCCGCCGCAGCGTCAAGAGGCCACGGCGTAGCGTCACTCCGCCCACGGTGCGCGATCTGAAGGAGGAGGCCTCGAAGCGGGTCTCCTCCTTCGTTTGCCGCGCAGTCACAGGGCCGTTCCTGTAAGGCGGCGAACGCCACCGCGTTCACACGCCTGCGACGATCGCGTCGACATGAGGAAGTTCGCATGAAAACCGAACCCTATGTTCCTTTCGTCTCC
>SCQY01000008.1 GCA_004298665.1 bacterium | reverse complement strand
GTGCCGCGGCAGCACGCCGAAGGCGAAGACAGCGACGCACGGATGCGCTCCCTGCTCGACGCGACACTGCGCCCCGCGCGCTCGCTCAACCAGGCGCTGGGGGACGTGATGACCGGCATGCTGGCCACCCGCAATCGGCGCTACGATGAGGCAGAACGCGCGTACAACGCGGCGCTGGAGGCGCTCGAGCAAATCGGCAGTCAGCAGGTCGAGTGGGCGAAGACGGCGTTGAAGCTCGCCCTCATGGTCCTTCAGAAGGCCACCGAGGGGCAAACCTCGCGCGATGAAGTCTTTCGCGCCGCCCAGCTGCTCGAACGGGCGATCCTCGTCTTCCACAGCCGCCGCATGCGCACGGAACTCGCGGATGCCGAGCGTGTCATTCAAGCGTTTCACCGTATCCCCGAACGCCTCGGCTAGGAGGCTCGATCACCAAGGAGGGACCGATGAGCTATTTGCGACTTCCCGTCATCGTCGCGGCACTCGTTACCGCTTTCGCGTTTTCCGCAGCGCAGCCGGCGCATGCCGATGCTGTCCCCGCGCTCGACGCCTTCGCCGCCGCGTGGAGCAAAATCGACAACTACACGTGCAGGATCGTCACGCACGAGACCAACGGCGGCGCCGTCCAAGACCGTACCTACGGGTACCGGTTCAAGAAGCCGCACTTTGCCACCATCTCCATCGAGAGTGGCCCCGGGCGCGGTGGCGGCGCGACCTGGCACGGCGGCGACACGGTCAGCGGCCACCAGGGCGGCTTGCTGCGCGGGATTCATCTGACGGTCGGTATCCACGACGGCCGCGCCACCAGCCTGCGCGGCGACACCATGGACACCGCTTCGTTCCAGTATCTCCTCGACTACTATCGCACGAACGGCGCCTACGAAGCGCAGGCGGCGGGCCCGCCGGTCGACGGCGTCGCCACCGATCAGATCACGCTCACCAATCCCGATCCCGCCAAGACCGCGGGCGTGACGCGCGATATCCTGCTGGTGTCCTCGAAGACCCATCTCCCTGTGGTTCGCCAGCGCTTCGAGGGCACGACTCTCGTCAAGAGCGAGCGCTTCATCGACGTGACGCTCGACCCCGGCCTGAAGGAGAGCGACTTCTAGCGCCGCGCTAGCACGTCGGCGACTCGGGGGTCTCGTAACGCTTGTCGGTATAGGCACCGACC
The DNA here is from genome assembly GCA_004298665.1 of bacterium. Taxonomy (GTDB): domain Bacteria; phylum Vulcanimicrobiota; class Vulcanimicrobiia; order Vulcanimicrobiales; family SCRA01; genus SCRA01. The sequence continues at coordinate 10,914 of SCQY01000008.1, read as the reverse complement.
GTCAGCGCGCGCCGGACCCCCATGGCGATCTCCTCGCCGTCCGCCCGTTTCGTGAGCACGCAATTGGCCCCCGCGAGGTGGCATGCCGCCGCCCAGGCGGGGCGCGTATCCCCGGTATAGACGCAGATGACCGCGTGCGGCAGCATGAAGCGCGTCATGCGGATGGACTCCAGCGGATCCGCGTCGACATAATCGAGGTCGACAAACAGCAGATCGGGCGCCAGATGGCTCATCAGCTGGAGATCCATGGAGTTTCCAACGTGCACGACGTCGAGCCCGGCCTCGGCGAGTACCGCTACCAGATAAGGCGCAAAGATTCCCTGCGCTTCGACGACGTACGACCGTATACGCTCCACAGCGCCTCCCGTCCGACTCGTGCGTTACGCCAAGTCTAACGCCCGGCCGGACGGGGACGTAGTGGCCTTTGGGACCCTTCGAGAGGTCCAACGGCCTCGTTATACCAGGCCGGTCTTGATGGCGTGAACGGCGGCCTGGGTCCTGGCCGTGATGTTGAGCTTGGAAAAGATGCGGCTGATGTGGTTCTTGACGGTCTTCTCCGAGAGCTTCAGGCGGGCGCTGATCTCCTTGTTGGAGAGCCCCTCGGCGATCAGCCGGACGACTTCTGTCTCGCGCATCGAGAGCTCGTTGAGGTCGGCCCGTCCGTTGCTCATGCTGCGCCGGCGCAGCACGTGCCCGGCGATGCGCGGGTCCACATACGAAGAGCCGCTGGCCAGCGTCTTCACCGCACGGATGAGCTCGGCAGGGGTGACATCCTTGACGATGTAACCGTCCGCGCCGGCAGTCAGGCAGCGCTGCATGACCTCGGGCTGCAGGTGGGCCGACAGGATACAAATGCGGGCATTCGGCGCGGCAGTGCGGCACTGGCGCATCGCTTCGCCCAGTTCGACGGCATGGCCGTCGAGGTCCAAGATCACGAGATCGGGGTGGAGAGCGGCCAACGGGGCCGTCGCAACGCTCTCGGCGTCGCCGACGATTTCAATGGCGCGGTCCGTCGCGAGAACTTGGCACAGTGCTTTCCCGAAAAGTGCCTGCCCCTCGACGACCACCACCCGAATCGTGCTCGTCATAACGTCCATCTTCTTTTCCGCCTATCCTCTCAGAGTTGCTTTTTGGGAACAGTAGGCCGACGTGGGTCCGCCTAAAGCAGCCCTCTTAGGGGGGTCGAAGGTTATCGGGGGGAGATCTCCCGAGGGGGGGTCAGGAGACTGTGCGCTGGTTATACCATGCCCAAAAGTGTGATTTGAATCCCTAAATTTGGGGGAGAACATACCGGCGACAGGGTCCGATGTTCCAAATGTCGACGCAGATCACCTTGCCCGAGCGCACGCGTAGGGGAAAACGATCACATTGAACCAGGGCGAGCCTCACGTTAAAGACATCGCGCGGACCGTCGTGGACCTCCCGGCCACGGACCGGAGCCGAGCGTTGATCGAGACGACCGTCGACCTCGTACCCTGCACGCAGTGGGCGTTCGTACGCTACGTGGAGAGCGACGCCATCTGCGAGTTCCTCGTCTCCGAACGCTTCCGCGACGTGGAATCCCTCCTCCAACTCCTGCAGGAGGAGCGCACCCGCCAGCGGCGTGAAGCGCGCAGCGGACCGCGCACCGCGGCAACGCTCGTACCCGTGGCACCATACGCCTACGGCGTGACGCTGCTCTTCGCCGACCGGCGCGCCACGTACGCGATGCTGGTCTGCATGCGGGACGAGAGCGCCGGCCCATACTCCTCGACCGAGATCCAAGCGCTCTGGAGCGCCACGCTGGGCGGCTCCGACATGCTGGGGCGCCTGCGCATTTTCGACGTGGACGGAGATCCCACGAGCCACGCCCTCGAGCGCGCCCTGCCGGCGCTCTACGTCGTGAACAAGGAGATGCGGATCGAGTCGTTCTGGGACCCGCACGACGAGCATCCAAACGCCATGAGTGCACTGCTGCGCCTGGAGGGCGACCGTCTGCCGCCGATCATCGAGAAGACCGTGCGAGCAATGACGGAGGGCTGGTTCAGCGCGCCGGAGCGCCGCGCCGCGCACATCGCCATGCCGCTGCCGTTTCTCATCGTGCGAACCGTGCCGATGGACGGCGCCGCCGGGCTGCGCATCGGCGTCTTGATCGAGCGCTATCAGCCGCGGAACTCGCTGATGTGGGCGGCGAGCAAATACTCGATCTCCGATCGCGAGCTCGAAGTTCTCGGGCTGCTGCTCAAAGGCGAGAGCAGCGCCGAGATCGCGGAGCATCTCTCGATCGCCGAGTCCACCGCACACGACCACGTCAAGCGCCTGTTGGCGAAGACCGAGTCCCGCAACCGCGCTGGGATGATCGCAAAGATCCTAGGGTGGCGCGCGGATCGGCGCGAGCGGTGATCTTCCGGCCGCGCATCAGCCTCGTGCGCTGAGGTCGAGCGCAGCGATCATCTCCGCCGGAGCGGCACGTTCGATGACACGGGATGGCCAGCGGCGCGCGAGAGCAGCCGCATCGACGACGCGGTCGTCCCCGGAACCGCCGGTGAGCATCACGCGCGCAAGGCGAACCGCGGAGGTTGGGGGAGCGCCGGCCGCCGGTTCCCCGTCCTCGCCGCCGAGGAACACGATCTCGCGCAGCGCGGCGTTGGCGCCCCAGACCTGACGGCCGAAGAGCCGATCGAGGTCGACGCCGTGGTACGTTACGCCGGCGCGCCCCGCCCACTCCACGCGCAAGGCGCCAACGAGCGCCGCCGCATCGTAGCCGCCCAAGAGATCCAGCGTTTGCGAGCGCAACAAGGGGTATTTGGGATAGGCTCGCAGGCGGCCGCTCGCTCGCTCGATGACCACGTACTCGTCGGCCAGCATCGTCCACCCCGCTGCCACGGCGCAGAGCGCCAGCGTGGTCTTGCCCGCTGTCGGAGCGCCGACCAGGGCCACCCCCCAAGTGCCGCGCGCCACCGCCGCACCGCGCACCGCGATGACGCGATGCTCGAGCGTGAAGCCCCAGGCAACCAGGGCCTGCATCGCCTCCAGAGCCCCCTCGATGCGGGCGGCGTCACCCCAATGCGGAAGGACGCGCTCGGCGGCGCCGCCGACGAAGACGCCGGCGCGGATCCGCGCCCAGCCCGTTGCATCATCCGGCTCGCTCAGCAGGCGGCCATAGACGCGCTCGGCGACGTCCCGCACCTCGGCGCGATCGGTCCGCAGGCCCACGGTGCCGTCGGCGATGCGCAGGCAGACCGCATACTTGCCGTCCGCCGCGCCACCGTCGTGAATCGCCATACTCTCCTCCCCGACATGCGAGCGTATGACTAGCTTGGCTGGTTCAGCGGAACTCCTCAGCTCCAGATCCGCTTGCGCACTTGGTCCAGGATCAAGGCGAGCAGGATTACCGCGCCCAGCGCGATGTCCTGCGTGTAGCTCTCGACGTTGGCTAAGTTCATCACGTTGTTCAGCACGCCGATCAGCAGCGCGCCCACGAAGGTGCCCGCGATGGTCCCGGAGCCGCCGAAGAGGCTGGTTCCCCCAACCACCACCGCCGCGATCACCGTGAGCTCGAAGCCGAAGCCCGTCTGCGGCGAGCCGGACTGGAAGCGTGCCAGCAAGAGCAGGCTGGCGACGGCGGCGCAGATGCCGCTGATGACGTACACCGCCGTGATCACCCGGCGGTTGGGGATGCCTGCCAAACGCGCCGCTTCGATGTTCCCGCCGATAGCGTAGACGTAGCGCCCGAAGCGCGTGCGCGCCAGGACCACGCCCGAGACGATGAGCACCACGGCCATCCACAGTACCGCCACCGGGATGCCGGGGAGCTTGAAGAGATGCCCTAAGCCCCGCAGCGTGAAGCCGATGCCGATCGTATTGAAGGCGTCGCTGTCGATGGGGATCGGCCGCCCATGGGAGAGCTTATAGGCCAGGCCGCGCGCCATCAGCATCATCGCCAGCGTCGTGATGAACGGCGGGAGGCCCAGGCGCACGACGGGGAGGGCGTTGATGAAGCCCGCCGCCGCGCCGACCAAGGCTCCCACCACCAAGACGGCGGCCACCAAGGCCACTCCGTGAAACGGGAGGGCGTTGGCTGCCATCGCCATCACAACGCCGCAGAGCGAAACCAGCGAGCCGACGGAGAGATCGATGCCGGCGGTGATGATGACAAACGTCTGCCCCGCCGCAAGGATGGCGTTGTACGTGATCTGCCGCAAGACGTTGATGAGGTTGCCGGGGTCGAGGAACGCACCCCGCGTGAAATAGGCGACCAGTGCCAGCAGCATCACCACCAGCGCGGCCACCACGCCGTAGCGCAGCCACGCACGTACCGCCGCGCTGCGCGCGCGCTGCTCGATGGCTTTACTGTCTATCGCCGTTCCCACGCTCGCCTCGCCTCTATGCCGCGCCGTGCGCCGTCGTCGCCAAGGACATCACCCGCTCCCGCGTGGCCTCCGCGCGCGTCAGCACGCCGGCGATCGTACCGTCGCGCACGACGACGATGCGGTGCGACATGCCGAGCACCTCGGGGAGTTCGCTCGATACCATCACCACCGCTGCCCCCTGTTTCGCCAGTTCCGTCATCAGTTCGTATATCTCCGCCTTGGCGCCCACGTCGATGCCGCGCGTCGGCTCGTCGAAGAGGAACAGGCGTGCTCGCTCGGTGAGCCACTTGGCCAGCACCACCTTCTGCTGGGTGCCGCCGGAGAGATTGCGTGCCCGTTGTTCGATAGAAGGCGTGCGGATGCGCAGTTCCTGCACCAAGTCGCGCGTGGCTTTCCCTTCGCTCGCGCGATCCACAAAGCCGAAGCGCTGCGAGAAAAGCTCCAGGTGCGGCAGCGTGACGTTTTCGCGGATGCTCATCCCAAGCACCAAGCCTTGCCCTTTGCGGTCCTCCGTGACCAGCGCGATCCCCGCGGCGATAGCGTCGTGCGGTCCGTGGGCGTGCAGCGGCTTGCCGTCGATCGACACTTCGCCGCCGCTGGGGATATCGGCGGCGGCGATAGCGCGCACGATCTCGGTGCGTCCCGCGCCAACCAAGCCCGCCATGCCGAGAATCTCTCCGGCGTGCACGTCGAACGAGACGCCGCGCACCACGCTTCCGCTGCGCAGATCGCGTACGGCGAGGACGACGGGGGCAGCGGGATCCAGCGGCGGGAGCGGCGGGTAGTACTGATCCATCTCACGCCCCACCATCAGCCGGATCATCTCGTGCTGGGGCAGCTCGGCCACCGTCCCTCCGCCTACCACGCGCCCGTCGCGCAATACCGTGATGCGGTCGGCGATGCGCGGCAGCTCCTCGAGCCGGTGCGAGATGTAGACGATGCCGACGCCACGCTCGCGCAGCGTGCGAATCGTCTCGAAGAGGTGGTCGATCTCACGATCGGTGAGCGCCGCCGTAGGCTCGTCCATCACCAGCACGCGCGCCTTGCGCACCAGCGCCTTGGCAATCTCTACCATCTGCTGCTGAGCCACCGCCAGGCGTCCGACCGGAATGGTCAGCGGCAGCTCGAGCCCCAGCTGCTTGACGGCAGCGGCCGCCACGGCGCGTGCCGCGCCGCCGTCGAGCCAGCCGCCGGCGCGCACGGGCTCCCGGCCGAGTACAACGTTGGCCGCTACGTCCAGCTGCGGAACCAGATTGAACTCCTGGTAGATCATGGCGATGCCGTAGCGCTCCGCATCGCGCGGGCCGCCGATCTGCACGGCCGTGCCGTCCATGACGATCTCGCCGGCATCGGCGGGCTGCGCGCCGGCGAGGATCTTCATCAGCGTCGATTTGCCCGCGCCGTTCTCACCCACCAGCGCGTGGACTTCTCCGGCGCGGATCTCGAACGAGACGCCGTCGAGCGCGCGCACCCCGGGGAAGGACTTGGAGATGCCGCGCATCTCCAGCAGTGCTGAGGCCGCCGGCTCCGGCAAGGGACTACTGCGCGTCGGCCCGGGTGAAGGTGCCCACCGGAACCGCGATCATCTTCTCGGGATGCTTGCCGCCGAAGTAGTCGTGAACGGCGTCGATGGTGAGCTTGCCGATCTGATCGGGATGCTGGATGGCATCGCCGTACATCGTCCCCGCTTTGATCGCCGCACGAGCCTCGGCCGTGGCGTCGTAGCCCACGATCACCACCTTCCCAGCCTTTCCGGCAGCCTGCACGGACTTCATGGCGCCCAGCGCCGAGTCGTCGTTGATGCCGAAGATGCCGGAGAGGTTGGGGTTACGCTGGAGCAGGTCGTCGGCCACGGAGCTGGCCTTCGTACGCTGGCCGCCGGCGGTGATGTCGGCTACCACCTTCACGTCCGGGCAGCCCTTGGCAAGCTGTTCCTTGAAGCCTTTGACGCGATCCTGGACGCTGGTGATCTCGGGCTCGTCGATGATGGCCACGGTGGGATTGCTCTTACCCTTGAGCGCCTGGCACATCAGCGTTCCGGCCTCCATGCCGCCCTGCACGTTGTTCGAGGCGATGTGCGCGACCACGGTGCCCTGCTTCGACGCGCTGGCGATATCGGCGGTGAAGACGGGGACGTTCGCGTTGTTGGCCTCGACGATAGCGCTGCCGATGGCGGTGGAGTCGTACGGCGTAAGAACGATCGCATCGACCTTCTGTGAGATGAAGTCCTCGACTTGCGACTGCTGCTTGCTGTTGTCGCGATTGGCGTCGACGACGTGCAGCGAGTAGCCGTAGCGCTTGGCCTCCTCGCGCATGCCGGATTCCATCGACTGGTAGAACTGCGCCTCGCGGTCCTGGATGGAGACGCCGATGACTTTACTCCCTGCCGCCGCGCCCGCCTCCGGAGAGGCTTGCACGTTGGAGGAGGCGCTGTTGGAATGCGGCGAGGAGCAGCCGCCGAGGACGGCCACGGCCAGCGCAAGTGCGATTCGCTTTCGTGCGTACAAGGCTATCCTCTCTCCCGAACGGCGGCGAGGCCCCGCCGCAGGTCGTCGATGATGTCGTCGCTGCGCTCGATACCGCACGAGAGACGCAGCAAGCTCTCGGTGACGCCGAGCGCGTCGCGCTCTGCGGCGGGGATACCGCGGTGGGAGCTCGCCACGCTGTACGAGATGGTCGTACCGACTTCGCCGAGGCTATGCACCATCTCGATCATGCGCAGCCCTTTGACGAAGGCGTCGACGGCTGCGCGGCCGTCCGACAGCTCGAAGGAGAGCATCCCGCCGCAGCCCAGCGGAAAGAGGCGCGCGGCTGCTTCGTGCTGCGGATGCGAAGGCAGGCTCGGATGGTGGACGCGGGTGACGATGGGCGCGGCGCCGGCCAGGAACGCGGCTGCTGCTTCGGCGTTGCGCGAATGGCGCTCCATGCGCAGGGCCAGCGTGCGCAGGCCGCGCTGGGCAAGCCAGGCCTCGAAATGCGGGATCGTCGCGCCGGTGCGCACGAGATATGTGCGCGCCGCGTCGATGAGCAGACGGCTTCCCGCAAGGACGCCGGCGCCGACGTCGCCGTGGCCGCCGAGGTACTTCGTGACGCTGTGGACGACGAGATCGGCACCGTGATCGAGCGCGTGGAAGAGCGCGGGAGAGGCGAACGTCGCGTCGACCACCACCAGCGCGCCCGCCTCGTGGGCCAAGCTCACGGCTTGCTCCAGCGCCGGGATGCGGGTCAGCGGATTGGTCAGCGCTTCGAGGTAGACGACTTTCGTGCGCCCTGGGATGATCGCCGCACGCAGCGCCTGGGGATCGCATGCGTCGACGAAGGTGCTCTCGATGGCGCGCCCCGGGAAATCCTTGGTCACGATAGCATGGGTGCCGCCGTAGACGTCGCGCGTGACCACGGCGTGGTCTCCGGCCTTGAGATTCGTGAAGAAGGCGGCGCAGATCGCCGCCATTCCACTGGCGGCGCCGACGCCGTCCTGGGCCCCTTCGAGCTCCGCAACGGCGCGGGCGAATGCTTCGCCGTTGGGCCCGCCGTAGCGCCAGTAGATCTTGCCGGCCTTCGTGCCGCCGTAGATCGCCTCGACGTCGTCGAGATCTTCGAAGACGTACGCCGACGCCTGGTAGAGCGGCGGCGAAACGGGGGCGTTGCACGGAGCCGCCATGGCACCGGCATGAACGGCAAGCGTATCGATGCGTCGAGAGTCGTCCATCGTCAAGCGAGCGGGTTCGGGGGCTTTCCAGCGGGTGCCTGCCTCGATCGCGGGTATGGCGCTGACCGGCGCAGTAGTCGAAACCTTGGTAAGATATACGTACGGGGAAGGCGGGCGGTACGTGTGAATGCGACGACCTTGTTTCTCGCAGACCTGACCGCCGCACTGGTAGCGGCGACGGCCGGCGGCGCGCTCGCGCGGGCGTTGCGCATTACGCCCGTCATCGGCTACCTGGTCGCCGGCATCGCGATCGGGCCCTTCTCACCTGGATACGTCGCGCGCGGCGACACCTTCTCTGGGCTCTCCGAGCTGGGACTGATCTTCCTGCTCTTTAGTCTGGGGCTGGGATTCTCCGCGCGCGACCTGCGCAGCGCCGGATGGTGGCCGATGGCCGCCAACTTCGGATTGATGGCCTTCTTCGCCGGGACGGCCTGGGCACTAGGGCGCGCGCTCGGCTTCGCTCACCCCGTGACGCTGGGGTTGGCGTTCACGCTCTCCAGCACGGCGATCGGCGCCGCATTGCTGCAGGAGTTCGGTCTCCACGAGAAACGCATCGGCCACCTCGCGCTGGCGCTGCTCATCGTCCAAGATCTCGTCGCCGTGGTGCTGCTCGTCGTAACGGCGGCACCGGTGACGGATTTGAGTCTCGCCGGCGTGGCGCTGCCGCTGCTGAAGGCCGCTGCCTTCGTCGCTACCGCGCTGATACTCGGGTCCACGCTGCTCCATCGCCTGGTGATCACCGTGCTGCGGCGCGCGCCGACCGACTCGCTGGTAGGCGTCTTCTCGGCGATCGCGCTCGTGGCCGCGTGGCTAGGCCATCTCGCAGGGCTCTCCTTCGAGTTTGGCGCGTTCGTAGCGGGTGCAGTAACCTCCGAGGCAGCAGGAGGACGCATGGCGCAGACAATCGTGGCGCCGTTCCGCGAGCTGTTCGTGATGATCTTCTTCGTCTCGATCGGCATGCTCTTCGACGTCAAAGCGGTGGTGGAGCACTGGCAGGCGGTGCTCTTGCTCGGCGCCGCACTGGCCGCAGCGCGCATGATCGGATGGAGCGCTCTCGGGCGCGCGATGGGCTGGGGACGCGGCGCGGCGATTGCCTTCGGCATCGCGATGCTGCCGCTGGGCGAGTTCAATATCGTGCTCGCCGGAGCGGCCCACGCGGCGCACCGCCTCGATCAGACGGAGACGACATCGTTCATCGGCGTCGCGTTTGCGTCGATTCTGCTGGCGGCCGTCCTGGCGCGCTTTGCCAAGATGACGCCCTTTGCCGCCGACGTCGATGTCGCCGCAAGCGGACGTTTCCACGAGCCGCCCGACGTGCTCATCATCGGATACGGCCGCGTAGGGCGAACGACCGCCACAATCCTGCGTCAGGCGGGGGTGTCTCTGGGCGTGATCGAGATCGAACGCGATCTCGCGCGCTTGGCGCGCGAAGAGGGCGCGGCAGTGATTCGCGGTAACGGCAGCGATCCGCGACTCCTGGACTTAGCCTTATCCGCCGAGACGAAACTCGTCGTGGCTACGATGCCCGATTCGCGCGCCAATGCCGCTATCGCGCGCCGCATCTCCGCTTTGAGTCAGGCGCGTATCATCGCACGCGCAAGCCGCTTGCACGACGTAGGAGAAGTGCAGACTGCCGGGGCGTTGCTGGCGCTGGTGCCGGAGGCGGAGGGCGCGCTGGCTTTCGCTGACGTGGCGCTCGGCGAGCTGGGCATCGATCGCGCCGTCATCGACCAGCTGATTGCGCATGCGCGTTCGGCGCCTTCGCGCGCGCGCACGTGATACGCCGGCGGCTTTATGGATCGACCCACCCCGCGGCGTCGTTGTCGATGACCGCGTTATCGACCGGCTCCGTCTTGGCCTCCCCCGCGATCAGGGCCTGGAGCCTGTGAGTCGGCACGACCAGCGAGAACCCGCCCATCGCGCCGGACAAGATGCCGACGACGCGGCCGTCGGCATTCCAAACGGCCGCTCCTGAGTAGCCCGGCTGGCACGACGGGCAGTCCATCGCGAAGTCCCGCGCCGTCCCGGTCGAAGGGTTGTCGCCGCTGGAGCGTTTCATCACGTTGGAGCCAACCGTATCGCCCGACGCCTGGGCGGCTATCCCGCCTGCGAGAATCCAGCGCCAGCGGCCCGGCGTTCCGTAAACCCAGAGCGGTTCGCCAAGGCGCGGCGCCGGCGCCAGGGACGCGAACTGATGGTCGTGTGCGGCCCGGACGAACAACAGCGCCAGGTCGTCCTCGGCATCGATCACCACGCGCTCGACCTGGCCTCTGTCGCCGTCGCGAAATTCCACGTAGTCCGGCTTCGCGTCGGTCTGCTCGCCGGCCGCCTTCATCGACAGGCCCTGGGCGTCGTACGTCGCACAATGCCGTGCCGTGGCGATCTCGAGCAGCGATCCCTCGCGGCCGACCACGACGCCGCCGCAGTACTCGATGTTCCGCATGCCCTGCGATCTGCCCAGTCCGCTAGCGGCAAACGCTCCGTGCAACAAGACCGACGACGCTTCAATGGATACCGCGGGAGCCTGCTGCGCCAGCGCCACGGACGGCAACGCCGTGACCAGAGCCGCGAGAGCAAGGTGACGCATGTCCATCATGTCCATCGTTCGCCCCCGATTACGAGTCTATGCTCGGCTTCGCGCTCGCGCAAGGGTCGGACGGGGCACCCCGCCGCTACGCGAATTTCCCTGCCTGTGGCACAGAAGAAGCTTTCCAGACGCCGCCTGTTCCGCAGTAGGAGAGGCGCTATGCTCGCACTGGGCTTCTCCGCAGCCATGCACGGGATCGACGGCTACGTCGTGCGCGTCGAGGCCGACGCCTCGCCGGGAACGCCTTCGTTCGTCCTGGTCGGCCT
>SCQY01000114.1 GCA_004298665.1 bacterium | reverse complement strand
CGACGTGGTCTATGCGGCGATCCTGCTCGTTGGCGCAGCGGTCTACGTTCTCTCCTATATTCCGTACTTCACCTTGGGGCACAACCTGGCAGACCTGATGGGCTTGCAGCGCCAGATGTTCCTCTACCACGACGAGTTGAAAGCCACCCATCCCTATCAGGCCCGCTGGTGGGAGTGGCCGCTGATCTGGCGGCCGATCTCCTATTACTACCACGATTTCGGTGGGGCACAGCACGTGGTGGCGGAGATTCTGGCGCTCCCCAACCCCGTCAATTGGTGGTTCGGCCTGCTCAGCGTCCCGGTGATGTTCCTGGTCGGCCTGGCGCGCCGGCACAAGGGCTATGCGCTGCTGATCGGCGCCTACCTCTGGCAGTGGCTGCCGTGGATGACCAGCCCGCGCATCACGTTCGAATACCACTTCTTCCCGAATTTGGCCATCATCTGCCTGGCCAACGCCCTCGTGCTCCAGGAGGCCTGGAGGAGCTTCGGGCGCTGGGGGCGCATCGCCGTCATCGCCTTCCTCGCCGCAGTGGCCTGGGCGTTCCTCTTCTGGTTCCCGATTTGGGTCGGAGCCCCGATGCCATACGACGAATGGCAGAAGCGGATGCTGACCTGGTTGATGGGAACGCGCTGGATCTAAGAGAGAAAGAGACAACCATGTCCGGACACTCCAAGTGGCACAACATCAAGTTGCGTAAGGGCAAGGTCGACGCCCAGCGCGGCGCGCTGTTCACCAGGCTCTCCAAGGAGATCATCCTTGCCGCCAAGAGCGGCTCCTCCGATCCCGAGGCCAACTACCGTCTGAAGATGGCCGTGGAGAAGGCGCGCGAGAACAACATGCCGCTGGACAACATCAAGCGTGCCATCGCGCGTGCCGCGGGCGGCGAAGGCGGCCGGGAGATCGAGGAGGTGCGCTATGAAGGCTACGGCCCCAGCGGTGTCGCCGTGATCGTCGATGCCGCTACCGATAACCGCAACCGTACCGCCTCGGAGATGCGTTTTCTCTTCAGCCGCAACGGCGGAGCACTCGGCGAGACGGGGAGCGTGAGCTGGCAGTTCGAGCTGCGCGGGCTGGTAGAGGTAGAGAGCGGCGGCCGCAGCGAGGATCAATTAACGGAAGCGGCGCTGGTCGACGGCGTCGATGACGTGCGCTACGACGCCGAGCGCAGCGAGATCGTCACCGACGTCTCCGCGCTGCGAACGGCGCGCGAGGCGTTGACTGCCCGCGGCCTCAAGGTGACGGAGGCGCGCCTCTCGATGGAGCCCAAGCAGACCGTCGCGCTGACGGGTGAGGCCGCAGCAGCGGTGCTCAAACTGCTGGATGCGCTCGAGGAGCACGAAGACGTGCAGCAGGTCTACTCCAACGTCGACCTCTCCGGTGTCGATCTCGAGGCGCTTGCCGGCGCGTGAGCGCTCAGGAGCCGCGCCCACGGCCGATGCGCGGGCGAATCGATTGGGCGACGTGGGGCTTTCCGCTCGCGCTGGCCTTTGCTACGGGGGTCTTCGTTTGGTTTGGCAAGACGCTCTTCGGCTTCGTTGTGCCCAGCGAGACGGTCGTCGTCGTGCCGCAACTGGTCGGCCTTGCCCTTGCGGATGCGGAGGGTCAGGCATCGCGCTCGGGCCTGCGCATCACCGTTGCGGCGAATGAGGCCAGCGATACCTATCCCACGGGCGTGGTGATGGGGCAACAGCCCGAGCACGGCAGAAACGTGCGCCCCGGGCGCGCCGTGGCAGTGCTCGTCTCTTCGGGCGTCAAGCTCGTCTCGATGCCGGATCTGCGGTACGACTCGTTGCGCCAGGCGCGGCTAGAGCTGGGCAGTCTCCAACTCCAGCTGGCCAAGACCTATCGCGTCGACAACGGCCAGGTTCCCGCCGACGCCGTCGTCGAGCAGAATCCCCCGCCGCTCACCAGCGTGCGCTCCGGCACCGCGGTGACGCTGGGTATCTCCAAGGGTCCGCCTCCGTTCATCAAGGTGCCGGAGCTGACGGGCATCGATCTCCCCAAAGCGCTGCAGCGCGCCCACGACGCACACGTTCAACTCGGACAGATCGTCTGGACGCCCTTCGGGCACGCTGGACCGCCGCGCGGTCGCGTGGTGCGTCAGTCTCCGGCTGCGGGGCTGCAGGCAGACTCCTCGCAGTATGTCAGCCTGCAAGTCAGTGCAGGCCCAGGGGAGACCGGCTATACGGTTCGTCAGGTCCATGCCGTCGTCACGGTGCCGCAGCGCGACAGCGAGGTGGAAGTGAAGATGGTGGCCCACGATGCCACGGGAACCTGGACGACCTACGACTCCTACGCGCATGCCGGGCAGAAGATCGACTTCACGTTGACGTTCGTAGGAAACGGCACGCTGGATACCTATCTCAACAAGGATCTCGTCGATGAGGCTAGAGTATGAGCGCCGCGCGCCGCGCAAAGATTGCACCTTCGATTCTCTCGGCGAACTTCGCACGCATTGCCGATGAGATCCGCGCGGTCGAAGGAGCCGGCGCCGACTGGATCCACCTCGACGTGATGGATGGGCGTTTCGTCCCGAACATCACCTGGGGGCCGAAAATCGTCGCCGATCTGCGCCCGCTCTCGAGTCTGCCCTTCGATTGCCATCTGATGATCGAGGATCCCGAGCGCTACGTGGAAGACTTCCGTAAGGCCGGCGCCGACACCATCACCGTTCACTGGGAAGCATGCCGTCACGCCCACCGCGTCGTCCAACGCATCAAGGAGCTGGGGGCCAAAGTTGGCGTCTCGCTCAACCCCGCAACGCCCGTGGCGCTGCTGGAGGACCTCGTCGACGACCTCGACCTGATCCTGATCATGAGCGTCAATCCTGGTTTCGGCGGCCAGCGCTTCATCCCGCGCGCCATGGAGAAAGTTCGCCAAGCCGAAGCGCTAGTGGAGCAGCGCGGGCTCACGGTCGAGATCGAAGTCGATGGCGGGATCGGGGCGGAGAACGCTGCGGAGATCGTGGAGGCCGGTGCGAGCGTGCTGGTCATGGGCTCGAGCATCTTCGGCGGCGGTGATCCGGCGGCCGCCGTGCAGCGCGCACGCCGTGCGCTAGGGGTCGTACGCTGAACGAGGCGAGCGTGGTTGCGGGGTTGCGCGCTTTGATCGGCGCGCCTTCGGGGCGCGTGCGCGTGGGCATCGGCGACGATGCCGCCGTATGGAGCCCCGGTCCGGGCCAACTGCAAGTCATTACCGTCGACGAGTGCACCGAGGGGATCGACTTTCGACGCACGACGGTGCGTTTGGAAGATGCCGGCTGGCGTGCTCTTGCCGCCAGCCTCTCCGATGCGGCAGCGATGGGGGCTCGCCCACTGCTGACGGTGGTTTCGCTGGTTGTGCCGGGAGATCTCGACGAAGGCGGCGTGATCCTGCTCTATCAAGGTATGGCCGACCTGGCAGCTCGTCATGGGGTGCAGATCGTGGGCGGTGACCTCTCGCGCGGCGAGGTGCTCTCGCTGGGGGTCACGGTCGTGGGCGAGGTGCGGCCAAGCAACCTCAAGCGTCGCAGCGATGGCCGAGCGGGAGATGTACTTGCGGTCAGCGGGCCGCTTGGACTCAGCCGAGCGGGTCTGGCTATCTTGGAGGGGGAGGTCGATCGGGAGTGCATCGATGCCACCCTCGTGGAGCGCGCCGTGGCGGCCTACCGGCGGCCCCAGCCGCGCGTGGCGGCCGGCCGCTTCCTTGGCGGCTCGCGTTCCGTTCGCGGGATGATGGATCTCTCCGACGGCCTCGCTGCCGACCTGCCCCGGCTAGCCGCCGCCTGCGCAGCGGCAGCGGTGATCGACGCCGATGCGCTCCCCGTTGATCCCGCGTGCCGGGCCGTGGCCCAAGCCATGGGGGTGGCTCCGGAAGACCTAGCCCTCGAGGGCGGCGACGACTTGGAACTGCTCTGCACGGTTGAAAAGCGGGCCTTCGGCTACCTTGCGGAGCGCGTGCGAGCGCGCTTGGGGCGTGCGCTGCTGCCTGTGGGGCGCTTGGAAGCGGGCACCGGGGTGTTCGTCAGGCGCGGCGGCGTGCAGCGTCCGCTGGACGTGCAAGGCTGGGAGGCTCTGCGGCGTTGACAAACCAGATGCGAAAAAGACGGCGCCTGTTCGGCACCGCCTTTCGATGAGCGCGGACGCTGCGAGGTATCAGCCGATGAGGCGAGTGATCCGCTTGGACTTCAAGCACTGCGTGCAGACGCGCGCGGTACGGTGCGTTCCGCGATCGTCGATCCGTACCGACTGAAGGTTCGGCAGCCAGCGGCGACGCGTCTTGTTCATCGCGTGGCTGACGTTGTTTCCGGTGGTGGGACCTTTCCCACAGACTTGGCAGCGCTTCGCCACGACCATACTCCTCGTTGGGTTGCGCCCAGAGGCGCGACAACCACGGTACTATACCACATCGGGCAGGCCGCACGCAATCCCGGCAGAGGAGTCGCCGAGCGGGCATCGTAAACGCCCTCCCGATGTCAGCGTGGACCGTCACCGTGGCCGATGGCCGTGCATTGCGCAAATTCTTGGCCGCGGGGGCATTTTTTTTGCGCAAGTATCGTCAGGTCGTCAATGACCTGAACGTCTTCCCCGTGCCCGACGGCGACACGGGATCGAACATGTACTTGACGGTCCGCGGCGCGCTGCTGGAAGTGCGCCGGACACGCGCCGACGGCGTGGCTGAGGCGGCCGCCGCCGCTGCCATGGGTTCGCTGATGGGGGCGCGGGGCAACTCAGGCGTCATCATCTCGCAGATGCTGCGCGGCTTCGCGCATAGCGTGCGCCACAAACAGGCGCTGGGGACGTTCGACTTCGCCGTTGCGCTGCGCGATGGCGTGGCGGCCGCGCGCGCGGCGCTGCTGAAGCCCGTGGAGGGCACGATCATCTCAGTGGCACAGGCGGCCGCGGACGCCGCCTACAAGCTCGCCTTGCGTGAAGCCGACTTCTACCATCTTCTTGCGGGGATGGTCAAGCAGGCCAATGAAGCGCTCGAGCGTACGCCTGAGCAGCTTCCCGTACTCAAGGAGGCCGGCGTGGTCGACTCCGGAGGCATGGGTTTCGTCTATTTCTTCGAAGGGATCTTGCGTTTTCTGCCCGGCAACCTCGCGCGCACCACGGCCTTCCCGCGGCGCCCGCAGCGCAGTGCCGTCTTCTCCGCCAAGCAGCGCGTGGACGAGCACCGCTTCTGCACGGAGTTCGTTCTAGAAAAGAGCAGCTGCGACGATCGGCGGCTGCGCATGGAGTTGGAGAGTTTGGGAGATTCGCTGCTGGTCATCGGCGGCGAGGGCGTGCTGAAAGTCCATATCCACACCGACGAGCCGGAGCGCGTGACGGCGGCCGCAGCGACGCTGGGGCGCGTGACGCGCTTGAAGGTCGATAACATGGAGCGCCAGCACAACGTCATGGTGGTGGAGCGCCCGAGGAAGCCGTGGGGAGTGGTGGCGGCGGTACCGGGAGCGGGCTTCGCGGAGATCTATCGTGACTTGGGCGCAGAGGTCGTGCTGCGCAGCGACGGTCACGCGGGGCTCTCCGTTCGCGACGTGGTACTGGCTTCGAACTCCGTGCTCGAGCCCGTGGTCTACCTGCTGCCCAACGACCCCAACTTGCTGCTGGTGGCGCGCGAGACCGCGGCGCTGGTGCAGGGGCGCGAGGTGCGCGTCGTGGCTACGCGCAACCCCGCGCACGGCATCGGGGCTCTCTTTGCGCTTGGTGCCCGAGCTCACGAGGAGCCAAGCGTCGGAGAGCTGGAGGCCGCGGTGCAGTCGGTCGTGGTGGGAAGCGTCTTTCTTGCGGGAAAGGACGCCACGTTCGGCGGGATCACCATCTCGCGCGGCGAGTTCACGGGCCTGGCCGGCGGCGAGATGTTGACCGAGGACACCATCGACGGCACCGTCCTGGCCGTGGCTCGGCGCGTGGGCGGGGAGGACGGAGGCTTGCTCACGCTCTACTACGGAGGGGCCCAGAAGGAACGGGACGCCGAACGCGTCGTCCAGCGGCTGCGCACCGAGATCGCCCATCTCGAGGTGCAATACTACTACGGCGGGCAGCCGAACTCGGAGTACGTGATCTCTCTTGAGCGATAACGACCCCAGGAGCATGCCGCGCATTGCCGTCGATGCTATGGGCGGGGACAACGCGCCGCAGGAGATCGTCGCCGGAGCCGTGCAGGCGGCTCGCGACGGCATCGCGGTGGTTGTGCTGGTCGGAGATCGCAGTGCGATCGAGGCCTGTGCCGACGCGAAGGACCTGGCGGGCATCGAGATCGTCGACGTGCGCGGCGTTCCCGTTGCGATGGACGAGCATGCGGCGCAGGCGGCGCGGCGCGCCGGCGAGACGAGCCTGGGGGTTGCCGTGAATCTGGTGCGCGACGGCAAGGCCGCCGCAGTCATCTCCGCCGGCAACACGGGGGCCTTTCACGCGATCGCCCTGCTCAGTCTGGGGCGCATCCGCGGCGTCAAGCGCCCCGCTATCGCTACCGTCCTCCCCGCGCCCGCAGGACCGGTGCTGCTGCTCGACGCAGGAGCGAACGTCGACTGCAAGCCGGAGTATCTGCTGCAATTCGGCTTGATGGGCGATGCCTATGCGCGCACCGTGATGGGCATCGCACGGCCGCGCGTGGGCGTGCTCTCCATCGGTGAGGAGGCCACCAAAGGCAACGCCCTCACTGTGGCCGCCCACGCGCTCCTGGCGAAAGCTCCGGTACGCTTCGTCGGCAACGTGGAGGGAAAGGACATCATGTCGGGCGGCGCCGATGTGGTGGTGGCCGACGGCTTCGTGGGCAACGTGGTGCTGAAATTCGGCGAGGGTATGATCACCCAGCTCTTCACGCTGCTGCGCGAGAGCATCATGTCCTCGGGAATACTGGGCAGGCTGGGCGCGCTGCTGCTTAGCCGTGCGCTGCGTCCGCTGGGCGAGAAACTCAACTGGGAACGCTATGGAGGTGCCCCGCTGCTGGGGCTTCAAGGGATCTGCATCGTCACGCACGGACGCGCGAAAGCGCTGGCCATTCGTAACTCGATCCAAGCGGCTGCCGTCGCCGTGAATCGCGGGCTCGTCACGACGATCGCCGACGAGATCGCCAATCCGCGAGAGAGCTCGCTGCGTCGATGAGCGTCGCGATCGTCACGGACTCGACGGCGGACCTCGATCCCGCCGTCGCGCGCGAGCTGGGCATCGCAGTCGTCCCGTTGTTCGTCAACTTCGGCGAGCAGCGCTTCCTCGACGGCGTCGAGCTGTCACGCGAGGCATTCTTCGCGCGCATGGCCGCCGGCGGCACCCTGCCGAGCACCTCGCAACCAACGGCGCAGGCCTTCGAAGATGCCTATCGTTCGCTGGTCGAGGCCAAGCGTGAGATCATCTCGATCCATATCAGCGCGAAGCTTTCGGGAACGATCAACGCGGCCAGCGCGGGGGCGCAGTCATTCCCGGGGCACCGCATCGAGTGCTTCGATTCGCAGACGGCAACCGGCGGCCTGGGATTGCTGGCGACGGGGGCGGCCCGCATGGCGCGCGACGGCGCCGGTATCGACGAGATCCTCGCTGCTCTGCACGCATGGCGCGCCTCGCAGCATGGTTATGCCGTGTTCCCCGACCTCAACCATCTGGCGCGAGGCGGGCGCATCGGTAAGGCCAAGGCGCTGGTCGGCGGGATCCTGCGCATCGTTGCCATCCTCGAAGTCAAGCATGGCGAAGCGCACGAATACGGCAAGGCGCGCACGTTCTCGCGCGGTCTGGACGAAGTGGCGGATGCCGCCGTCGCTCACGTGATGCATCCGGAGCAGGCGCGCCTGGCCGTGGTGCACACCAACGCGCCGCAGATCGCCGCCGACCTGCTGGAACGGCTGCGCGCGCGCTTGCCTTCGCCGGCGCAGGAGCTCACGCTGGTGGCGGCCGGACCATCGATCGGCGTGCACGGCGGCCCCGGGGCCGCCGGCGTCTTCTCGGTCGGATAGATGGCGGGCATCTACGTTCACCTTCCGTTCTGTCCGTATCTCTGCCCGTACTGCGACTTCGCGAAGTGGCCCTATCGCCGCTCGCAGGCGCGCCGCTACGTCGATGCACTGCTGGCGGAGATCGCGGCGGCACCGGCGCTGCAGGGTGGGACGGTCTTCCTGGGCGGCGGTACGCCCAACGCGCTTCCCACCGAGGATCTGCTGGCCGTCCTGCGTGCCGTCCGCACGCGTTTCTCTGTGCCGCTGGGAGCCGAGATCAGCGTCGAAGTGAATCCCGACGCCGGTTCCTTCGACGGATTTGCAGCGTACGTCGCGCAGGGCGTGACGCGCTTTTCCATAGGCGTGCAATCGTTCGACGAAGATGAGCTGCGAGCGCTGGGGAGGCGCCACAGCGCCGCCGACGTTGCCGCCTGCGTCGCCGCTGCGCGCTCGGCGGGGGCGCGTTCGATCGGCATCGACTTGATCTTCGCCGTGCCGGGGCAGACCGTCGAAAGCTGGCGGCGTTCGCTCGAGCAGGCGATGGCGCTTGGGGTGGACCACTTGTCGTGCTACGGTCTCACCGTCGAGCAGGGTACTCCGTATGCGGCATGGCAGGCGCGCGAACCATCGGCGTTTCTCGAAGCGGA
>SCQY01000113.1 GCA_004298665.1 bacterium | reverse complement strand
TGGGCAGCCTGGTGGATGATGACGGTGGGCACGGCGATGGCCGCCTTCGAGATTCTGGCCGGCAATGCCAGCGTGCTCTACACGTTCTACGCGCCGCTCAAAGCCAGCCCATGGTTCTACGTGGGAGCTGCGCTCCTGATCGTCGGCACCTGGGGCGTCCTGCTGGACGTGCTGCTCTCGATCTCGTACTTTCGCCGCACCCATCCCGGCGCGCGCATTCCGCTGCCGGTCTTCATGGTGGTGGCCAACTATCTAATGTGGTTCCTGGCCACGATCGGTGTGGCGATCGAAGTGCTGTTCCAGTTGATTCCGTGGTCGTTCGGCTGGGTGCCCGGCATCGATGTGCAGCTTTCGCGCACGCTGTTCTGGTACTTCGGCCATCCGCTGGTCTACTTTTGGCTCCTCGGCGCGTATCTGATCTGGTACGGCGTGGTACCGAAGATTCTGGGCGTCCCCATCTTCAGCGACGCCCTCACGCGCGTGGCCTTTATCCTCTTCATCATTCTTTCGCTGCCGGTAGGCGTCCACCACCAGTTCACCGACCCCGGGATCTCGCACGTCTGGAAAGAGCTGCAGACCGGCTTCACGCTGATGGTGGTGATCCCGTCGCTGATGACCGCCTTCGCGCTCTTCGCCACCTTCGAGCAGGCAGCGGCGAAGCAGGGGCGGCACGGCTTCATCGGCATCGTCGCCGCGCTGCCTTGGCGCCACCCGACGTTCCTGGGCTCCGTGCTGGGGATGATCCTCTTCATCTTCGGCGGCTTCGGCGGCATCGTCAACGCCTCGTATTCGCTGGACGTGCTCACGCACAACACGATGTGGATCGTGGGCCACTTCCACATCACGGTTGGCGGCCCGGTGGCGCTCACGCTCATCGCCGCAACGTATACGCTGATCCCGGCGCTGACGGGGCGGCGCTTCACCTCCGAAGGTTTGGCCCGCACGCAGATATGGCTTTGGTTCATTGGCCTTTCGATCATGTCGTTCGCGATGCATACGGCGGGACTCTTAGGCGCGCCACGGCGTGAGGCGGCGCTAGCCTACGGCGGCAACGCTATCGCCGCGCAATGGGCGCCGTGGACGATGCTGGCGGCGGTGGGCGGGATCATCGTCTTCGCCAGCGTGATCTGCTACCTGATTGCATTCGTGCAGATGGCCTTTGGCGGCGAGCGCGGCGAGACGCGTTTCGAATTTGCCGACCCCGATCTCCACGCGGAGAAGACGCCGGCGGTCTTAGACCGGCTGGGCCTGTGGACGGCAGCCGCGATGATCATGGTGATCATCGCCTACACGGGGCCGATCACGGAGCACTTCCACTACCACATCTATCTGGCGCCGGGCATGCGCACCTGGTAGCACTGAAGCATCGGAACGGTGCCTGAAGGGGAGGGTGTGCGGATCGCGCGCAAAAACTCGAGCACGATGCGCAGCACGCTCTCAGCCGACGTGAAAGACGCGCTGGCGCGCGAGCAGCCAGCGAGCGTGTGCTGCCGGCAGACGCTGCTGCGCGCGCTGGCGCTCTACGGGGCAAAGGAGGGCCGCTTTCGCACCCAGCGCTCCGCCGTGGCGCGCCTCTTCTACGCGCTCCAGTCCAAGGAGCATGCGACGCCCATCCGCACCGTCGCCGGAACCAGGCTCTACCGCGCCACGCTCTACGTCGCCGATCTTCCGCCGGAGTTAGCCGAGGCGCCCGCTCCGCCCGCCAAGCGCCGCTGCTGCCGCCGCATCGAGCTGCGCGGCGCCTTTCTCTCCTGCGGTTCGCTCTCGCTCCCCGGCAAGGGCTACCACCTGGAGTTCACGCCCCCATCACAGCAGGCGGCCGCGCGCATCGAGACCCTGCTGGCGGCCGAAGGTCTCGTCCCCAAGCGCGCAGTGCGCCGCGGCAACGTTCTGCTGTACTTCAAAGACGCCGAAGGCGTGGTGGGCGTGCTCGGTGCGATCGGCGCCCATAACGCCGTCCTGCGCATCGAGGACGTGCGCGCCGTCAAGGAAACCAAGAACCGCATCCACCGCCTGGTGAACGTGGAAGCCGCCAACGTGGCACGGGCCGTCGCGGCCGCCGCGCGCCAGCGGCAGGCCATCGAGATTCTCGGCGACGCCTACGGCCTGCACCACCTCACGCCTGCCCTGCGCGAAGCCGCCGAGCTGCGTCTGCGCCATCCGGAGCTCACGCTGGGAGAGCTGGCGGAGCTCTGCCGCCCTCCGGTCAGCCGCGCCACGCTCAACGGGCGCCTTCAGACGCTCCTGCGCCTGGCGCACCGTCTCCAACCGGAGCAGGCGTCCCCGGAGGGTACGAGGTAGTATCGCCTGCTTTGGGCCACCAGCCTGCCGGCTGCTAGGCCCGCAAACTCGAGAGGATGAGTACGACGATCATGCGTATCGGCATCAACGGCTTCGGCCGCATCGGCCGCAACTTCTACAAGGCGTTGCGCGAGCGCCATCCGGGGATCGACGTGGTGGCGATCAACGATCTCACGACGCCCGCCCAGCTGGCCCAGCTCTTCAAGTACGACTCGAACTACGGCATCTACGAAGGCGCCGTCGAGTCGACGGCCGATGGCTTGGTGATCGACGGCAAGCACGTCGCCGTGCTTTCCGAGCGCGACCCCGCGAAACTGCCGTGGAAAAAGTTGGGCGTCGACGTGGTGATCGAGTCCACCGGACTCTTCACCGACGCCGTCAAGGCGCGCGCCCACATCGACGGCGGCGGCGCCAAGCGCGTGATCATCTCCGCCCCCGCCAAGGGCGAAGACGTGACGGTCTGCCTGGGCGTGAACGAAGGCGACTACGACCCCGCCAAGCATACCGTGATCTCCAACGCTTCGTGCACCACGAACTGTCTGGCAACGGGCGTGAAGCCGCTGGTCGATGCCTTCGGCTGGAAGAAGGGCTTCATGGCCACGGTGCACTCGTACACCAACGACCAGCAGATCCTCGACGCGCCGCACAAGGACCCGCGCCGCGCGCGCAACGCCGCGACGAACATCGTGCCGACGTCCACCGGGGCCGCGAAGGCGCTCTTCCTCACCATCCCCGAAGTCAAGGGCACCTTTGACGGCATCTCCTTGCGCGTGCCCACGCCCACCGTTTCGATGGTCTATCTGGTAGCGCAGCTCGGGCGCGACGTCACGAGAGACGAAGTCAACAGCGTGCTGCGCACGGCCGCGCAGACCAATCTCGAAGGCATCATCGAGTACACCGATGAGCCGCTGGTCTCGGTGGACTTCAAGAAGAACCCGCATTCGTCGATCGTAGACGGCTCGCTGACCAACGCCAACGGCGACCTCATACAGCTCGCCCTCTGGTATGACAACGAGTGGGGCTACTCGTGCCGTCTGGCCGATATCGCGCACTACGTCCTCGCCAAGTCGCCCGCGGGCGTCTAGAGCGCGGCGCACGATGGCCAGTTTCTTGACGCTGCGCGACGTCTCGCTGCGCGGCAAACGCGTGCTGTTGCGCGAGGACCTCAACGTGCCCTTGAAAGAGGGCGCCGTACGCGATGACACGCGCATCCGCGCGGCGCTCCCCACGCTGCGTTACCTGCACGAGCAGGGCGCGCGCACGATCGTGGTCTCGCACTTGGGGCGCCCTGACGGCCGGCGCGTGGCGGAGCTCTCGCTCAAGCCGGTGGCCGAGGTGCTCTCCAAGGAGCTGGGCGCGCCCGTCGCCTTCTGCGACGAGGCGATCGGTGCCAAGGCCGACGCCGCCGTGGCGGCCCTGCAGGACGGCCAGACGCTGCTGCTGGAGAATCTGCGCTTCTACCCCGGCGAGGAAGCCAACGATCCCGCGTTCGCAGCCGCACTTGCCAAGCACGGCGATATCTACGTCAACGACGCTTTCGGCACGGCGCACCGCGCCCACGCGTCGACGGCGGGCGTGGCCGAGCTTTTGCCGGCGGTCGCCGGCTTTTTGATGGAGGCGGAGCTGCACGCACTCTCCTCACTGTTGGAGAACCCTGCCAAGCCGTTCGTCTGCGTGCTGGGCGGAGCGAAGGTCGCCGACAAGATCGGCGTCTTCACCAACCTCATGAAACGCTGCGACACCTTCGTCGTGGGCGGCGGCATGGCCAACACGTTCCTAGCCGCGCAGAACGTGCCGATCGGCAACTCGCTGCGCGACAAGGATCTGGCGCCCGCCACGCAGGTGCTGGCGCAGGCGCGCGCCGCCGGCGTCACCATCGAGCTTCCCGTGGACGCGGTGGTCGCCACTTCTTTGGATGCAACCGAGTCTGAGACCCGAATTGTAGAACTCCCGTTTCGTGCTTCACACGAAGCGGGAGAATCTTCGGAGCAAACGGGGTCCCCAGCGAGTCTACGAGCTGGGGAGATGCTCCTCGATATCGGGCCGAAGACGCGCGAGGCCTACGCCAAGATCATCGAGGGCGCGAAGACGATCGTCTTCAACGGACCGATGGGCGTCTACGAGAAGGCGCCCTTCCAAGCCGGCACGGCGGCCGTGGGCGCGGCGATCGCGCGCGCCACGCGCAACGGGGCCAAGAGCGTGGTGGGGGGAGGCGATGCCGCCGCCGCCGCGCACGCGCTGAACTTTGCCGACGCGGTGACGCACGTCAGCACGGGCGGCGGCGCGACGCTGGAGTTCCTGGAAGGGCGCGCGCTGCCCGGCGTGGTGGCGCTGCAGAAGGCGGCCGTGCGATGACCCGCCGCCCGTTCATCGCCGGTAACTGGAAGATGCACCAGACCGGCGCCTCCGCACGCGTGCTGGTCGCCGAGATTCGCGCGGCGATCCCGCCGCACAGCTACGCCAACGTCGACGTCGTCCTCTGCCCACCGTACACGGCGCTGGCAAGCGTGGCGCAGGCCATCGCCGGCAGCGAACTGCAACTGGGCGCGCAGGACGTGAGTGCCCACGAGTGGGGTGCGTACACCGCGCAGATCTCCGCGCCGATGCTGCTGGAGTTCGGCACGCGCTACGTGATCGTGGGTCACTCCGAGTGCCGCGCTTACTTCGATCAGCACGACGAGCAAATCAACGCCAAGGTGCGCCGCTGTTTGCAGCACGGATTGATTCCCATCGTTGCCGTCGGCGAAACGCACGAGGAGCACGTCGCGGGCAAGGCGCGCGAACGGGTGACCGGCCAAATTCGCGAAGCCTTCGCCGGCGTGGCGAGCGGCGACGTGGAGCGCGCTGTGGTGGCCTACGAGCCGCTCTGGGCCATCGGCTCCGGCACCTCCGATACGCCGGAACAGGCAGCATCGGTGATTGCCGCCATCCGTTCGGCCGTCCCCGGTCTCGAGCGCGCGCGCTGTCTCTACGGCGGATCGATGAAGCCGGAGAACGCCGCGGCGCTCTTGGCCCAGCCGGAGATCGACGGGGGACTCATCGGCGGCGCCTCGCTCAACGCGCACAGCTTCGCGCAGATCGTCGACCACGCACGAAAGGCCGTCGCCGCTTCATGACACACTTGGCGTACCCGTTGGTGCTCTGCATCCTCGACGGCTTCGGCTGTTCGGAGGACCGGCACGGCAATGCCATCGCCGCGGCAACGATGCCGCATTGGCGCGATCTGCTGGCCCACCATCCGCACACCGAGCTTGCGGCGGCGGCCGAGGCCGTGGGCTTGCCCAAGGGCATCATGGGAAACTCTGAAGTCGGCCACCTCAACCTCGGCAGCGGGCGCGTGGTGCCGCAAGGTGTGGTGCTGATCAACGCTTCGATCGCCGACGGCAGCTTCGCACGCAACGACGTGCTGCAGCGCGCCATCGCGCACGTTGCACGCAGCGGCGGCACGCTGCACTTCCTAGGGCTGCTCTCGCCGGGCTGCGTGCACAGCTCGATGGAGCATCTCTTCGCTTTGATCGATGCCGCCGCCGACGCGGGCGTGCGCTATCAACTGCAAGCTTTCCTCGACGGGCGCGACACGCCGCCCAGCTCCGCGCGCGCCTACGTCGAGCAGACGCAGGCGAAGCTCGACGCACGGGGCGGCGGCAGCTTCGGCTCGATCATCGGGCGCTTCTACGCCATGGACCGCGACAAGCGCTGGGAGCGCACGCAGGCCGCCTACGACGCGCTGGTGCGCGGCAAGGCGGAGCGCGCGGCGCCCAGCGCGCTGGAAGCCGTCGACGCCGCCTACGCCGCCGGCGAAACCGACGAATTCGTCAAGCCCACGATCGTCGGCACGGCGCGCCCGCTGATCGCAAGCGGCGACGCCTGCATCTTCTTCAACTTCCGCCCAGACCGCGCGCGCCAGCTGACGATGGCTTTCAGCGATCCCGCGTTCGACGCGGTTTCCGTCGAGCGGCTGAACGATTTTCTCTTCGCCACGATGACGAAGTACGAGGAGAACTTCAGCAACCCCGTACTCTTCGAGCCGCACCTGCAACGGCAGACGTTCGGCGAAGTGCTCGCGGAGCAAGGGCTTTCGCAACTGCGCTTGGCGGAGACGGAGAAGTACGCCCACGTCACCTACTTCTTCAGCGGCGGGCGCGAGGAGCCGTTCGCCCACGAGGACCGCATCCTCATCCCCTCCGACCGCAGCGTCCCGACGTACGACCTCGCGCCGCGCATGCGCGCGCGCGAGATCACCGACGCGGCCATCGCCGATCTGCGCGAACGCAAGCACGACGTCATCGTGATGAACTACGCCAACGCCGACATGGTAGGTCACACCGGCGTCTGGGACGCCACGCTCGCCGCACTGGGGGAGCTCGACACGTGCCTGGGGCGGCTGGCCGAAGCCGTGTTGGAGCGCGAGGGCATCCTGGCGATCACCGCCGACCACGGCAACGCCGAAGAGAAGATCGACGCGCAGGGCCATCCGCTGACGGCGCACACCACCAATCGCGTGCCATTCGTGCTGGTCTCGCGCGAGCCGCTGGGCACGCTCGAGAGCGGCGGCTGTCTGGGCGACGTTGCGCCGACGCTGTTGGAGATCCTTGGCGTGCCGATTCCGCCGGAGATGACGGGAAGACGGCTGTTTTGTCCCACTCGTTCCCCCGCGTGAGCGAGGGTGCGCTGGCTGCAGCCGCGCAACGGCTGGGCACCATCGACGCCGCCGTGATCCTGGGCAGCGGCCTAGGCGCTGTGGTCGCGCGCGCGAGCGTGCGTGAGAAAGTTCCTATTGACCAGATCGCGGGCATGCCGCGGCCGCGCGTGGCCGGACACCCCGGCTTCGTGGCGCTGGGCGAATGGAGCGGCAAGCGCGTCGCACTCTTCATGGGGCGCGTGCACGCCTACGAAGGTTACACGCAGCGCGAGGTGACCTATCCGGTGCGCGTAGCGGCCGCCGCCGGCGCACGCTCGCTGGTAGTCACCAATGCCGCCGGCGGTTTGAACGAAGCCTTCGCCCCCGGCGAGCTGATGCTGATCGCAGACCACCTCAACTTCACCAACTCCAGCCCGCTGCTCGGCGCACCGGCGCCAGGCGAGACGCGCTTTCCCGACATGACCGGCGCCTATGCACCGCATCTGCGCGCCGCCGCCCGCGCCGAAGCGCAACGGCGCGGCGTCGTTCTACGCGAGGGCGTCTATTGCGGCGTGCTGGGCCCGGCCTACGAGACGCCCGCCGAGGTGCGCTTCCTCCGCGCCGCCGGCGGCGATGCCGTCGGCATGTCGACGGTCCCCGAAGTGATCCAGGCCCGGGCGCTGGGGCTGCAGGTCGCAGGGATCAGCGTCATCACCAACGTCTGGCACGTTGGCGCCTCCGCCTCGCACGAGGCGGTCTTGGCGCGCGTCGCCGCCGCCGTCGAGCCGCTCGGCGACTTGCTGTCTGCGATCCTCGCTGCTCCAGCGATTTAGGCTTTCGAGTTGGACCTCACCAAAGCGTAGGCTGGCGCTCCGGTAACGACGCGCTCACGCCGCGGCAACATCGCGCCCCTACACTCGGGCCATGACCAGCGCAGCGCAATGGGCGGCGCAGACGATGGACGTGGCGCAACAGCGTCTGGAGATCGCCGCCGACAACCTCGCCAACCTCTCCACCAACGGCTTTCGCCGGCAGGAAGCCGAGATCACGCGCTTCGCCTCGACGCTGCGCCTCACGTCGCGCACGCTGGAGGCACAAGGCGCGATCCGCCCTACGGGCGGCGCCTTCGACCTCGCGCTGGCCGGGCGCGGCGCCTTTACCCTGCGCGAAGCCGACGGCACGCTCGCGCACGGGCGCGATGGTGCCTTCTCGCGCACCGGCGACGGGCACGTGGTGGACGCGCGCGGCCGCATGCTGATGGGGGGCTGCGGCCCGCTCGTCATCGGCCCACAGGCCACCTTCGATGCGAACGGCACCGTGCGCGAGGGCGGGCGCATCGTCGACCGTCTCGCACTTCCGGCGGGAACCACCGTGCGCCAAGGCGCGCTGGAAGTCTCCGGAGTCGATGCCACCGGCGAGTTACTGGCGATCCTCTCCGCCCAGCGCAGATTCGAGAGCGGCCAACGCATCGTCGCCGCCGACGACGCCATGCATCGCAAGACCATCGACGACGTCGCGGTGGTGCACTGATGGATCGCGCGCTCTTCGTCGCCGCCACCGGCATGGCCGCCCAGCAGCGGAATCTCGAGACGATTGCCGACAACCTCGCCAACGCCGACGTGACTGGGTTCAAGGCCTCCGTAGCGCAGTTCGAGCGCGTCCTCGACGGCGCGAGCGGCACGCCGGGCCTAGGCACCATCTCCGCAGGCGAGCGTCTGCGCTTCACGCAGGGCAAACTCGAGCATAGCGGCGGCGCCTACGACTGCGCCATCGACGGCGCAGGCCTCTTCGAGCTGCGCGACGCCCGCGGACGCACCGCCTATACGCGCGCCGGCGACTTCTCGCTCGACGACCACGGCCTGTTGGGACGCGCAGGTTGGCACCTGGTGGGCGTGCGCCTTCCCGCGAACGCCACGGGCGCCACGATCGCCGCGGACGGCACGGTCAGCGCACACCTCCCCGGCGGACGAACGGCGGGCGCGGGGCGCATACGCTTGGCGCTCTTCCCGGCACCGGAGCATCTGGCACGCGGGACGGACGGCCTCTTTTTCGCTTCGCCGCGTGCCGGGCGCGCGCGCCTGGTCGCCCCCACGGAACGCGGCGCCGGGAGTTTAGCGGCAGGGTCACTCGAGCGCGCCAACGTCTCGGTGATCGAGGCGATGATGGAGATACTCACGGCACAGCGCGCCTACGAAGCCAGCGCCAAAGGCGTCAGCGCCGCCGACGAGATGCTGCGCGTCGCCAACAACCTCCAGCGGAACTAGTCATGGAGAACGACGGCATGCGCGTCACCGCGACGATCGAGGCGC
>SCQY01000112.1 GCA_004298665.1 bacterium | reverse complement strand
CCCGCGCGCTGACCCATGCGCTCCTTCAAACGCGGGAACATCTCGCAGACCGCCTCCAAACGCTCGCTGAACGGCGCACGGCTGCTCACGTGTCCCAGCACCAAGTTCTCGCGCACCGTCAGTCCGGGAAAGACGTGGCGCCCTTCGGGTACCTGCACGATCCCCCGCCGCACAATCCGGTGCGCCGGCAATCGCTCGATCGGCTCGCCATCGGCTAGAATCCGGCCCCGCCGCCCCACCAGACCCGAGATCGCCCGCGCCAGCGTCGATTTCCCCGCACCGTTGGCACCCAGCACCGCGACGACCTCACCCGTGCCCACGCTCAGCGAGACGCCGCGCAGCGCCTCCACCTCGCCGTACGACACCCGGACGTTCTCGATCTCCAGTCTCACGCCGCGCTATCCCGTGTACGACTCGACCACCGCAGGCTCCGCCATCACCGACTCGGGCCTGCCCTGCGCAATGATCTGACCGAAACTCATCGCCACCATCCGTTCCACCAGCTGCGCGAGAAACGCCACGTCGTGCTCGATCACCACGAGCGCAAACCTGAGCTCGCGCTGCATCTCCCGTACGATCTCGACGAAGAAGCCCTTCTCGTAGTCGTTCATTCCCGTCGCCGGCTCGTCCAGCAGCAGCACGCGCGGCCGTGTCATAAGCGCTCGCGCAACCTCTACCCGCTTCTGCACCGCGTACGGCAGTTCCGAGACGCGTCTCCCCTCCATGTTCGTGAGTTCAAGGCGCCCCAATAGGGCGCGCGCCTCGCCGGCCAGCTGGCACTCTATCCTCCGCACACGCGGCGGCCCGAAGAACCCCAGCACAGCTGGGTATGCCGCGCGCAGATGCCCTCCCACCACGACGTTTTCCAGCACCGAGAGCGAGCCGAAGAGTTGGATATTCTGAAACGTCTGCACGATCCCACTGGCCGCCCGGCGGTACATCGGCCAGCGAGTCACATCGCGCTCGTCCACCATCAATCTTCCGGCCGCAGGGCGCACCCGCCCCGTGATCGCATGGAAGAGCGTGCTCTTCCCCGCACCGTTGGGACCGATGATCCCCAGTTGCCCGCCGTTCTCGACCGTCAGGCTCACATTCGAGACGGCCGTTAGGCCTCCAAAGCGCACCGTCAGGCCGTGGATGCTCAGCGCGGGTGCCACAGCCACCTCACTGCGCGGCTCAACCGCGGCCAATCCGCCACCCCACCCGGCAGGGTCAGCAGAACCACGACCAGGATCGCGCCATAGAGGATGTTCGCCAAGTTCTGCGCTTGGCTGAACAACTGCGGCAGGGCCACCACGAGGATCCCGCCGATCACCGCGCCGTAGACGTTTCCCAGACCGCCCACAATCAGCGCCGCGAAGAAATAGATCGAGAGCCAAAGATCGAAGGTCGCCGGGTTCAAGTACCCCGCAATCGACCCGTAGAGTCCGCCTGCCAGCCCCGCGATCACCCCTGACGCCGTGAACGCCGTCACCTTGTAGACCTCGATCGGAATTCCCACCGACGCCGCTGCCGTCTCGCTGTCGCGGATCGCCAGAAACGCACGCCCCAACTTGCTGCGCAGCATCGTCCGGTCCACCAGCACGACCAGCGTGACCAATGCGATCAGCACGTAGTACGCGTCGCGTAAGTTCGAAAGATGCAGCCCGAAAAACGTCGTTGAAGGCGGCACGTTGATTCCGTTGGCTCCGCCCGTCAGCGAGGGAAGCGCCATGATCGCCTCCGGCACCGCCAAGCTGAAGAACAGCGTCGCCAGCGCCAGGTAGTGTCCTTGCAGGCGCAATGCAGGCACACCCAGCAAAAGGCCCAGAGCACCTGTTGCCACTGCGCTCAACAGGATCGCCGCGGGCAGCGGCCACCCCGCATGCACCACTGCTGCCGCCGTCAGGTATGCGCCCACCGCGAAGAATCCACCCTGCCCCAGGGTGATCTGTCCAGCGTACCCCGTCACCCAGTTCAGCGAGAGCGTCACCAAACTATACGTCAGCGCCAAGCAGGTCACGTAGTTTACGTATGAGCCCGCAGCCCATGGAAATGCCAGCACCGCGGCAATGGCTACCGCAACCCAGGCGCGTCGCAACGTCATAGCAGGCCCTTGCGGGTCTCTTCTCCCGCCAGCAGCCCCTGCGGCCGGAAGACCAGAACGACGAGCACGATAGCAAACATGGCCACGTTGGTCAGATCCGCCGGCGCATATCCCGCCACGACGCTCTCCACCACTCCGATGAAGAGTCCGCCCACCACTGCCCCAAGCGTGCTCGTGAATCCGCCCACCACCACCGCCGCAAACGAACGGATTACCACGAGGTCCAGCTGGTTGGGTGTCAGCGTAATCGCCGGTGAGACCAGCATTCCCGCTGTCGCTCCCAGCACGGCCGCCATCCCCCAACTCAACCCCGCCATCGCCCGCACATCGATCCCCATCAACTCTGCAGCGGCGGCGTCCTCGCTGGTCGCACGCATCGATATCCCGATCCGCGTGTGGCGGAAGAGTATCACCAATAACGCGATGCTCAGGACCAACACTCCCAAGATCGCTAAATTCGCACCCGAGACCGTCATCCCGCCCACGCTGATCCCCGCCGCGGCAGTCGGCGCGGGAAAACTCTGTACCTGGGTCCCCCAGAGCCAACTGCTCGTCCCATTGAGGATCAGCGCAATCCCCAGTGTCACCCC
Organism: bacterium; assembly: GCA_004298665.1. Classification (GTDB taxonomy): domain Bacteria; phylum Vulcanimicrobiota; class Vulcanimicrobiia; order Vulcanimicrobiales; family SCRA01; genus SCRA01. The sequence continues at coordinate 4,274 of SCQY01000112.1, read as the reverse complement.
CACTGCAACGATCGGACTGCGCGACGCCACCGGCCGCATCACCGTGCGCTCCAAGATCGCCCCGAAGACGAACGCCGCCAACAGCGTCAGCGCGAACGCCGCCAAGTAAGGCAGTCCCCACTGCGTCATAAGCGTGAAGCCTACGAAGGTCAACAGCGTCGAGACGTCTCCCTGCGCGAAGTTCACTACCTGCGAGGTGCGATAGATGATCACCAGGCCGAGCCCAACCAGAGCGTAGATTGCTCCGGCCACGAGCCCGGCCACGACGAGCGTCGCCAGCATCCGCTTAATGCATGGCGGGCAGCGACAGATATGGCGATACCTTGACGAAGTTACCGTTTTCGTACCGCATCACGAACTCCGCCGGCTCACCCTGGTGATTGGTTGCCGAGAACGTCAAGCGGTGCACGTACTTATTAGAGAAGTCATGCATACCCTCAAGCGACTTCTCCAATCCGCTCCAGCTCGGCGCCGCGCCTCCGGCCACCGAGTCATTGAACGCCGAGGCGAAGACCGAGGCCAGACACCAACCCGTGGCCGGGAGGAAGCTGCTGCTGGTCACTTGCGGATAGTACTTCGCCATTGCGTCGCGATAGGCAACCATATCAGCGTCGCTCGGCAGCGGGACCCAGGAGTCGAAGTATGCGTTCTTCACCTGCGCGGGCGGGATTTGGTTGAGCACTGCAGGCGCCGCATCAAAGAGGTACGCCACCCACTTCGGTTGGTAGTCGAGCGCCTGTGCTGCTTTGAGAATTGGGACGAACGGGGGTACAGATCCCCAGACGATCACCGTATCGGCCCCGCTGGCTTTCAGGCGCGCAACCATCGGCGTGAAGTTGACGCTGCCCAGATCGTAGGGCACCGTCGTCGCGGCCTTGAGGCCGCGCTGAGCGAGCATTTTCATCACGCCGTCGAGGCCGCTCTTGCCGAGGGCGTCGTTCTGGTAGATCACCCCAAGCGACTTGGAGTGCAGACTATCGAGCGCGAACTGCGCCTGGAAGGCGCCCTCCGTCGTGTAGTCCGGCATGACCGTGAAGATATTCTTACGCACCGGATGCGTCAGCGCGGGGTCGCCGGTCAGCGGCGCAATATTGGGGATGCCGACGTCCGAGAGATACGAGAGCACGGACACGTTCGACGCCGTCCCCACGGCGGTAACGATGGAGAAGACCTTGTCGACTTCGACCAGGCGCCTCGCCGCCGCCGGTGTGAGCGCCGGATTGTACTGGTCGTTGGCCATGACGAACTTGAAACGATATCCGTTCACTCCGCCGTGGTCGTTGGACCAGCGAAAGTATGCATCCGCACCCTGACTGATGCTGAGCAGCACGGTCGCGAGGCCCGACTGCGGCGTCCACGCCCCGAGCGAGACTTCCTTGCCGGAAACTCCCTGCGCAGTGCCTTGCGCCAACACGCGCTCGGGAGCGCCGATACCAAGACCAACGCTGACCATGAACGCAGCGAGAAAAGTGATGATCGCGATCCTGTGACGGTTCATCATACTCCTCCGCGGTCTCGTGACTGGCCGTGACCTTTCGTCGCTTGCCGCCAACTGCGAAGAATGCCGGCTCCAGCCCGCCTATCCTCGATCTTCGCGTTCATCCTAGCAGGTGGCAGCCTCGTTGCACAACCCATTATTCTTTATAGAGAGCATTTCCGTCACCGTTTTTCGCGCTGCCTCTCGCGCACGATAGCAATCGCATCGTATGGATTGACAACGATTGTTGCTGCCGCCTATAATATGCGGACGCTGGACTGGTCATTGTGTGATCTCTTAGTAGAGCATGCGAACAATGCAGACTCGAAAGCGAGGGTTAGGCTGTGGACGTTGGTCTCTGGCGTCTCGTGAGTCCCGTCGGCTCCTCCAAATCCCGGCTCGTCGTCGAAGAGAACGTGCGACACCGCGGCGCAGCGAAGGTTATCGGCTTCCTTTCAAACCGCAAGCCGAACACCGGCGCAATGCAGAGCGTCCTCGGTAAGCGCCTCGAAGAAGGCGGATACGCCGTCCGCTTCTACGAGAAGGAGAGCGCGGCGCTCGCCGCCGGCAGCGAATTGCTTGACCGCATCGCGCGCGAATGCCGACGGGCAATCAACGGAACAGGCGACTGAGGGTCCTGTACGTCGTGGAGTGTCCACGACTCCGTTGAACTGGAACGGCGCGGCTTGCCTACGCTGACGATCTGCACCACCTCGTTCCTTCCCCTCGCGCAACTCCAGTTCGATACGCTCACCGGCGGCACGCCGTGCGCGATCGCGCCGATCTCCCACCCATTTGGCGGAATCACCGAGGAGGAGCTCTCGGCGCGCATCGAGTCCGCATGGAAAGGCCTAGAAACGTGGCTGGCGCAGGTCGATGTTGGCTGATCGCTACGAGTTGACCGGTGACCTCGAGACCGTGCAGGCATGGTTCGAGGAGCACGGCTTGAGTGACGGTTTGCCGATCGTGCCGCCGACGGAGGAACGTGTCGCGGCAATGCTCGCGGCCGCGGGGATCGTCGACGACGTTTCGCTGGGGGTCATGCTGCCGGCAGCAAACGACGCGATGCTCGAAAAGATCGCGGCTAATGCCGTCATGGCAGGCTGTAAGCCGCGCTATTTTCCGATCGTAGTCGCCGCAGTGCGCGCACTCTTGGAAAGCCCCTTCAATCTCTACGGCGTGCAGGCGACGACGCATCCCGTCGCGCCGCTCGTGGTGGTGCACGGGCCGATCGCGCGGGAGATCGGGATGAACGGAGGCGCGGGCGTCTTTGGACCAGGGTTCTCGGCGAACGCAACGATCGGACGCGCGATCCGGCTGATCCTGATGAACGTCGGCGGGGCGTACCCCGGCGAGCGCGACCGCGCCACCCAGGGGAGCCCCGCGAAGTATGCCTACGCGATCTGCGAGAACGTCGCCGAGAGTCCGTGGCCGGAGTTCCATACCACGCGCGGCTTCGACGCGAGCGACAATGCCGTGACCGTCTTCGGCGGCGAGGCGACGCACAACGTCAACGACCATGAGAGCACCTCGGCCACGCGCTTGCTGACGGTCGTCGCCGACGTGATGCGCACACTGGGGCACAACACCTGGTACCTCACCCAATCCGGGTGCAACGACTGCGCTATCGTCTTCTGCCCCGAGCATGCGGCCCTCATCGCCGCCGACGGCTGGACGCGGAAAGACGTGCAGCGCTACCTCTTCCAGCATGCCGTGCGTCCAATCCGCGACCTGAGCAAAGGCGGAATGTGGGCGATGCGCGACTGGCCCGCGTGGATGAACGCGCAAGCTGCAGACGATGACGCCACCTTTCCCTGCGTGCGCGACCCCGACGACATCATCGTCTTGGTGGCCGGCGGTGCCGGGAAGCACTCGTCTGTCATTCCTGGATTCGGCGCCTCACATTTCGTCACCGTAGGAATGGAGCCGCAGAACTCGTGACGCCGCTGGCGGCGCACGAGATCGACGAGCGGATAGAGCGCTGGAGCACCCTCGACGAAGAGCATCTTCGCGACGAGTTCGCGGAACTCGGTCTCTACGATGGGCTTCCCATCGTACGCCCGACCCCACAGATGCTCGCCGCGTTCCTCGACGCCAACGGCCTAGACGGCAGCGAGAAGATCGAGCCGATTCCCCCGCGCGACCGCGAGGCGAGCTTCAAGGCCCTTGCTCTCTGTGCCATCGTCGCGGGTTGCGCGCCACATCACCTTTCAGTCCTGCGTGCCTGCGCAGACGCACTCGGCGACCCGGCGCTGAACACACGCGGCGTGCTGACGACGACAGGCTCGGCGGCCTTTGCCGTGGTCGTCAACGGGCCGGCGCGCGAGCAGCTAGGCTTCAACGGAGGGGCGAACTGTTTGGGCCCCGGTGTACGGAGCAACGCTGCCGTCGGCCGAGCACTCGCGCTCACGACGCGCTTCATCGGCGGTGCGCTGCCGGGCATCACGGACATGGCGACGATAGGGCAGCCTGCAAAGTATACCTGCTGCTTCGCCGAGAACGAAGATGAGAATCCCTGGGAGCCGCTGCACGTCGAACGTGGCTTCGCGCGCGAGGAGAGTACCGTCACGCTCCTCGGTATCGCCGGAACCATGGAAGTGGTCAACGGCTTTGCGCACAACGCAAGCGACTACCTCCATTCGCTGGCCGGCGCTCTGGCGGCGCCACACGCAATATCACCGACCGACGATCCGCTGATCGGCGGCGGGCAGCCGGTCGTGCTTCTCTCTCCGGAGTGGGCACGCGCGCTTGCGGCTGAGGGATTGACGAAACGCGCCGTCAAGGAGGAGATCTTCAA
>SCQY01000111.1 GCA_004298665.1 bacterium | reverse complement strand
ATGCGCTCGTGGATCAGCAGCTCTTCTTTGGCATCGAAGCGTGAGAGCACGTGGTCGACGGCTTCGTTGGCGGGGCGCCCGATGCCGACGCGCAGACGCGGGAACTCCTGCGTGCCGAGGTGCTCCGTGATCGAGCGCAGGCCGCGCTGACCGCCGTCGGAGCCGCCGGCACGCATGCGCAGCTTCCCGGTCGGCAGATCCATGTCGTCGCTGACGACCAAGACGCGCTCGGGCGGCACGCGGTAGAAGCGTGCGATGGGCGCCACGGCATCGCCCGAGGCGTTCATGTACGTTTGAGGCTTGATCAGCAGGGCGTTCCGCGCTGGGAGCATCAGCTGCAGGGCTTGGTGCTTGCTCTTCCACGAGACGCCGCCCAGGCGCTCCGCCAAGGCGTCGATGACGCGGAAGCCGACGTTGTGGCGGGTGGAAGCGTACGAGGAGCCGGGATTGCCCAGCCCCACGACGAGTTTGACGTGCTCTATGCCGTCTCGCCTTCCTTGCCGCGCGCAATGACCTCGGGCTGCGACGCGGCCGCAGGCGTTGGGCTAACTTCCTCGCGCTCGATCTTCGAGGACTCCACCGCGACGAGCAGGGTATCGGCTGGGGTGACCGCCTTCAGCGCCTTCGGCAGCGTGAGGTTCCCAACCAGGATGTGGTCTCCCATGCCGAGTTGCGAGACGTCGATTTCGATCGACTCGGGAATCTCGCCCGCCGGCCCTTCGATCAGTACGGTGTGGAGCGCGACGTCGAGGATGGCGCCCGATTCCTTCACCGCCCGGGCGACGCCCACGGTGACGACCGGTACTTCGGCGCGCACGGCCTCGCCGCGCGTGACAATCTGGAAGTCGGCGTGGATGAGTTGATGGGCCTTGGTCGGATCGAGTTGGACGTCGCGCAGACGCGCCGTCGCATTCTTGCCGGTCAGCCCTGTCAACGTGAAGAGGACGCCCGATGCGCTGTGGCCGGCCAGCGCGTCGTGGAGCGCCTTCGACGAGAAGGCGATGGGAATCGTCTGGCCGTGGCCGTAGACGATACCGGGGACCAAGCCCTGGCGGCGCACTTTGCGCGCCGATCCGGAGCCGACCTCATGACGCGGCTGAACGTGAAGTTCGGTCGTAGCTGACATAACGCTCTGCTTACCCTTCTGACGTGTGTCTAGGTGACGAGCGCCGTTGACGCCTCCAGAGCGGGTGCATCCTCTTTCTCGTCGTGCTCTTCACGGTTAAAGAGCTCGGAGACGGAGCGATTGGCCGTGATGCGCTTGATCGCGTCGGCAAACGTCTGCGCGACGGAGAGCACCTTGATTTTCCCGCTCCTCAGCGCCTCGGCGCGAACTGGAATCGTACTCGTGACGACGACTTCACTGATGGGCGACTGCTCGAGCTGGGTGATGGCGTCGCCTGCGAAGATGCCGTGCGAGGCCAACGTGAAGACCTCGCGCGCGCCGCGTCCGAGAATGGCTTCGGCGGCCTTCACCAGCGTCCCGCCCGTCGAGATCATGTCGTCGACGATCACGGCGATGCGCCCCTCGACGTCGCCGACGATCTCGGTGACTTCAGAGATGTCGGGCTGGGGGCGGCGCTTGAAGGTGATGGCCAGCGGGGAGCCTAGGCGTTTGGCAAAAGCCTCGGCACGCCCCACGCCGCCGGCATCCGGCGAGACCACGACGATGCGGTCGCCTTGCAGGCCCTTGCGGCGCAAGTAGTTGCACAGCGTGGGCATGGCCATGAGATTGTCGACGGGGAGATCGAAGAAGCCCTGAATCTGCGCCGCATGGAGGTCCATCGTCACCATGCGCTTGGCGCCCGCCGTCGTGATCATGTTCGCGAGCACCTTGGCCGAGATCGGCTCGCGGCCGGTGGTCTTCTTGTCCTGCTTGGCGTAGCCGTAGTAGGGGACCACCGCCGTCACGCGATAGGCTGAGGCGCGGCGCAACGCGTCGATCATCAGCAGGAGCTCCATGACGGCATCGTTGACGCCGAGTCCGTCGGGCGACCTGCAGATGGACTGGATGACGAAGATCTCGGCTCCACGGACGTTTTCCTGGATCTGGATCCGAGTCTCTTCGTTCTTGAACCGCGTTACCAGAGCGTGGCCAACGCGTGTCTCCATCGCTCGGGCTATCTCTGCAGCGAGCTCAGGGTTGGAATTGCCGCTGAAG
>SCQY01000110.1 GCA_004298665.1 bacterium | reverse complement strand
ACGATGGCCCGTACCCCGCGCTCCTCGAGGTGCGCCGCCAGCCGCTCGAGGATACGCGCGTAGCCGCCGCGCACGTAGCCGAAGAGTTCGCGCTTGGCTCCGCTGCGGCGTGCCGCGTACATGCGCGCGATGATCGCCCAGATGAAGGCCGCGGAGACGCGATCCGCGTTGGCGCCCAGCTTGGCACGCAGCAGCGGGTGCCACATCCGCTCGACGGTACGCCGCCCGGAGTAGCGCCGCAGCCACTCGACGGCGGTGACCCGTTCCAGGGGGCGCGCGTCGCCGATCCGCGAAGCGCGGATGATCGTCGCCGCCAGCCGCACCTTCTCCAGCGGTGAGAGCAGCGGGAAGGCCGCATAGTCGAAGACGCTGGAGAGCGAGAGCAGACGCCCACCGGCATAGAAGCCCGTGCGAGCCGTGACCCAGACCAGCTCGCTCTCGAGGTCGAGCTCACGGAGCAATCCCCGCAGGGACGAGTCGGAGGCCAGCGTCACGTGGTAGTGGCGATCCCATACGATCTCGCCCAAGCTCCACGGCGCCGCCAAGCCGCCGAGTTCCGCCGCCCCTTCCCAGATCGTGACCTGGCGGCCCCGCTGCGCGAGTCGCAGGGCGAGGGTCATGCCGAGCATGCCCCCGCCTACCACGCACCAACGCTCGCCTACGCTCACGGAGCCGTCGCCAACGGGGTAACCCGACCTCCGTGGAGCTCGTATGCCTCCCCGCAGACCGGGCAGACCACGCGTGCAGGCAGGCCCGCAGCGTCACTCACGCGAGCTAGAACCTGTCCGCACTTGCAGACGTAGCCGATCGAGCGCGCGGGGCTGCCGACCACGAGATGATAATCGGGGACGGACTTCGTCACGACCGAGCCCATGCCGACCATGGCGAAACGCCCGATCTCCAAACCGCAGCCGATCGTGCAGTTCGCACCGATCGTGGCCCCTTCGCGCACGAGCGTCGGCAGGGTCGTCTCGTCCGGCTCGGAGGGGCGCAACCCGGAGAGATCGCTCGCTGCAGCGCGCGGGAAGCGGTCGTTGGTGAAGACCGTTCCGGCGCTGATCATCACGCCCCGCTCGATCGTCACCGCCGTGCAGATATAGACGAACGCGTTGATCTTCACGAGCGAGGCGATCTTCACACCGTAGGCGATATAGCTCTTCTCGCCGACGATGCAGTCCTCGCCGATCGTGGTGGAGTGGCGAACGTGAACGTTGTCCCAGATCGAGGTTCGGTCGCCGATCTCGACGCCCGGCTCGATGATGGCGGTCGGATGGATCTTCGTACTCATCGGACGTTCCGTCCCATCGCGTTGGAGAAGGCAGCCACGTCGCGCAGACCGTGGCGGAGCGGTTCGGGCTCCTTACGGTTCCCATTGTACGGGAACGCCGGGGTGCAAACACAGGGTCACGCTGCCCCGGCGGCGAGCCTGTACGTCCCCCGCTTCCCGGCGCCGATAGGACCTTCGGGAATGACGGAAGACGCCGCCCCGGCATGCATGCCAGGACGGCGTCTTCGCCGCTCGTGCGCCGCCGCGCCGCTTGGAATCAGTGCAGGCGGACGTACTCGTAGTCGACGGGCTGGCTGTTGATCCCGCGGTCCGGCGGCGCGATCCATGCGGCGATCTTCCCCGGCTCGGTGACGCGCTGCATCAAGCTTGCGATGTAGGCGCGATCGTTCTCCGTCGGGAGCCACTCGCCTTGCTTGGCATCGTACTCGGCGCGCGCGATGATGCGTCCCTGCACGTCCGTTGCGATGCCGGCCCAGACGCCGATCTTGCGATGGAAGCGCGTGCTGGGCAGCGTCAAGCGGAAGTCGTAGCCTTGCTTCTGGATGACGCGGTTCCAGCGCGCAACGCCGACTTCGCAGTCCTTCACGTACTCCGTGCGCGTCACTTCGTTCATCGCGTTGCGCATCGGTATCTCTTCGGCTTTGACGCTTCCGTTTTCGCCCGGCGCCTCCAGCGTGAAGGTCTGATCGACGGCCAGGTGATCCTCGAACTTCCACTCGTCGGGGCGCCCTTTGACGCCGCTGGCGAAGTAGGAGGCGGCATTCGACGACGTCTCGACGCCGAAGAGATCGAGCGATGCCGTGAACCAGAAGTTCAAGTACTTCTGCAGCGTGGGCAGATCGATAGCACCCGCGCGGCGGATCACCTCGGGGTCCTCGGTTCCCAGCTCCTTCATCACTTCCAGCGTGCGCTTGACCACCCGCGCGATACCGGTGTCTCCCACGAACATGTGGTGGGCTTCTTCGGTGAGCATGAACTGACAGGTGCGTGAGAGCGGATCGAAGCTCGACTCCGCCAGTGACTTCAACTGAAACTTCCCGTCGCGGTCCGTGAAGTAGGTGAACATGTAGAAGCTGAGCCAGTCGCTGATCGGCTCGTTGAACGTGGTGAGGATGCGCGGGTTGTTGGTATCGCCGGAGTGGCGCGCCAGCAGATCTTCGGCTTCCTCGCGCCCGTCGCGACCGAAGTAGGCGTGCAGCAGGTAGACCATCGCCCAGAGATGGCGGCCTTCCTCTACGTTCACCTGGAAGAGGTTGCGCAAATCGTAGACGGAGGGCGCCGTGTGTCCCAGCAGGCGCTGCTGCTCGACGGATGCCGGCTCCGTGTCGCCCTGCGTGACGATCAAGCGGCGCAGCGTGGAGCGGTGCTCGCCCGGAACCTGCTGCCACACCGGTTTTCCGAAGTGATCGCCGAAGCCGATGCGGCGATCGGGATCGCGGTCGGCCAAGAAGATGCCCCACCGGTATTCGGGCATGCGCACGAAGCCGTAGGTGGCCCAGCCCTTGGCATCGACGGACGTCGCCGTCCGCAGGTAGACGTCATCCGCCTGGAAGTCGCTCGGGCCGAGGTCCTTCCACCACGTGAGGAATTCCGGTTGCCAATGCTCGAGCGCACGCTGCAGCGTGCGGTCCGAGGCGAGATCGACATTGTTCGGGATGCGCTCCGAGTAGTTGATGTCCATTCCTTAAACCCTCTTCCAGTCGAACTGTGGTCTGGAGCCGGTTCCAAAGAGGTTGAGCGCGCCATGCGCGCCGGTGGCGTTCGGGCGAACGAAGACCCAGTTCTGCCACGCGGAGAGACGGCCGAACACTTTGGTCTCCAGCGTCTCGGGCCCGGCGAAGCGCAGGCTCGCCTCCATGGCCGTCAACGCATCGGGCGAGAGCGCCGCGCGCTCTTCGAATGCCAGGCGAATCTCGTCTTCCCAGTCGAGATCGTCCGGCGCAACGGTCACGAGGCCGCGCGCAAGCGCCTCCGGCGCGCGCAAGCAGCGGCCGGCGGCGGCGCGCAAGTCCGCCAGCGCCTCGGGGGCTCCCAGGAAACGGGTCTCGAGACGGCTGAGCCCGTTGACCATCGGCAAGAGACCGAAGTTGAACTCGTCGAGTGCGACTTCCGGGGCGCTCTCATCGCCGTCCGTCAATTCCAGCATGTAGGAGCGGTCGGCCGCGAGCGCAAGCTCGTAGAGCATGCCCGCGAAGCACGAGTTGACGTCGACGATGGCATAGAGGCTGCGCGAGGTGACGTCGAGGCGGGCGAAGGTCCGCCGCAGCATGCCGATCGTCTCGCGCACCAGCCAATGGCCGCGCTCGCGCAGCATCGTTCGATCGGCGGCGAGAACGGCCTCGGGATCCCCTTCGGTGCGCAGGACCAGCAGCCCCAACTCGCTCTCGTTCGTGCGCAGCATGAGCAGCGCATCGTCGAGCTCGCGCGCCATCGCCAGCGGCCACCATGCATCCCCTGCCGCTGCGATCGCCGCAGCGGTTTCCGGCTGCTGCTCGCGCGGCGCGCGGACGACGAGGGTGGCCCTGCGCGCCAGGCGGTCGAAGCGCACATCGACATGACGGTAGTGATAACCGGCGTCGTCAACGCTCCGCTCGATGGGGTGTAGGGTGATCCCGCGGGCGCCGGCGGGGCGCTCGGACAGCGCAGCCAGCGCGCCTGCGCGCTCGGCGACCAGGGCAGCGAATCCGTCCGGCGGAGCGGTATGATCGACGAGGTTCCACGCTTTGGCACGGTCGGCGCGGACGCCGTCGGGATTCGTGCAGAAGAGATCGGCAACGTCGCGCCGTACCTTGCGCTTGTCCACCACGCGCGTCAGACCGCCCGTGCCCGGGAGCACGCCCAGCAGCGGAATCTCCGGCAAGCTAATCGCGCTGGAGCGGTCATCCACCAGCAGGATCTCGTCGCAGGCGAGAGCGATCTCGAAGCCGCCGCCCGCCGTGGTTCCGTTGAGGGCGGCAACGAAGTGCAGACCGTCGTGACGGCTGGAGTCCTCCATGCCGTTGCGCGTCTCGTTGGTGAACTTGCAGAAGTTCACTTTCCAAGCGTGCGTCGACGTGCCCAGCATGTAGATGTTCGCGCCGGCGCAGAACATCCGGTCCTTCGCGCTGGTCACGACCACGCAGGCGACCTCGGGGTGCTCGAAGCGGATGCGCTGCAAGGCATCGTAGAACTCGATGTCGACGCCGAGGTCGTACGAGTTGAGTTTGAGCTTGTAACCCGGCCGAAGCCCGCCGTCCTCGTCGACGTCGAGCAGAAGGGTAGCGATGCGCCCGTCGACGCTCAGCCGCCAGTGGCGGTATCGCTCCGGCGCTGTGTCAAACGTGACGGGAGGGGACGCTTGGGGTGCCTCTGCCGTAACCATCCGGTGCCTCGTACCAACGTAGGGGTGTGATACGCTGTATTATACTGCATGTCCAGCAATGGACACAAGCACTATTTTGCATACGCGAGTGCTTCGAGAACATCCTCCAGACTCTCGGCAAGGCTGCGCCCGCTGGTATCGATCTCGGCATCGGCTCCCTTGTAAAGCGACTCCCGGCCGTGCAGGATGCGCTGGAGATCCATCATCGCCTGCGAGTTGCCCGCCATGGGGCGCAGGTCGCCTTGGGCGATGACCCGATCCATATGCTCGCTGGGCGAAGCGTGCAGCCAGACGGTATAGCAAGCCGCCAGCAGCCGCGCAAAGGTGGAGGGCTCGGAGACGATGCTGCCCCCGGTGGCCAGGACGAAGCGATGGTGGCGCTCGATAACCCGGTCCAAGCAGAGGCGCTCCAGACGGCGGAATCCCGCCTGGCCATAGATATCGAAGATCGCGCCGAGCGAGAGGCCGCTCTCCAACTCGATCTCTCGATCCAGCTCGATGAATGGGACATCGAGGCGCTGTGCCAAGAGCGAGCCGAGCGTAGTCTTGCCCGCACCGCGCAGGCCGATCAGCGCGATGCGGCCTTGGCGGGTGCCGGCCTCGACGCTCCCCAGGGAGCGCACCATGTGCTCGCGCGCCTGTGCGAGCTGCTCGGGAGTGAGGCGCTGCAGCAGCTCGACGGTCCGCGTGAGCTCCACGGGCGGCTCGGGATCCTCGGATACCAGCGAAGCCAGCGGCATGCCGAGCGCGCGGGCGACCTGCCGCAGCAGCAGGATGGAGACGTTGCCTTGCCCGGACTCGAGCTGGGCCAAGTAGCGCTCCGAGACGTCCGAGTACCTCGCCAGGATGCGGCGGGTCATGCCGCGGCGGGCGCGCGCCTCGCGCACACGGTCGCCGAGCAGGCGCAGGAACGGCCCCGGCTCATCGGCGGGCAGCAGCTTGGGCGTCTCGGTCACGAAGGGGTCTCCGTCAATGAATTATAGTTCTTGTTTCCTGCTCTATTATGCACTATAATACCCACATCGAGAACGAGGTTGCAACAGCAGCGCCAAGGCCCGGATGGAGGGGAAGGATGGGGCACGAGATCACGATTCTCATAGGGACGATGACCGGTACGGCCGAGCTGGTATCCGACGACGTCCGGGACGTGCTGGAGGCGGCGGGATACCGCGTGGTCATCGAACCCATGGACGACCTCACTGAAAGCATCTTCTCGCGTGGCTCGACGTTCCTGATCTGTACGTCGACCTATGGCCAAGGGGATGTTCCCGACAACGCGCAGGCATTCTTCTCGTCCCTCCAGGACGCGCGTCCGGATCTCTCACACGTTCAGTACGGCCTGATCGCGCTCGGCGATCGCACCTACAAGGCGACGTACTGCGGCGGGGGACGACGCTTCGACGCGTTGCTGAGCGAGCTTGGCGCGACGCGCCTGGGCGAGCCTCTCATGCACGATGCCGGCTCCGGGACCCTGCCGGAAGACGTCGCCGTCGACTGGGTCAAACGTTGGGCCGACACGTGGCTGGCGCGCGAGGTCGAAGTCGCATGACATCCATCGTCGAGACCCCCGTCCAGCCCGCCTCCGGCGCGAGCGCGCAAACCAAGATCGCAGCCTCGCTCTACAACGCTGCCGCCGATCTCTTGGAACGCAACCTCCCAATCCGCGCGCAGAAGACTGCCTTCATCGACGATGCCGGCAGCTACACGTACGGTGAGCTCGCACAGCGCGCCGGACGCTGCGCCAACGCGCTGCGCAACCTTGGGATCGAGATCGAGCACCGGGTGGTCATCTGTGTGCTGGACGGTATCGACTTCCCTGTCGCCTTCCTCGGGGCCATCAAAGCCGGCATCGTGCCCATTCCCATCAACACCCTGCTGACGCCGGCCGACTACGCCTACATCCTTGCCGATAGCCGCGCACGGGCAGCGATCGTCTCCAGCGAGCTCTTGCCGCAATTCCGTGAGGCGGCGGAGCAAGCGCAGTGGCCGGGACGCATCATCGTCTCCGACCCGCAGGGCCATGGCTCGAACCAAGCCGCTCCCACGTTCGCGCAACTGCTCGAGCGCGCCGAGCCCGATGCCGCCACCGCCGCCACGCGGCGCGACGACGTCTGCTTCTGGCTCTACTCGTCGGGATCGACCGGCGAGCCCAAAGGCACGGTCCACGTGCAGACCAGCCTCGTGCAGACGGCGGAGCTCTTCGCCCAGCAGGTTCTGGGCATCACCGAGAACGACGTCGTCTACTCGGCGGCGAAGCTCTTCTTCGCCTACGGCCTGGGCAACGCGCTCACGTTCCCGATGTCCGTCGGGGCGACCAGCATTCTCTTTCCCGGACGGCCCACGCCCGATGCCGTCAACGCCGTCCTGCGGCGCCGCCGCCCGACGATCTTCTACGGCGTGCCCACGCTCTTCGGAAACCTCTTGGCCCACGACGGCCTGCCCGCGCGCGAGGAGCTGACGCTGCGCCTGTGCACCTCGGCGGGCGAAGCGCTGCCGGAGGAAGTGGGACGCGCTTGGACGGCGCGCACCGGCGTGGAGATCATCGACGGTATCGGCTCCACGGAGATGCTGCACGTCTTCGTCTCCAATCGCCCGGGAGCCGTTCGTTACGGCACCACGGGGCGCCCCGTTCCGGGCTATCAGGTGCGCCTGGTCGACAGCGAGCACAAACCCGTGGAACCGGGGGAGATCGGCGAGCTGGAAGTGCGCGGCCCCAGCGCCGCGGCGTTCTATTGGAACAACCGCGAGAAGACGCGCGCCACGTTCATCGGCGAATGGCTGCGCACCGGCGACAAGTTCCGCGTTACCGGCGAAGGCGACTTCGTCCACTGCGGACGCGCCGACGACATGCTGAAGGTAGGCGGCATCTGGGTGTCACCGGTGGAGGTGGAGGGGACGCTCCAGCAGCACGAATCCGTGCTGGAAGTGGCGGTGATCGGAGCGCTGGACGACAACGATCTCGTCAAACCCAAAGCCTTCGTGGTGCTCAAGCCCGGAGCCAAGGAGTATCCCGAGCTCCGCGACGAGCTGAAGCGCTTCGTCAAGTCGAAGCTGGCGCCGTTCAAGTATCCGCGCTGGATCGAGTTCGTCGCGGAGCTGCCCAAGACGTCGACCGGGAAGACGAAACGCCATCTCCTGCGCGAGCGCGAGAGCGAGCTGCGCGCGAAGCGAACGGGCCGCACGTCGTAGCGCGGCCCTCGCGGACGAAACGCGGACGACTTTCTACTTACAGGCGTTGCAGACAGGGTAGCTGCGCGAGTACACGGGGCGCTGCAGGACCGCCGTGGGATCGAATGTCCAAAATTGCGAGACGTTGGACATCGTGCCGATCACGACGTTCTCGAGCCGTCCACCGCTCATCTCCACCTTACGGATGTAGACGTTCTGGTCGGGATTGCCGTAGCGGTCGAAGGTCAGCGGGCCGCGCGGCGCCTCCGTCACGTGCAGGGAGCGCATCGTCGCGATGAACTTCTGCGTATCGGAGATATCGCCGTGGAGTTTGCCGACTGCTTCGGCGAGCACGAGCGCCGCGTCGTACGTCCCTTCACCGTAGTATGAGGGCTGGTGGCCGTACGCCTTGGTGTAGGCCGCCACGAAGCTCTTGTTCTGCGCCCGGTCGAGCGCGGTGCTGTAGTGCAGCGCCGTCAATATTCCAAGGGCCGCGGGGCCGGTTGCCGGCAGGGTGCTTTCATCGGTGGTATTGCCCTGACAGATCAGCGGCGCCTTGAGGCCGAAGGCCTTGTACTGTTTGATGAAATTGACGGCAGCGGCGCCTGAGAAGCTGCACATGACAGCATCGATGTTGCGCGGCAGCTCGGAGAGATACGGCCCGTAGTCAGAGGTTGCGATCGGAGTCCAGAGCTGCTTGAGGACGCTGCCGCCGTCGTGCTGGAAGGCCTCGACGAAGCCCCCGACGCTCTCCCAGCCGAAGGAGAAATCGTAGGCAATCGTGGCGATTTTGCGGTACTTGAGCGTCTTGTACGCGTAGTCGCCAAGAGGCTGGGTGGTTTGGCTGCTGGCCGCGCTCGTGCGCACGACGTAGGCAGCCGGCATGCGCTGCGTGATGTCGTCCGGCGAAAGCACGGGGAAGATGGCGGGCACCTTGTGCGACGTGATGTAGGGAATGATCGCCTGGTCGACGGCGGTGGAGAGCGGCCCGACGATGACGCTGACGTGATCTTGCTCGACGAGCCGGCGCGCCTGGGTCAGCCCGACCGCGGGATTGCCGCCGCTGTCGGCTTGGACGACGACGACTTTGCGCCCGCCCAGCATGCCGTCGTGCTGCTTGAGGTAGAGCTCGAAGCCTTCCTTCATGTATTGACCCGGCGCCGCGAAGTTGCCGCTGGTCGGGATCAGCAGGCCGACGGCGATTGGCTGCTGCTCCGCGGCGGCAGCCGGAGCTGCGGAAGCAGGCGCGACGCCGGCGGTGACGACGGCAACTGCTACGACGAGTGCAAGAGCCCGGAGCGAGACGGAGACGGAAACGCGCATCGGCCTATCCCTTTCTCATGTGTTCTGCGAGTGGGTATCACGCGGGAGGGCTAGCATGGGGTGCGTGAAGCAGGACGTCTTTGGCGGCCTGGCACGCGGTGACGAGCTGTTCGCGCATCGCGGCGGCGGCGCCGGCGCCATCGCCGGCCAGCATCGCGCCGGCGATCTCTTCGGCATGCGCCAGCGACTCGGCCATACGGTTCTCGTGGCTCATCGCGATGCGGCGAAGCCTCCGCACGGGGACGAGGACGGTCTCGTGTATTCTACGCAGCGTGGCATTGCCCGCGAGTTCCATGACGATCGCGTAGAAGCGGTCGAGCTCCGCTGTGTACCCGACATGGTCATCGTGCGCGACCCGCTCACGCATCTCGGCCAGCACCTCCTCGAGGCGGACGCGGCCGACCGGCGTGAGGCGTTGCGCGACGAGCTGGACGGCGAACGTCTCGAGCGCCATGCGCGTCTCGTAGATTTCGGTGAGATCGTCGACCGTCACGGTTCTTACAAAAGCACCGGCCCGCGCGACGATCGTCATCAGACCGTCGCGCTCGAGCTGGGCGAGCGCCTCACGAACCGGGGTGCGGCTCACGCCGAGCTCGCGGGCGAGCTCGCTTTCCGACAATCGGGTCCCGGGAGGCAGCTGCCCCTCGATGATCGCCTCACGTAACGGCGGGACGACCACGGCGCTGCTCAGCGAGTGAGCCGCCGCCCCCTCGGGATGCAGTTCGCGCAGCGCACGATGGCGACCGGCGATCGAGGCGAGGGCGGCGCTTGCGGCACCGCCGCGCAATCCGGTCATGGGCGGCCCTTCATGGAGCGATGTGGCCTTTCATAAATCGAGAAAGGAGTACGATTGGGAAAATCGTATACCGAGTATACAATGGCTGTGCAACAGAGTCCAGCCCCTTCCCGTGGGCCCGGAGCGGTGCACATCGACCGCACCGGCGAGGTCCTCACGTTCACGCTCGACCATCCGGAGCAAGGCAACGAGATTACCGGCGCGATGTTCGAAGCGATGCTCGCCGCGCTGCGCGAGGAGGCGCTCGCGCCTCGCGCCCGCGTCCTGCGCCTGCGCGCAAGAGGACGTGCCTTCTGCACGGGGCGCGAGCGTGCCGGGGAGGGCGTCGCGGGGATGCGCGCCGAGGCGGCGCGTCTGGTCAGCTTCAAGCAGATGCTGCGCGCCACGCCGCTCATCAGCATCGCCGAGATCCAGGGGGATGCGCTGGGCTTCGGCTGCGGTCTTGCGATCCTCTGCGATTTCGCGTTGGCAGTCGAACGCGCTTCGCTCGCCTTCCCCGAGATGCGGGCGGGTCTGCCGCCGGCCGCCATCATGGCGTATCTCGGCGAGTACGTCTTGCCGCGGCACGCCTTCCCTTTGGTCCTCTTCGGCGAGCCGTTCACGACCCGGCGCGCACTGGAGATCGGTCTGATCTCGGAGGTCGTTGCCGATGCCGAGCACTTAGCAGCGGCAGCCGACGCATTGACCGAGCGGATCATGCAGCTCGATCCGGCTTCCACGCGCGCCTGCAAGGATCTCTTTCATACGATGCGGCAGAACTCGTTCGAGAGCAACTGCCGGCTCGCCGTCGAGGCGCTCGCCGTGTGCAGCGCCACCATGCTTCGCCGATAACGCCGCTGCCTCGATGCTGCCGCAGCGAAAGGTCAGACATCATGGTCACGCGTACGCCTTCCCCTTCTGCGCCCGGCACCGCGCCATACCACGCGCAGCTCTTCATCGACGGAGTGTGGCGCAATGCCGCGGGCGGTGCCACGCTGCCCGTGATCAACCCGACAACGGGTCAGCCCATCGGAACCTTGGCCGCCGCCAACGCGGAGGACGTGAACGATGCCGTGGAGGCAGCTGCTCGAGCGTTCGAGCACGGCGCATGGCGTGAGGCTTCGGTCCATGAGCGCGCCCGCGTCCTCAATCGCTTCGCCGACCTCTTCGAAGCCGATCTCGAAGCGTTCTTCCGGCTGGAGACGCTGAACAACGGCCGGCCGATCGTCGAGACGCGCGCGCAAATCAGCCGCTTGGGGCAGTTCTACCGCTACTTCGCGGCGCTCGCGCTGACGCGCCGCAGCGACGTGATCCCCGTCGAAGGGCCATACCTCAACTATACGCAGCGCGTGCCGCTCGGCGTGGCGGCGCTGGTCTCCTCGTTCAACCATCCGCTGATGATCCTCTCGAAGAGCCTTGCGCCGGCGCTGGCGACGGGGAACAGCGTGGTGATCAAGCCCTCGGAACAGACACCATATACATCCGTGCGTCTGGTCGAGCTGCTGGCCGCGGCCGGCGTACCGGCGGGCGTGATCAACTTGGTCAACGGATCCGGCGCTGAGGTGGCCGCGCCGCTGGTGGCCCATCGCGGGGTACGCAAGGTCGTCTTCACGGGCGGCAGCGAGATCGGCCGAACGATCGGAGCTTCGGCCGCGCAGAACTTCGCTGCCGTTACGCTGGAGCTTGGCGGCAAGGGCGCGGCAATCGTCTTCGAGGACATGGAGCTCGAACGCGCCGTCGACGGAACGGCGTTTGCGGCCTTCATCGCCGCGGGACAGACCTGCATCTGCGGCTCCCGCATCCTGGTACAGCGCTCGCGCTATCGCGAGTTCCTCGAAGCGTTCAGGCAAAAAGCCGCGGGGATTCGCGTTGGGGATCCCAGCGACGCGCGAACGCAGCTCGGTCCGGTGATCTCGCAGCGGTCGCACGAGCGTATTCTCGCGATGCTGGAGCGCGCGCAACGAGACGGAGCGCAGCTGCTCACGGGAGGCGGAATTCCTGCGAACGTACCGGACGGCGGCTTCTTTCTCGAGCCCACCGTACTCTACGACGTGGACCCGAGATCGGAGATCGCGCAGGACGAAGTTTTCGGCCCCGTCACCGTCGTCATCCCGTTCGAGGACGAAGCCGACGCGCTGCGTATCGCCAACGGAACGCGCTTCGGCCTGGGCGCTTCGGTCTGGACGAACGACGTGGCCCGGGCGCACCGGGTAGCGAGTAAGCTGCTGTTCGGCATGGTGTGGATCAACGATCACCACCGGCTCGATCCCGCCTCTCCGTGGGGCGGCTTCAAGGAGAGCGGGGTGGGCCGGGAGACGGGGATCGAATCCTTCGATCACTTTACCGAGCAGCGCGTCGTGACGGTGAACACCACCGGGCGTACCGTCGATTGGTACGCGGCCGACGGCACGGCGAAGCGGCTGAACTAGCTCGAGATGAGGGGAGTCGTGCCCGCTATGACGCTACGTACCGTCTACTCGCCGATCGTCAGCCGCGCCCGCCTGGAGCCGCCCGCGGGTACGCGGATCATCGTCCACGTCATCGTCAACGTCGAGGAGTGGCGCTTCGACCAGCCCATGCCGCGCACGGCCATCTCGCCGCCGCAAGGGGGCGCGTACGTTCCCGACGTGCCGAACTGGGCATGGGGCGAGTACGGCATGCGGGTAGGCTTCTGGCGCTTTCTCGACGTCCTGAACGCACGCGGCGTGAAGTGCACTTTGAGCATCAACGCCAACGTCTGCAACGTCTATCCCCAGATCGTGAAAGCGTGCGTCGATGCCGACTGGGAGATGATGGGGCACAGCTTCTACCAGCGCCCGCTGATGCTGGAGCAAGACGAGCGCAGCGTGATCCGCAAGACGCTGGACGTGATCCAGGAGAAGACGGGCCAGCGCCCCCGCGGCTGGCTGGGCCCCGGTCTAGGCGAGACGTTCGACACCCCGGATCATCTCGCGGCCGAAGGCCTCGAGTACGTCTGCGACTGGGGCCCCATGGACGACCAGCCCGTGGAGATCTCCACCGATTACGGCTCGCTGGTGGCCGTTCCGTATCCGATCGACATGAACGACATCGTCATCTACGTGATGGACCGCCACGCCTCCGACGAGCTCTACGAGCGCGGGCGCCGCCAGTTCGACTGGCTCTACAAGGAGAGCGCCGACAACGTGCGCGTCATGTCCATCGCGATCCATCCGTACGTCAGCGGCGTGCCGCATCGCATCGCCAGCCTGGAGCGTCTGCTCGCGTACATCGCCGGACACGAAGGCGTCAGCTTCATGAAAGCGGGGCAGATCTTGGACTGGTACCGATTGCAGAGCGGCTGAAAAGGGACTCGACAGGGACTCTTGTATTTATCAAGCGAACAATAAAAACACACGCTTCCCGAGACCGATGATTGCTACTCGCCTGTGCACGCCTGCACGCTGGGAGGACCGCATGAAACGGGTTATCGTTTGGCTTCGCCATCATCGCGCCGCGGCGTACGTCCCGCTCTGCGCCGTCGCTCTCTCGCTGACCACGGTCTCCGCGCGCGGCGCGGAGAAGCCCCCGATCCGCATCGGCGTCTTGGCCTCGGAGTCGGGCACCGCCGCCTCCGCCGGCCACGACATGGTCACCGCCTGGAAACTCTACTGGGCGGAACACGGCGACACCGTGGACGGGCGGAAGATTCAATTCACCTTCTACGACACCGGCTCCGACCCGGCGCGCGCCCTGACGGTGGCACGGCAAGCCGTCGAGCAAGACCACGTCCAGATGATCGTTGGGCCTTACCTCGCCAACGAGGGCCTGGCCGTCGCGCCCTACGCCATCGAGCACAAAGTTCCGTTCCTGGAGCCGACGGTCTCCGCCGATGACTTGACCCAGCGCAAAGCCAACAAGTACGTCATCCGCGTCGCCGGCTGGACCAGCAGCCAAGCGACGCATCCAGCCGGCGCCTGGGCGTACGACAAGGGGTATCGCACCGTCGTGACCATCGCCGACGCCTACGCCTTCGGCTACGAGAACGTCGGCGGCTTCAACCAAACCTTCACGGACAAAGGCGGCAAAGTCCTCAAGCAGATCTGGACCCCGCTCGGCAACACCGATTACAGCCCCTATCTCTCGCAGATCGAAGCCGCTAAGCCCGACGTCGTCTTCGTGGAGATGGTGGGCTCCGATGCCGTGAACTTCCTCAAGCAGTGGCACGCGTTCGGCCTCAAAGGCAAGATCCCGCTGATCGCCAACGAGACCACCACCGATCAATCCAACACCAGAACGCTGCCTCCGGACGTGGTCGAGGGCATCATCAGCTTCGGCCACTTCGCCGAGGGCCGCAGCGCTCCGGCGACTCAGGAATTCGATACGAACTTCGCGGGGAAGACGGGCAAGCTGCCTTCGTATATGGCGGCCGCCTTCTTCACGGCGGCGCAGTGGATCGGCGACGCACTGCTCAAGGTGCACGCAAACGTCGAGGACACCGACGCGTTCCTTGCCGCCGTGCGCTCGGTACGACTGGCGGACTCTCCGTTCGGGCCGCTGCAGCTGGACGCGTACAACAATCCCATCGAGAACGTGTACGTGCGCCGGATCGAGATGGTTACAGGACCGCTGGCGGCATACGGCAAGACCTGGAACGTCGTGCTCAAGACCTACCCGAACGTGTCGCAGTTTTGGAATATTCCGCCGCAGCAGTATCTCAAACAGCCGGTATACTCGACAACGTTCCAAGGCCTCAAGACGCCGTAAGAGGTACCCATGCGTATCTTCGTGACGCAGCCGATCGTCGAAGCTCCTCTGCGGCGTTTGCGCGCGCTCCCAGGCGTCGAAGTTGAAGTCAACTCGGACTCCAGCCGCATCCTCCCGCGCGATCGGCTGCTGCAGGAGGCGGCACGTGCCGACGTGCTCTGTTGCCTGCTGCACGATCGGATCGATGCCGAAGTCGTGGACGCCGGCTCCAACCTGCGGCTCATCGCGAACGGCGCCGTCCATCCGGCGAATATCGACGTCGCCCGCGCTACGGCTCGCGGCATCGCCGTCACGACCATCCCCAGCATCGTGACCGAGGCCACGGCCGACCTCCATTGGGCGATCCTCATGGCCGCGGCGCGGCGCATTCCGGAAGCCGACTGCAGCGTACGCGCCGGCATGTTCCCGGGCTCGCAGTCGCTCCACTTCGCGGGACGCATGGTGGCGGGCAAGACCATCGGCATCGTCGGCTTCGGCGACATCGGGCGCTCGGTGGCGCGTCGAGCGCACGGCTTCGGCATGCGCATCCTCTACAACAAGCGCCAAGCGCTCGCGCCATCGGAGGAGGCTGAGCTCGGCGTCGAATACCGCGAGCTCGGCGCGCTGCTGCGCGAGAGTGATTTCGTCTCGCTGCACGCGAGCTACCACTCCGGCACCCATCACTTGATCGGCGCCGCACAGCTCGCGCTCATGAAGCCAACCTCCTACCTGGTCAACACGGCCCGCGGACCAATCGTCGACGAGGCCGCACTGGTTGAGGCGCTGCGGGCGCACCGCATCGCCGGCGCGGCATTGGACGTCTACGAACGCGAGCCCGAAGTCCACGCCGGTCTGATCGGCCTCGACAACGTCGTGCTGACGCCGCACTTGGGAAGCGCCACGCTAGAGACACGCGAGGCGATCGCCGGCGCGATCGTGGACAGCGTGACAACATTTCTACGCGGCGAGCGGCCACCCAACCTCGTCAACCCGGAGGTGTTCGGGTCGGCGTCATCCTAACACGGGAGCGGCAGAGTCTTGGGCAACGCGTTCTACCTGCAAAACGTTCTCGGTGGGCTCGCGCACGGCAGCCTGCTGTTCCTCATTGCGGCCGGTTTCACGCTGATTTTCGGCTTGATGCGGATCATCAACCTCGCACAGACGGCATTCTACCTCTTAGGGGCCTACGTCGGCCTCTCGCTGGGACTCCACGGCGTGAACTTCTGGGTCGCCGGCATGGCCGGCGGCGTTGTCGCGACGGTCGTGGGTCTGGCGATCTACGGCATCTTCCTCCATCGTTATCATGCCAGCCCGCTGACGGCGCTCCTACTCTCGCTGGGCTTCGCGCTGATCATCGACGACGGGTCACTGGCGATCTGGGGAGGCGATCCGCAGTCGATTGCTCCGCCGCACATGTTCGCAGAGTCGATTCACTTGGGCAGCCTCGTCTTCCCGGAGTATTGGCTGGCGCTCATCGTGGTCAGCACGGTGATCGCCGCGGGCTTGCTCGTCTTTCAGCAGAGGACGAAATTCGGCGCCATCATCCGTGCCGCCGTCGACGATGAGGAGATGGCCCGCGGCCTGGGCATCGACGTCAATCGCGCCTTCTACTTCGTCTTCGCGCTGGGCGCGTTTCTCGCCGGGCTCGGCGGCTACTTGGGCGGCCCGATTACCAGCGCCTATCCGGGCCTCGACGGCGAGCTGCTGCCGCTGGCCTTTGCCATCGTGATCATCGGCGGCATGGGGAGTTTGGAAGGTGCCTTTATCGCCAGCATGCTCATCGGCTTGGTCAATACGTTCGGACGGGCGCTCTTCCCCGAACTCTCCTACTTCACGATCTTCCTGCCGGTGGCGCTCATCATGGCGATACGACCGCAAGGTCTGTTCGGGAGGAAGCTTCAATGAGCCGGCCATGGCGCAACGCCATCGTCATCGGCATTCTGCTGGTGCTGGCGATCGCCGTCCCACGCTTGGGGCTGCCGGCCTTCTACGTCTCGCTGCTCACGCAGACGTGGATCTACGGCATCCTCGCCATGAGCCTCGACCTGCTGGTGGGCTTCACCGGCCTGGTCAGCTTCATGCAGGCGGCCTTCTTCGGCATCGGAGCCTACGTCGTGGCGATCGGCGCTACGCGCTACCACTTCGTCGACTTCTGGCCCACGCTGCTCGCCGCCATCCTGATCGCGGGACTCGTGGCGGCGGCGTTCGGAGCGCTCGCCCTACGCTCCGAGGATGAGGGCTTCATCATCATCACCTTGGCACTCAACGAGATCATCTGGGGTTTGGCCTACCAGTGGGTCTCCATGAGCGGCGGCGACAATGGCATCACGGGCTTTCTGCGCGTGAACGTCGGCCCGTTCCACACCACCGACAACTCCGGCTTCTACTATCTCTCCTTGGCCGCGCTGATCGTCTGCCTGACCCTCTTAGTACTCATGGTCCGCTCGCCGTTCGGCCTCGTGCTGGTGGGAGCGCGAGAGCGTCCGCGGCGCATGGCGGCGCTGGGCTACAACGTCTGGCTCTTTCGCTACCTGGCACTCATCATCGCGGGGATGTTCGCGGCCGTTGCCGGCGTGCTCTTCGCCTACTACAACGAGTTCGTCGGACCCGGCAGCCTCAGCCTCGACACCACGGTCCAGGTGCTCATCATGGTGATCCTCGGCGGCACAGGCACGCTGATCGGCCCGCTCCTAGGTGCGGGCATCCTGGTCTTCCTCAGCAACGCACTGAGCGATATCACCCAGCGCTGGGTGCTCATTCTGGGAGCCGTCTACGTGGTGACGGTGATGTATGCGCCGGACGGCATCGTAGGCCTGGTCAATCGGCTGATGGCCAAAGCGCGCAGCAGGCGCGAGCTGTCGCTGGCTGCAGGCGCTGCCGTGGGCGGAGCATTCCATTCCGGAGAGGGCCCGAAATGACGACCGTTGCCGCCTTGCACGACGCCGATGCCCTCGGGGAGACCTGCCTGCAGCTCAGCGGCATCTCCAAGCGCTTCGGCAATCTCCACGTGCTCGACGACGTCGCGCTCTCCGTGCGTCACGGCGAGCGGCGCGGCATCATCGGACCAAACGGCGCCGGTAAGACCACGCTCTTCAACGTGATCGCCGGCGAGCTCGCGCCCACCTCCGGAAAGGTGTACCTGTACGGGCGTGACATCACGCGACTGCCGCCGCATTCGCGAGCCAAGCTGGGTCTGGCCCGCACGTTCCAAACCACGACGCTGCTGCCGGGCCTGACCGTCGTGGAGAATCTGGTGCTCTCCCTGCAGGCGCTGACACCCACGCGCTTTCAATGCTTCGTGCCGCGTACGCGCTACCGCGGCTTCCGCGAAGAGGCGTTGCGTCTGCTGGGGCAAGTGCAGCTCGAGCATTGCGCCGATTGGCTGGTGCGGGCGCTGGGGCACGGCGAGCAGCGTCAAGTCGAGATCCTGATGGCACTCGCTCAACGCCCCAAGCTGCTGCTGCTGGACGAGCCGACGGCAGGCCTATCCGCCGCCGACGCCGTGCTGGTCACGGACATGCTGCGCGCCTATCGCCGCGACGTAGCGATGGTTCTGATCGAGCACGATCTGAGCGTCGTCTTCAACGTGGTGGAGCGCATCACGGTCCTTCACTACGGACGCGTCGTGGCCGAAGAGACCGTCGAGAGCATCCACGACAACCCTGTGGTACAGGAAATCTACCTCGGAGGAACGTTATGAGCTCGACGCTCCTCGAAGTCGAGGATATCCATACGTACTACGGAGACAAGCACATCCTCCAGGGTGTCTCCCTGCACGTCGAGCCCGGCACGGTCACCGCGCT
>SCQY01000109.1 GCA_004298665.1 bacterium | reverse complement strand
TTCGCATCCCTCGTCATCGGGGCGACCAGCCTGCGGCTGCGCGGGACGGCGTTCACGTTCGCGACGCTGTTCTTCCAGGAACTGCTGCTCCTCGCCGTGCGTAAACTCCCGGCCGCGGGCGGCGCCGCGGGCACGACCCTGCAAGAGATTCTGCCGACCTCGCTACCACATGTACTGATGGTGTCGACTGCCGCAGCCGCGACCATCGCCTTCGCGCTATTACGACGCAGCCGTACCGGCGTGCGCCTGCTCGCGATCAAAGGCGATGAAGATGCGGCAGCCGCGGTTGGAATCGACGCGACGCGGCTGAAGATCGCGGTCTTCTGCGCAAGCGCGGCGCTGTGCGGGCTTGCAGGCGGCATTCATGCGCTGTTCGTCGCTTCATTGCATCCTGAGTCGGTGTTCTCCGTCGACACGTCCATCGTCGCGCTCGCGGTGCCACTCATCGGCGGCGTCGAAACCGCGCTTGGGCCCGTGGTCGGCGCGATCCTCTACGTCGGCTTGCGTGAGATCTTGCAGATCGTAGCGCCGTCGCTGCACCTCGTAGTCGTCGGCCTGCTGATTCTGCTCGTCACCTTGTTCTTGCGCGACGGGATCGTCGGTGCCGCACGCCGCCTGCTGCAGCGGCGGCGCTCGTATCGAGCGGCATTGGAGACGGCACGATGAGCTGCCTCGAAGCCGTGGGCGTGAGCAAGCGTTTCGGCGGGCTTCGTGCGGTCGACGGCGTCGACTTCGCGGTCGAGCCGGGGGAGCTCGTCGGACTCTTCGGCCCCAATGGCGCGGGCAAGACGACACTCTTCAACCTCATTGCCGGCGCGTATTATCCCGATACGGGAACGATTCGCTTCGGCGGCGACGACGTGACACGCTTCCCGGCCTTTCGGCGTGCGCGTTTGGGGATTGCACGTACGTTTCAAGTCGTCCGTCCGTTTCGTGCCCTATCCATCATGGAGAATTTGCTTGCGGTCGTCGCGAGCGAGGGAGCACCCCAAAGCAATCCGGAGGACAACGCGCTCCAACTGCTCTCCGACATCGGCCTCGTTGATCGCGCCAACGATCCTGCCGGGTCGCTCACGCTTGGTATGCTCAAGCGGTTTGAGGTTGCGCGCGCGCTCATGGTGCAGCCGCGCCTGATCTTGCTCGACGAACCGTTGGCAGGGCTCACCGATGGAGAGTCTGCGATGATGCTCCGACTGATCGAGTCGGTGAAAGTACGAGCTGCTGTCGTCATGGTGGAGCACAATGTACGCCTCGCCCTTCCGCTGTGCGATCGTGCCGTCGTGATGGAACAGGGCAGAGTCATCGCGCAGGGGACGCCGGCGCAGATCCGGTCCGATCCCGCGGTCATTCACGCATACCTTGGCGACACGCCGGAGGGCGGCTAGATGCTCGACGTCCGCAACGTCGGGGTCCGGTATGGTGAAGCACTGGCGGTGCGCGACGTGAGTCTACGCGCGCAGGCTGGTTCGTGGATCGCGATCGTCGGCCCCAATGGCGCGGGGAAGACTTCGCTTGCGCGTGCAATCTGCGGCCTCGTTCCTCATCAGGGGACGATCGCCATAGCCGGCGAGGACATCAGCAAGCTCCCGGCGTGGGAGCGCCAGCGGCGTGGTATCGGCTACGTGCCGGAAGGGCGACAGCTCTTTGGCGCGATGAGCGTTGAGGAGAACTTGCGCGTCGGGGCGTTCTCACGCACCGGCGCGGAGGTCCGGCGCGGACTCGACGAAGCGTTCGCGCTCTTCCCACGCTTGGCTGAACGGCGCATGCAGGCGGCGGCAACGCTCTCGGGCGGTGAACAGCAGATGCTCGCCCTGGCGCGTGCCCTCATGGACCGCCCTAACCTCTTACTTGTCGACGAGATTTCGTGGGGTCTCATGCCGCTGCTGGTGGCACAAGTCTTCGAGCGTCTGGCTGCGCTCAACGCCGACGGATTGACGATCGTGCAGATCGAGCAAAACGCACACGAAGTGCTGCGCCGCGCAACGCACGCCTACGTCATGGCCGCAGGCGTATGCGTCTTCGACGGACCGGCGCAAAGCGTCGCGCACGATCCCAGGGTCCTTGAGAGTTACATCGGATGATGGAGATGACATGGATTTCGAACTGAGCGAAGAGCAGCAGGCGATTCGGGACTCCGTTCTCAAGCTATGCGCGCGCTTCGATGACGCCTACTGGCTCGAGAAGGACCGCCACGGCGGTTTTCCGGAGGAGTTTCACGCTGCGATCGCGCAAGCCGGCTGGCTCGGAATCGCGATGCCCGAGGCGTACGGCGGCACGGGCCTGGGGATCACCGAAGCCGCGATCCTGCTCGAGGCGATTGCGGAATCTGGCGCAGCCATGAGCGGCGCATCGGCGATCCACATGAACATCTTCGGCTTGCAGCCTGTCGTCGTCTTTGGAAGCGACGAACAAAAGGCGCGCATGCTGCCACCGCTCATTGCAGGGGCTGAGAAGGCGTGTTTTGCAGTCACTGAGCCCAACATCGGGCTCAACACGACGGCACTCATGACGCGCGCCGAGAAGCACGGCGACCGCTATATCGTCACCGGCGAAAAGATCTGGATATCGACGGCGCAGGTCGCCGACAAGATGCTGCTGCTCGCGCGCACGACGCCGCGCGCGGACGTCAAGCGCAAGACCGACGGTCTGACGCTCTTCTACACCGACTTTCACCGCGGCGAGGGCATCGAAGTCCGCGAGATCGAAAAGCTTGGCCGCAAAGCGGTCGACTCGAATATGCTGTTCATCGACGGCATGGAGATTCCCGAGGCCGACCGCATCGGGGCCGAGGGCGACGGCTTCAAATCGATCTTGCACGGCATGAACCCGGAGCGTATTCTCATCGCCGCCGAGGCGGTCGGCATCGGGCGTGCTGCTCTGCGTAAAGCAGCGGCCTATGCCAAAGAGCGGATCGTGTTCGATCGGCCGATCGGGCAAAATCAAGGGATCGCGCATCCCCTGGCGCGATGCTGGATGGAAGTGGAGGCGGCCTACCTCATGGTGATGCGCGCGGCGGACGCCTACGACCGCGGCAAAGAGTGTGGAATCCAGGCCAACAGCGCCAAGTACCTCGCGGCGGAGGCCGCCTTTCATGCGTGCGAGACAGCGGTCATGACGCTCGGCGGAATGGGCTATGCCAAGGAGTACCATGTGGAGCGCTATCTGCGCGAAGCACTGATCCCGCGCATCGCGCCGATCAGCCCGCACATGATCATGAACTTCATCGCCGAGCGTGTGCTCGGCTTGCCGAAATCCTACTAGCTTGAGAGGAGCAGATTCGACGTGGCAGGGCTGTATTTCGAAGAATTCTCCGACGGACAGGTATTCGAACACGCGCCGACGCGTACGGTCACCGAGATGGACAATGTATTGTTCAGCTCGCTGACCATGAACCCGCAGCCGTTGCACCTGGACGAGGAGTACGCTAGGACCACTGAGTTCGGGCAGCGCTTGGTCAACAGTCTCTTCACCCTCGGACTCCTTGTCGGGATGACGGTCGGTGAGACGACGCTCGGAACCACCATCGCAAATCTCGGAATGAGCGAGGTCGCCTTTCCGAAGCCGGTGTTCCACGGCGACACGCTGCGCGCGCGGACGATTGTTCGCTCGAAGCGCAGCAGCCGTTCGCGGCCCGATGCCGGGATCGTCGAATTCGAGCATCAGGCGATCAATCAGCGGGGCGAGATCGTAGCGAAATGCGTGCGTGCCGCGTTCATGAAGAAGCGCACAGCGGCAGCATGATGCGTTCGTATCTGTTCGTCCCAGCCGATAGCGAACGCAAGCTCGCTAAAGGAAGCGAAAGCGGAGCCGACGCACTGATCCTCGACCTCGAAGATTCGGTTGCCGAGGCGCGCCGTCCGCTCGCGCGCGACTCCGCGCGGGCATACATCGAGGCGGCGCGCGGCGGCCCGCAACTCTACGTGCGCATCAACGCTCTGGCCAGCGGAGCGGCGCTCGACGATCTCGCGGTCGTCATGCGTGCCAGGCCCCACGGGATCATGCTGCCGAAGTGCGTTCCTAATGACGTCCGAACGCTCGATGCGTATCTGAGCGCGTTTGAAGCTGCCGGCGGCCACCCAGCCGGAGCGACGCAGATCGTCGCGATCGCGACGGAAACGCCCGCGTCGCTCTTTGCGCTGCACGATTACCGCGGGGCCTCGGCACGTCTAGAGGCGTTGACCTGGGGGGCCGAGGATCTGGCGGCGGCGCTGGGTTCGGAGAACCGGCTGGCCGACGGGACGTACGGCGACGTCTTCCGGCTCGCTCGCTCGCTGTGTGTGGTCGCCGCGGGGGCGGCAGAAGTCGCGGCGATCGATACCGTGTTCACCGACTTCAAAGACGAACGTGGGCT
>SCQY01000108.1 GCA_004298665.1 bacterium | reverse complement strand
TGCCGATAGCGGTGGGGTAACACCCGTTCCCATCCCGAACACGGCAGTAAAGACCACCAGCGCCGATGGTACGCGAGCCGCAGGGCCCCCGGAGAGTAGGACAGCGCCAGAATTTCTTCCCCGCTCGGCTCACCCTCACACGGGGTGAAGCCCCTCCGGGGGCGCGATCGCGCCAGACGCGATTGCCTCAACCAACAAGCCCGCCGGCACTCCGCCGGCGGGCTTCTTTCGTCTGCGTTGTGAAGATGGGTCTTCTGGGGAAGAGAAGGCACAAGCGAGGAGGGGTACCATGCTGCACGACGACGCGGTGATCCTAGCCGGCGGGACCGGCAATGTTGGCGGCGCGACGCTTGCGGTGCTGCTGCGCGAAGGGGCTCAGGTGCTCGTGCTCTCACGGGTGCTCGCCCATGCCGAGGCGGCTATCGAGCGCTATGCGCCACCTGCATCGCGCGAGCGAGCCGTGGGCTTCGAGGCAGATCTCGCGGAGCCCGCCGCTGGCGAGGCGGCGGTGGCGGACGCGGTGCGCCGGTTCGGTCGCATCGACTCGGTCGTGAGCTTGATCGGCGGCCGCATCTTTGTGCCGCTCGCGGAGTCGAGACTCGAAGACCTGCGCAGCAATATGGAAGTCAACCTCTACGCTACCTACAACCTGGTGCTGCCGGCACTCCGGGCGATGCTTACCCAGCCGATGCGCGAGAGGGCACGCTCGCGAGGCCGGCTCGTCGCCGTTTCCGCGGGGAGCTCGAGAGATCCCCAGCCGCGTTACGGGCTGATGGGTGCCTCGAAAGCCGCCGTCAACGTCTTGATGCAGGCGATCGCTCGCGAGCACAAGGCCGACGGCATCGTCGCCAACTCGCTCGTGCTGGGTACCGTGGCCACCGATCTGGCCCGCGGCTACCTCTCGCCGGAAGACTTCGCCGCCGCGGCATCGCCCGAAGAAGCCGCTGAGACGCTAGCGTTCCTCGCCTCCGAGCGCGCCACCGGCATCAACGGAGCACTCGTCGATCTTAACGCGCGCGAAGTCGACTAGCCGCGCTCAGCTGATCTCGTGGAGCTTGAGCACGTTGGTGCCGCCTTCTCCAACCGGCATGCCGCTGGTGATGGCGACGACCTCGCCGCTCCGCACGAGCCCTTCTTGCTTCAAGCGTTCCTCGGCTAGTTCGATCAATGTTTCAAAGAAGCGATAGCCCTGCACAGGCAGAGAATCGACGCCCCAGAGGAGCGCGAGGCGCCGCGCTACGTGCGGGCGCGGGGTGAGGGCGATGATACGGGCGCGCGGCCGGAAGCTCGAAATATGGCGCGCCGTGTTCCCGGTGGTGGTTCCCGTGACCACCAGCTTGAGTCTCAGCTCGTCGGTGGCACGCGCCGCCGAGCCAGCGATCGCCGTCTCCACGGTGTGCTCCGTGCCCTCGAGCCGGCGCTGCCCGAGCTCCTCGTGCGGGTAGCTGCGCTCCACGGTCCGCGCGATCTCCGCCATGACGCGAACCGCCTCGACGGGGAAATTGCCGCGTGCCGTCTCCCCGGAAAGCATCACCGCATCGGTGCCGTCGAGGATCGCGTTGGCGACGTCGGCGGCCTCGGCGCGTGTGGGACGCGCGGACTGCATCATCGACTCCAGCATCTGCGTTGCCGTGATGACCGGTTTGGATGCGCGGTTGGCACGCATGATCAGATCCTTCTGCGCGAGCGGAACCTGCTCCAGAGGAATCTCGATGCCGAGATCGCCGCGAGCTACCATGATGCCGTCGGCTGCGGCGATGATCTCGTCGATGTGATCGAGTGCCTCGTGCTTCTCGATCTTCGCCAGCACCGGTGTGTGGAGGTCGCGCTCGGCGATGAACTCCTTGACGCGCATCACGTCGCGCGCTGAACGCACGAAAGAGAGCGCGACCCAGTCAACTTCGTGGTCGAGCCCGAAAGCCAAGTGCTCGAAGTCGCGCTCGGTGACGCTCTCCAGGCGCAGCGTCCCCGCCGGATAGTTGATTCCTTGGCGCGGGCGCAGGTCGCCGCCTTGAATGATTTCGGTGCGCACCTCGCTCGTTGTCGTCTCGAGGATACGCAGTTGGATCGCACCGTCGGCGAGGTAGATGTCCGTCCCGGCCTGTACGTCGGCCGGCAGCCGCGGGTAGGAGACGGAGACTCGCCCCTGTTCGCCGGGGACCTGCTCCGCCGTCAGCGTGAAACGCCCGCCCGCTTCGAGGTGGAGGGCCGAGAGGCCCTCGCTCAAGTCGCCGGTGCGGACCTTGGGGCCGGGCAGGTCCTGGAGGACGGCGACGCTGACGCCGAGCTCCGCGGAGAGCTTTCTGATCTCGGTGATAGCCGCGGCATGCTCGTCGTGGGTGCCGTGGGAGAAGTTGAGGCGGAAGACGTTGGCACCAGCGTGCACCAGCGCGCGCAGGGTTTGCGGGCTGCGGCTGGCCGGCCCGACGGTGGCGACGATCTTCGTACGCTTGAAGGACACGGCATTGTCGGTCACGGGACGACTTTCGGATGCGCCGCGCCGGCCGTCCTCTCAGGGCAAAAAAGTATTGCCGGGGCTCTCGCGGGGCGGGAAGCGTGTTCGCCGCCGCGCATGGCCCCTTTCCCGGGACTCGCCTTGCGCCGCCTCGGCACCTGTGCTACCATAAAGGGCGGATTACGGTAGTGGATGAGAGAGCGTGGGTCTGCCCACGCTTCTGTGTTGTCAGCGGGTACTCGCGGGGTCGAGCGGGGCCCTAGATAGTGAAGGAGGCAGGCGATCACGTCGCAGGGGGCGCTAGCCGTCGCGTTCGCGCAGGCAGCGGAACGCCTCGCCGGTGAGGAGGGGCTCAGCGGCCTCGAGATCGTCGCTGCGCGCACGCGGCGCAGAGGGCGGCAGACCGAGCTCAGGCTGATCGTCGATCACCCGGAAGGCGTGGGCATCGCACTCTGTGAGCGTGTGAGCGCGCACATCAACCATGCGCTGTCGGGTTTCGCGGAGTCCTACACGCTGGAAGTCGAGTCGCCGGGGCTCGATCGTCCGTTGGTCAAGCTAGCCGATTTCGCGCGCTTCGCGGGACAACGGGTACGAGTGACGACGGAGGTCGCCATCAAGGGAAGCAAGACCCATCGCGGGGTCCTGCTCGGAGTGAGGGAAGAAAACGTGATCGTGGGCATGCGGGACTGCGAGCTGCCGATTCCGCACCGCTTGATCGCGTCGGCCAACATCGAGTACGACATTCGCGCGGACCTAAAACGGGCAAAGGGAGTAGAGACGTAAGTATGCCGAGGAAAACTGCGAAGGCTGCGCAAGCCGAGAGCGCGGGCGAGCGCGATGCGCGTCTGCAAGCGGAGCTCATCGCCGCGCTCAAGGAGATCGAGAAGGAGCGCGGGATCTCCTTCGAGATGCTGATCGAGGCGCTCGAGGCGGCGTTGATGTCGGCGTATAAGCGCAACTTCGGCGCCGAAGGTAACGCTATTGTCACCGTTGACAGAGAGACCGGTAAGTACCAGGTCTTTCGCCGCCGCACGGTGGTCGAGCAGTACTCCGAAGAGCCCGAGCAGCAGCAGAACGAAATCCTCAAGTCCGAGGTGGGCGACCGTTACGAGCCTGGTGACTACTTCGACGTGGAAGTCACGCCGAAGGACTTCGGCCGCATTGCCGCTCAGACGGCCAAGCAGGTGATCGTGCAGCGTATCCGTGAGGCGGAGCGCGACATGGTCTATAACGAGTACGTCACCAAACTCAACGACATCGTCCTGGGGACCGTCCAGCGCTACGAGCAGCGCAACATGTTTGTCGATCTCGGGAAGGCCGAGGCGCTGCTGCCGATTTCGGAGCAGGTGCCACGCGAGAACTACCGCATCAACGACCGCATCCGCGCTTATGTGCTGGACGTCCGCAAGACTAATAAGGGGCCGCAAATCGTTCTCTCGCGCGCCGCCGAAGGCTTGGTCCAGCGGCTCATGGAGTTCGAAGTACCCGAGATCGAGGACGGCATCGTCGAGATCATGGCGATCTCGCGCGAAGCGGGCAGCCGCACGAAGGTGGCAGTCCATTCCAATCGCGCCGAAGTCGACCCGCTAGGCGCCTGCCTCGGGCCGAAGTCGATTCGCATCGCCAACGTCTCCGACGAGTTGCGCGGCGAGAAGATCGATGTGATTCGCTGGTCGCCCGATCCGGCGACGTTCATCCAGAATGCGCTTTCGCCGGCCAAGGTGATCAACGTCGAGCTCTACGAGGACGACGGCACGGCGCTCGTGATCGTTCCCGACTATCAGCTCTCGTTGGCGATCGGGCGCGAAGGGCAGAACGTGCGTCTAGCAGCACGGCTCACGGGGTGGCGCTTAGAGATTGCCGCCGAAGCCGAGGCCGACGAGATGCGCGCCCGCTACTTCCAGGAGCGCGAGGAGCGCTTGACTGCGGAAGGCTTCGCCTACGGCGAAGGCGCCGCTCCGGAGGCTGAGGGCGAGGTTGCGGTGGCCGAGGGCGGCGAAGAAGCCGTTGCGGCCGAGGCTCAGTCGGAGCTGGACTTGGAGCTGATCCGTAAGCTCCAGGAATTCAAACGTGAAACGTTTGATCCGCTGCGGAGGTCCGAGGAGACTGAAGAGACTGAGTCGCTCTGAAGCTGCTCGCTCGACTCCGGAACGGACCTGCGTCGGCTGCCGGCGCAGGCTTCCGCAAGCGGCGCTCGCACGCTTCGTGCGTGAGGGCACCGCGTGGGCCGTCGATGTGCGCCGCCGCGCGCCTGGGCGTGGCGTCTACCTCTGCTCCGCAGCATGCGGGGTGCGGGTGGCGAAGAACAAGAGGTATCCAGGACTGTCGGCTGCTGCCGAGAGGGAAGCAGATGAACTAAGAGGACGCGACGCGGCCGTGGCCGCGGAGGAT
>SCQY01000107.1 GCA_004298665.1 bacterium | reverse complement strand
ATCCGAGGGGGATACGTAAGAAGTGGAAGAGCTGGGTACTCACATCGTCTGTGAGCTGTCGGGCTGCAACGGCGCGCTGCTCACCGATGTGGAATGTGTCCGCGACATTATGGTCTGCGCTGCGCGCGAGGCGCGCGCCGAAGTCATGGAGGTGGCCTTTCACCGTTTTATGCCGCAGGGCGTGAGCGGTGTCGTGGTCATCGCCGAGTCGCATCTGTCCATCCACACCTGGCCCGAAACGGGGTATGCAGCCGTCGACATCTACACGTGCGGCACCAGTACCCAACCCTGGAAAGCGCTCGAGTATGTCGCTCGATCGTTCGAGGCCGCAACGATGCGGACCACGGAGGTAAAGCGGGGAATTCCCGCCGCGCCAGGGGAGTTCACGCACATCGTGCGCGACCAGGAGCAGACCCTGGTCACCGCGGTGAGGTCCGCGTAGAAAACGGAAGAGCCAACCCTCGGAGTATCCAGGGGGCGTACGCCGCAAGGTGTTCGCCCTCTGCATTTTGCAGAGGCCGCTGCCGCGGAGGTGTCGTAGCAACCGCGGCGCCCGCTGGGCGGGCGGGTACGATCCCTCTGTCGACTCCCAAGGAGAAGCATGCCGAAGACCGAGCACTGGCAGTGGTACGCCGAAGAGTTCGCCCCTACGGAGCGCCACGAGCACGCCGTGGAGGAGCTGCTGGCCGCGGGCCGCTCGCAGTTCCAGCAGTACGCTATTCTGCGAACCCCCGTCTTCGGCAAGATGCTGGTCCTCGACGGCGACACGCAGAGCTCCCAAGGCGACGAGCGTATCTACCACGAGTCGCTGGTGCACCCGGCGCTCGCCGCCGTTGATGCACCGCGCGACGTGCTGATCCTTGGGGGAGGCGAGGGCGCCACGCTGCGTGAGGTTCTACGCCACCCCGGCGTCGCGCACTGCACGATGGTGGACATCGACGGTGAAGTCGTGGCGCTCTGCAAGCGCCATCTGCCGGAGTGGGGCGCCGGGGCCTGGGACGATCCCCGCGCGCGCGTCATCATCGGCGATGCGCTGCGCTTCCTGCGGGAGGACGCCGGCCATTACGACGTGATCGTCGGCGACCTCACCGAACCGCTGCCGGATTCACCTTCGTGGCCGCTCTTCAACGGCGCGGTCTTCGGCGACATC
Source organism: bacterium (assembly GCA_004298665.1). GTDB lineage: Bacteria > Vulcanimicrobiota > Vulcanimicrobiia > Vulcanimicrobiales > SCRA01 > SCRA01. The sequence continues at coordinate 1,595 of SCQY01000107.1, read as the reverse complement.
AAGGCGCGCCTGCGTGAAGGCGGCGTCTACGTGCTGCAAGCCAGCACCGCGGCCTTCCACAATATGGCGCTCCACGTGAAGATGGCACGCACCTTGCGCAACTACTTCGCGCACGTGCGCAGCTACTTCGCGCACGTGCCGGCGTTCGATACGGCGTGGGCTTTCCTCGCGTGTTCTGATACCGTCGACGTGCAAGCACTGGATGGCGAGCGCATCGCACGCCACGTAGCGCAGCTGCGCGGCGAGAACTTCTACTACGACGAAGAGACGCACCGGCGGCTCTTCGCGCTGCCGCTCTACCTGCGGCGAGCGCTTGCGGAGAAAGGCGAAATCTTTTCATGAGCGGATGGAGCGGGAAGAGCGTGCTGGTCACCGGCGGCGGGAGCGGCTTGGGGCGTGCCATGGCGCAGCGCTTCGCCGCCGAGGGCGCCGCAGTCGTCGTGTTGGGGCGCCGCGAAGAGCCGTTGCTGGAGAGCGTCGCGCTGATCGAACGAGCAGGCGGACGCGGTTTTGCGGTCACCTGCGACGTGCGGGATCCCGAGCAGGTGCAGGCCGCGATCGCCTTTACCGCGGATCGCGCGGGGCGCCTCGACGTGCTGGTCAACAACGCCGCTGGAAACTTCATCTGCCCCTCCGAGCAGCTCTCGCCCAACGGCTTCAAGTCGGTCGTCGACATCGTTCTCAACGGCGGCTTCAACTGCTCGCGGTTCGCCTTCGAGCATCTGCGGCGCGTTCGTGGCGTGATCCTCAACATCGTGGCCACCTACGCCTGGCTCGCCGAGCCCGGCGTGGTGCACTCGGCGGCGGCGAAGGCCGGTTTGCTGGCGATGACGCGCACCTTGGCTGCGGAGTGGGGGCAGTTCGGTATTCGCGTCAACGCCGTCGCTCCAGGACCGATCCATACAGAGGGAACCGACAAGAATCTCTGGGTGGCACCCGAGCTCGAGCAAGCCATGGTGCGCGGAATTCCCTTGGGGCGCATCGGTCAGCCCTCCGACGTGGCCGAAGCGGCACTCTGGCTGTGCGGCGAGCAGGCGGCTTGGGTAAGCGGAACCTGTCTCACGGTCGACGGCGGGCAGTGGCTCTCCGGCGGCGTCTACAACTTCCGCACCGCCTACGAGCGATTCGCGGGCAAAGGATAGGCCGGTCGGCATGAAAGGGGCAAGCGCCTTCCTGGTCGGAGCGATCATCGGCTTGGTCGTCATGTTCGGTTTGGTGAAGCAGGGCTACGTGCGCGTCGCTAGTGCGCCCAATTCCGCCGGCAGCGTCATCGCGGGCGAGACACCCTCGCCCGTCGAGTCATCCGTGCCCGCCGCGAGCGCCGAACCCGCGCCCAGCAGTGAGCTCACGCCGGCTGCCGCCGGCACACAGGAGCCTTCAACGTCGCCGGTGGCCGGCCAGACCTATGCGTGGACGGGGCCGCAGGGAACGATCACGTACGCCTTCCATGGTGATGGCACGTACGATGCTACGTACACCGGAACGGAAGGCGATGCGCGCATCGTGGGCGTCTCGAAGGGAACGTACAGCCTCACCGGGAGCGACTTGGGCACCCACGAGACGTCGGGCGCCACGCGGCGCACCGTCAACGGCGC
>SCQY01000106.1 GCA_004298665.1 bacterium | reverse complement strand
GGCCTACGATCGGCACATGCTGCACACGCGCATCGACCGCGCGCTGCGCGAGACCGAGGTCGAGCGTGGATGGGAGCATGACCGCGGTCTGGTCGTCGTGCGGGATGTCGGCCTTCCCACTCAGCGCATCGAACCCTCGACGAGAGCCGAGCGCCATGCCTGGGCCCGCGAGAATCGGCAGGAACGCCTAGCGCAGGCCGAGCGCCGGCGCTACCAGACGTATGCGAGCCATGAGGGGTCATGGGCACGCTACGCGGACGCAACGGTGGCTCCTCGGCTGCGCGCCGTACTCGACCTCGCAGCAGAGCGCGGGGAGCAGGCGGATTGGAGCGAGATGCACCTGGCCGCCGCACGGTATGGTGCGCGCATCGACTCAGGCCCGGAGGCGGGGGGCCTCGTGCTGCGTGAAGTGCGCCGCGATGACGACGGCCACGAGATGCCGGACGGGGAGTGCGTCCGCCTCGATGCCGTGCTGGGCGCTGACCTCACTAGCCTCGGGGCGTACCTCGACCCCGAGCAAGCTGAAGACGCCCTAGTGCGGCGCATCGAGGCCGACCCAAGCGTTGTCTCGCGCCGACTCGCCCAGGACGTCTCGACCTTCGACCGCGAGGACATCGACCACTGGCTCTCCGCGCGCCTCACTGATGCCGGCGAGGTCGAGCGGCTAAGCCAGCATGTTGAGCGCAAGGATACGACGCTGCGCATGGTGGCTGTAGATCCGCAGCACCCGCTCTATACGACCGCCGAAATCCAGGGGATAGAGGCCGGTCTAGCTGACGACGCCCGCGCGCTCGCCGTTCGTGAGGATACCGCATGGTCCCCGAGAGACATGGCGGAGGCTATCTCGCGGGCAGAGGAGGAGCGCGGAATCCACTTTTCTGACGAGCAGCGCACTGCTCTTGGGCTCTTGGGTCAAGGGCGGCTCGCCGTCGTGCAGGGCGACCCAGGCACGGGCAAGACGACCATCATGCAGGCGGTGCGACACTACGCCGACGTGCAGGGTCGCGACGTTGTGGGCCTCACCCTCTCGCAGGCTGCGGCCGAGCGGCTCGAGATTGAGGCGGGGTTTCGCTCGACCAACACCGCCCGCGCCCGCGTGCTCGAAGAGGCGGGCGAGGAGATTATGCCTCGTCGCGGCATCATCGTCTGCGACGAGAGCGGCATGACCGATAGCCGGGCCATGGCGGAGATCCTCCGGCTCGCCCGCGAGCGTGAGTGCCAAGTCGTCGCAATCGGCGACTCGCGGCAGTTGCAGCCGGTTGACGCTGGGGCGTCGTTTCGCATCCTCAAGCGCGAGGCCCAGGCAGCCAGGACCTATGGCGAGCTGCACGGCGTTCGCCGCCAAAGCCGGGCCTGGCACCGCGAGGCGGTGCGAGAGATGGGCGCGGGCATTGCGGCGCGCGACGAAAGCCATATTGCGGAAGCTTTTGAGGCACTCGATCAGCGCGAGCCGTTCCATCGCTGCTCGGCGCGGGATGAGACGATTGCAGCAGCAGCGGCCGACTATCGCCTCTCCACGGCTGCCGGGGTACAGACCATTCTCGTTGCCGGCGATAAGGACACCGTCCGTCACCTCAACGAGGAGATTCGCCGAGGCCGTGGCCTTGAGGGCGTCGGCCGCAAGTATGCGACGGATGGCGGAACACGGGAGGTCGCGCCCGGCGACAGGCTGATCTTTCGCGCGAATGACTTGCGCCTCGGCGTCGTCAACGGCGATGCTGGGAGCGTTGCGCGATTCCATGGGAGCCAGCTCATCGTCCATCTCGATGGCGGTCGTGAGGTCGCGTTCTCTCCGAAGTCCTATACCGCCTGGGATCACGGCTATGCGACGACTGTCCACAGCGCCCAAGGCGCGTCCGTCGAGCGAACGATAGCAGTGTTCGACCGCAGCGCCTCGGCGGAGCTGGCTTTTGTTGCCTTGAGCAGGGCGAAGCACTCGATGAGCGTCCACTATGCGGGGTCGAGTTTCGAGAGCGTTGAGGACCTCGCGCAGCATGTCGCCGAGCGCGTGACGGCCAAGACTACCTCGCAGACCTTCGACGAGGTGCTGGAACGCACCGGCGGCCAGGAAACGCTATGGGCGCAGAGTGTGCGCGCCAGGGCCGTAGCCGATGAGGATCCGTATAGGCGCCGCTACGAGGCCGAAATGGCTAGCCGGGAGGCAGCGCGGTCACGCGCGCTGCGGGCGCTAGCGGATCAAACTGCCGCCGCTCGGCGAGCGTGTGCTCTGGAGAACACCCCCACCCTCGAAGAGCGCCTCGCTCAGATGCGGGATATTGGGCGGGCTCATCGGCGCCGAGCACAGGCGATTGTGCGCGCCTATATGCCGGTGCAGTATGGCCGTTGGCTCCACGACGAGCGCGAGGCCGAGGCGAAGCTTGCCGAGCGCGCGCAGAACTGGGAGCGGGTACAGACGACGAAGCGCCGCGAGGCGCGACCGCAGCGCGAACGCGATAATGCTATGCTAGAGTTGGAATTCGGAGGGTAAGCGGATGCTTCAATGGTTGCGCGACGACGCGCGCGATGCCATCCACGACTTAGTGGGATCCTTTTTCGCTTCCGCTGCGACTTTTGGAATGATGCGCGGCGTTCCTTGGCGGCGCACGCCGCTGGAGAAGCGCTCCGAGGCTGCGCGCTATGACCGCGCGATGCGGCGCGTCGAGCGGCAAGCGCACCGGCTCAAACCCGACGGCCGCAAACTCGGCGTTGCTCTCGGCCACGACTTGGACTGCGATGCCGCTGGGCTGCGGCGCCTCGTTCGAGGTTCGGACGCGCGGGCGGTAGACCGCCGTGCAGCCCAAGCGCATGGCCTGATGGATGCAGCTATCCAGACGCCGGAGATGCACGTGCAGCAGGACACGCAGCGCGCTTGCGCTCCCGATGTGCAGAAGCCCACGCTGGCCCACCTGTATGGCCCACGCTCGATGGCTCCGCGCCTTGGCGCGAAGCCCAACGAGTACGAGGTCGTGGCAGTCAAGGGCCTCGACGCCAGGGCGGTGCGCGAGGCCGTTCGGGCCGCGCGTGCCGCGAACGGCACACGCCTCTTCGTCGCGCCCGAAGACCCGAAAGTGATGGCGACTCTGATTCGTGAGCTGGCCCGGCAGGGCTGTACCTTACTCAATCGGGACGCAGAGCAGCAGACGATATTTCGTGCGGCGCGTGCGTCTCAAAACCAGCCGCGGTCGATTAGTGGCTCAAAGGCGCGCTCAATCGACGAACACGAACACGTCAAGTGACCGCGAATCAAGCAACTTAGACCCCCAACGAGACGCTTTGCGACGCAAGCGTGTCCGCCGAGATCATTCACCTTCGTATGTTTCACGATAGAGAATTTTTGAAGCGAGCCCACTATGCCGCAGCTCGCTAGATAGCTGATCCCTTCGGATTATTAGTGGGCGATATCTCATTCGGCCGGCCGCAACGGCTTTGGGCGGCTCACCACGGGCGCCGAACCGCAGGTGTCGCCGGGCCGAGTACGCGTTCGTCGATCTCTTCCTCCGAAAGGCTCGCTGAGATCTTCTGAGCTACGTGCTCGAAGAACCGATTGAGGCGATCCTGGAGGTTTTCCGACGAAGAGCGCTTCTTCCCAGAGAGTCGATCGGTGATGATCCGGTCGATAGCCTCTCGCACAAGATCGGAGACGGTCATGCTCTCGGAGGCGGCCACGACCCGGAGGGTACGCAACTTTGCCTCATCGAGGTAGAGATTGTATCTTTTCATTGGGGCACTTCCTCACTTCCTTATCGACCAACGACTGTCTTACCGGACGCCCGAGTTGCCTATGGCCTCCTGAGCTGGGCGGTCGATCTCCTCAATGTAGGCGTGGTAGAGGGTGGCGACGGGTCCCGGGAACGCCAGGACTCGGGAATTGGGGTGCTGGCGTAGAGGCGACTGCGCAATACTTGATCAACCAAGGAAATCCACCTGAGGATACCGCGACGTTCACGTATGAGATCCAGCACGAATGCCAGGATCTCTCGGCAGCATAACGGTTTTCAAGCGCGAGAGATGGCATGGCTCAGGCATGAACATACGACCTGGTGCCTTTACAGACTGAAGCGTCGAGAAGGAGAGAGGAGGCTCCGCAGATGCGGAGCCTCCTCTCTCCTTCTCTCGGAGTGCAGATTTACGGGTACGTGACGACCGCGGCGGCCCACTCGTACCCCGGAAAACCACCAACAACATCGGAAGCAACTCCGAATCCGATCCACGTTGAGTTTGCGCCGGAGTTCTCCGGATACCATTCATCGCTCGAACCGAAGATATTGCTCATCACCATCGCACACCCGTTGGCACCCGAATCGTAGTCGTCCCCGGTGACGGACGCCGATGAGATTCCACCATTCGCCATATAAGACGATGGCGTAACACTCGGGGGTGCAGTGATATTCGGCCAAACGTCAGTAGGAGCCCATGTGGCGATCGCCTGCGCCTCAGCTCTCGCCGCGATCATCGCCGCATTGTCCGTCGTCAGCGCACCGACCCCCAGCGTCGCCCTCTGCTGGTTGAACAGCGTGATGCACTGCTGCTCCGTCGAGGACAGCACCGTCAACTGCTTCGCAACGACGACGTCGCTCCCGGCCACCAGCGAAACGCTCTGATGCAGGGTCGCGTGGTTCGCGTCCGCGGGCACGATCTGCAGCAGGTAGGAGCCGGGAACCTGCGAGGTGCTCAGGCTCCAGGCGCCGCTGGGCGCCGTGGTCGCCGAGGCCAGAGGCGCGCCCGACGGAGCCTTCCCCAGCGGGTAGAGCGACACCGTCGCGCCGGAAAGCGGAGACGGAGAAGGAGACGCGTCGTCCGTCACCGTCCCGGAGAGCGCCATCGACTGCGAGGACGAGGGCGTCGAGGTCGGAGCCGGAGGGAGGGGTGATACGCCTCCGCCGGAACCGCCCGTGCTACCCCCTCCTCCCCCGCAGGCCGTCAGGGCCAGGAGGGCCAGTCCTCCGAGCAGGGTCGCCGTCGTCTTTTCGGTTCGAGTCTTCATCGCCATAGAAAGCCTTTTGCTACCTCAATAATCGCGCTTCGGAGCCAATCGCGCTATCAGGGAGTGAATCGAGTGCTCTTGTTTGCGACCAGCTGATCGTTGTGAGCCTTCGCGGCATGGCCGCTGCAATGACGGGACACCGCGCCTAGTGATAGGTAACATTCGCCACGGCCTTTGGGTCGGCTATCGGGTCGGGGACAAAGAAAGTAACGGTGACGGTTACCGTGCCGTTCGCCGGGACGATAAGCGACCCGATCCCGCCCAAGTCCTGAGCGGGTTCGACTTCTGGTACCCATTCGTTCTGATTTGTTGCCCAACTCATTTTGAGATAGCGCGGCGCCGCCTGGGCTAGTCCGTCGAACTTCTTGTCGCCGCCATTTGCAAGCCGAGCGGTCAGAACAAAATCGTTGGGGCGAACGGTGACGCTCTGCTTACCTGCGGTGATTTGGAGTCGATCGTGCACGTAGAGGCCCGGCTGGCTATTACCGTTGGCGTCGCTCCAGGTATTGAGTACGGATACCTTCAGATCGGAAACAGGGTTCGAAGGCCTGGCAGCCTGTCCCGCCCCGGCGACCGCGCCACTAGACGCGCTCATGCCGCTCGAGCCGGTTTCCGGTGCCGAGATCGGCAGAAGCGGCTCTTTCCAGCGCTGGCCATAGCGCCACACCTGCTTTCCAGTGAACACCGCACTTACGATCTTGCACGTCACTAAGCCAGTAGCCCTCAGCGGTTCGGACTTCGCCACTGAGAAAGCACCCGTAAATAATCGTAGATCGCCCGGTGCGACCAAATCGTCTGGCGAAAACGAAGCGCGCCCCTCTCCGATTAGTGTGCCATCAACGTCGAAGAACTGAAATGCAATATCGAATCTGATCAATTCGTGGCGTGAGCGATTGAGCACATTGAGTGAAGTCGCAGCGTCATAGGGGGAGTCGTAGGCGAGACAGCGCTGTAGGTCCAACGGCGCATTTGGCTGATTGACGATACGCGTTGCATACTGCTCCGCCAATGCGGGAGTAGCCAATAGCGCCGCCATCGCCGCAGCGGCAAGGATTACGCTCAGGAACATTTTCTTCACGTGCTTCCTCCTTGAAGATAGGCGCCGACAATTACTATGGCCCCCTAATCCACAGGCCGCGAGCGCCGTCGCCGCGACTGCCAAGATAATGCTTAGGCCACCGGCCCTTGTGCTGAAAATCATGCCTGCCGCTCGATAGGGTAGTCGCCATGGTTGTTCCGGCACGAAATACACGAAATAAGAGAAAGAGCTTCGCGCAGCGCGGGACCTGGGGCATACAACTATGGTCGCGGGATGTCGCGGCGCGCCACCCGGCTCACCCTCCGTCATGCACCGCAACGCGCGTGCGCCGCGTCACCTTCCCCAACTATCGGCCATCCGGTCGCTTAGTTCAACAGTCCGCCATATTGGACTAGTCAAGAGCCTGAAGCGTGATCGAGTTCCCGGGTATCGGCCGGCGGGGGCTTTTGGACGGTTGAACGTTTTCTCGCGCCCAATTGAACTGGCTCGTACGGCGCGCCAGCAGGAAGAGCCGGTTAGGACGTACTTGTATAGACAGATAGGGAAGATCGACCTCACCACACACCTGCGAAAGGACGGATGTCCGACGAACGTTCCGACGCCCTCGACCTGATCGCTTCGATCAATTGCCTGGTCCCGGCGAAGGTCGCATCATCAAAGTCCGCTGCCAAAACTGCGGTGCGCTGACCACCGCGACCGCCAGCTGCACGTGCAACGCCTGCGGGCTCCCGTGGTCCTGATCGACAATCACTTTCTGTTGTTGGCCAGCGTTAGTGTTTGGATATTGCAGAGTCCTAAGTTCAGGCAAGGCTAAAACCTTACTCCTAGTGCTTCACGATGCGTGTCGCGTTGCATCCAGGCCGGTCGCAATACTCGAGCCTGTGGAAAAAGACATATGGTTTCCAATCGTGCGGACAATCGCTGTCGTGAGTATTTATGTCCGAAGCCATCGCGAGAGCTGATGGGTCCGCGCCGTCATATTGAAGTGTGACGTTTATCGTGCCCGGGTCGCGCCCCGCGGCGAAGCCTAATGGAAGACAAATCGCTGCGAGACAGCACGCCTGACCGCCCTTAAGGTGTCCGGGCGTGATTGTCTCGGAAGCGATTGTCCATCCGCGGCCGACGTAGTCTTGGAGGTCGGAGATCTTCCGGCGCTGACCGTCCGTCGTGTTTGGATACTGGAGCGCCCGCAACACTGGCATGTCTATATCCTCGGAAGATGATTGAATATCCATGCGACCGCGCAGACGCTGGCGAGCGTACCGGTCGCAAATCGTATGGGATTCGATGAGGTCCGCAGGCTAAGGAGTTGAGTGAGCCCGTCGAGGACTAACAGGACTATGGAGGGGGCCGCTAGCATGCCAAGCAACATTGCAAATGGCAGCATGACCGGGGCAACCAGCACTCCAGAAATGACGCCGGTACAGCGTGCGCATATGTGGAACTGCCGCCCATCGATACGGAACGAGCGCGCTGGGAGTCGATGACACGGCCAATAGTGGAGGAAGGGGTTATCGACAAAAATAAGTTCCAGCGGGCTTCTTATCATAGCACGTCGTTTACTGTCGGAAGGTCGATCCTGTCGGTCGAGGTATCGGCTCAGGCCCGAGATGCTGCGGGCCTTTGCTCGGCCTCCGGCATTTTCTAGCGAGCATACGTGAGCCCCTCGCGGAAAGTGGGAGGCACTATTTCGTCCGACCGTCACTTCCCGTTCCGCGCCGCTCGGTACCCGTCCGCGTCGGCCTGCCGTTCGCACATGAACCTCCCCTCGCTCGTACGACCGTACCAGCGCGTCCCCGGAAGATGGTAGATTCCGGAGCGCGTGTTCACCCAGGCGACGGTGTCGCCGGGGCAACGTAAGATGGCCGAGGCCGAAGAAGAAGACGAGGCCGCAGAAGGGGGTGGTAGTGCGCTCGCGGACGGGCCAGCACCGGCGCCGATGGCCAGTACCGGGTGGATCTCGACGCCGTTTGGAACCCCGTATCCTCCGACCGTCTGGAAGAGCGCCCGATGAGACCGGTAGCGTCCTTAGGGTGCTTCGGCTCTTCCCCATGGCATCGCTTCGGCGGACGTAGCCACGAACGCCCGGTTCGAGGTCCAGATCGTAGCGCAACGTGCGCAGAGCCAGAAATTAGGGCACCGCCGTCGTGACGACGTTGTCGAGGATGACCCCAGATACGTACGGCGCGATCGACGCAGGCAAAACAGCGTTAGTGACCGGAGCATAGCGCCGGCCGTAGCGCGCTTGCTCAACGTTGTGCAGCTCCGTCTGGAAGAAGGCCGACACAGTGCTTGACGGTGCTTGTGCATCGACAACGAGGTTGTTGGTGAACGTTTTGACGATCTGGAATCCGTGCGACTCAAGAGCGCGTACCACGCTCTGCTCGTTGCTCACGAGGTCCACTGTCGGCTGCAAGACGAGCTGGATTGTGGTCGGCGCACTCGATGCGCGCACCCCTAGGTCCGCCAAGCCGCGGGCAGCAGTCCTCACGTCGAGTACTCGCGGGCCTGCAGTCATCGCAGCGCGCGCACCAAGTGCTTGTATCCGCCGTGCTGCGGCGGTGGGCACGCGGTTCGGGCAGATCGCGTTGGCATAGGCTACGCCGTTCGGTACGCCGAGACCGCTGACGTTATCGAAGCCCGGGCCCGCGCTGTAATAGGGCGCAGTGCCCGCGAACTGGTTGTTCCCGTTGACGACGCCAATGAAAGAGTTCTGAGCATACTGGAAGACGTAATACGGAACTGTCGCCGGGTCGCTGTACGAGAGATTGCAATACTGGTCGACTTCCGCTTGCAGCGCAGCGAACTCCGGAGCACTCCAGGACGTGCCGTTCATCGCGCTCCACGCGCCGTTGACGTAAACGGCCACATCCTCAGCCGGCATGGCCACATCGGGGATGTTCCGATATTGCGCCGAAGCTTCTCCAGCGATACTCTGTTGAAAAGATGGGATAGGTACAAACTGCGAGACGCCGCCGCCGGTCGCGCACTGGCCTGACGAACAGGAGTAGTCGTTCCACGCCGTTGTACTAGTGAGCTGGTTCGGCGGGGTGGTTTCAGTCCCGCCGACTCCGATAACGCTTGCATCGCTTGCCGGATAACTTACGCCAACCTGGTACTGGGGTGCCCCTCCCGTAAAGCATTCGTTCCCTTGATCGCCGGAGCTGGCGACGAAGGCAACGCCATCGTTCGCCGCAGTTTGAAAGATCGGTGTCCCAGCGCTGACCATGCTTGCGGTTTCGCAGCCCCCTGCTGAGAAGCTTACGACCTTGGCCGCGCCGTCGCTTATCGCTTGATTGAACGCATCATTGATGTATGGGGCGTTTAATGATGGAATGCCGTACACGATGATGTTTGCGCCTGGTGCCAGCGCTGCCACGGTTTCCGTGTCGAGTGTGACCTCACCGGGCCCATTGGGATCGCTGCCGTTGGGTCCACCGTCGATCGGCACGTCCGTAATCGTGCGACTCGTCGCTGGGATTTGGAAATAGCTGAGGAATGCATTGAGATCACTCGCCGAAGGAAATGCATCCATAACGATGGCGACCGTCTGTCCAGCTCCGTTGTAGCCATTTTGCACCGGAAAGCTGAGCGCGCTTGCCACGGCAGGGGGTCCCCACGCGGAGTTGGGAGCGACGCTCGGGCCGCTAAGCGCTGCGGCCTTCGTGGTCAGCGTGTCCGGAGTCACCTCGCCGCTCGGCACTCCCGGCGCGCTGCCGGAGATCGTCGCGCTCTGAAATGCATTCGACCCGTTGTATGCGACCGTCACGCTAGTCTGTGGAGAGAGGACGTTCGTTGTCGACAGCACCGTCGCACCGCTGGTATCGCTGTCTGCCAAGGTGATAGGCACAGTGTACGGATTGCCGCCGATGATTGCGTAACCATCAGCGTCACGCCCTTGAGCGTTCACAGTGATCGTGGCAGCCGTGCCGATGGTGACGCCATTCGGGGCGAGCGTGATATGGATAGAGGCAATCACGCCGCCGAACGCCACTTTGACGGTATTGGTTTGATTGGCCGTAATCGTCTGCGCGACGGACCCTTTTGCGAGAATGGCGCCAGCGCCGTTGGACAGGTCGTAAAGCGTGACGGAGAAGGTATCGTTGCCGATAGGAGCTTGCACCTGGCCGCTACACGACCCGATAGAACAGGCAATTGTCGTGGGTGGAACAGTAATCGAGCCAGTGACCCCTACAACGGCCGATTGCGTGGCTGGTGAAACGTAGGCGGGATGCAGGCCGGGCGGCGCCGGGATCTTGATCAGGAAGCTTACGTTCGCGACGCTCTTCGGATTGCCCGAGCTAGAGAGCTGTGGCGTGAGGGAAACAGGTCCGCGGCCGCTGCAGGCAACGAGAGTCAGTGCGTACAGAACTGTGGCGCCGAGGCGTGCGGCAGAACGAGCGATCCACATAGCGCTAGTTACCTCCCACCACGGTAATAGTGACCCCGACCGAGAGTGTAGCGGACTGGCCATTCGTGTCGCTGAACCTCACGGTGCAGGCACCAGCATTTTCTGGCGTGACGGTGAAAGTCGCGCTTGGTCCAGTGCTGACGCCCGGAGAAATAGCCGCAACGGTCGTGCTTCCTGAAGCGCACGTCGCAGACGATGCCGCAATGGTGCCCGTATAGCCCGGTTCCGCAACCGTCACCGGCTGCGCGTTAGTGGCGCCCGTGCCCACGAAGGAGAGGGTAGCTGGAGCGACCGTCAATGCGGCAGGCGCGGGCGTCGGCGATGGAGTGGGTACAGGCGTCGGCGACGGAGTGGGCACAGGCGTAGGCGCGGCTGTAGGTACCACCGCTGGGGGCGCGGGAGCGGGGGAGCCACCGCCCCCGCCACCACAAGCCGTTATGCCGAGAACCGTAAGAGTGAATATCGACAGGTGCCTAAGCTTCATAGAGGAGACCTTTATTAGCCAGCCCGTTGCTTGGTATTTTACGCCGAGGCGCTTCGCGCTTCAAGACCACCCTTGCCCGTGCGGGAAGTCGAAGAACGCCGGGCCAACGACCGTGATCGGCTGATAGGCGATCCGGAAGAGTGCGTCACCGGCGGGATGCCGTAGGTTTTGACGAAGGCCAGGCGGGTTCGGGCGACGTCCTGGGCGTAGATCGGCGCGGCACCTTCCACGCACCGCGGATCAGGAATCTCGGCGATCATCGTGCGCGCCCGTTCTCCGGGCTCTGCGATGACGAGGTGGATATCTCCATCGTTCTTGAGCTTGATGCCGAGGAGTTCAGCCTGGACCCGGTAGACGCGCCGCTATGCTGGGATTCGAGGTGCGTCAGAGCCCTAGACGCCGGCAGGCCGCGGAAGAGAGCGCAGTCGGTCGATGGTGGTCGCAATCGGATAGGCGGCGTTGATCGCAACGCCATCTGCGAGGACCTTCGCCAGCCAGCACTCGCGGCCGCAAGCATACGCTGGAGCGGCGAGGGCGGCCATGTATCCGGCGGCAAAGAGGGCCCTAGATAAGGATGGTGCGAGTGGTCGCGGTCATGCGAATGCATTTCGGCCTTGAGCTATGCCATGCCCCGGTACTCCCAGGCTTGAGCATACGGATTCGGATCCCGATCCAACCCGCGTTCTTTAAAAGGAGTAGTGGACGAAATTGATTCTGACGACAACACAACCGATTGCCAAGAAGATCCGCGAAGTGCTCGCGCCGGGGAATGGCCGGCGCGTCGTGATAGTCGCCTTCGTCGGCCGAGACGCCCTGCAGTTCATCGGCGGCAAGGCCGCGGCCAAAGGTCTGGAGCTCTATTGCTGGGACAACCCTACGTCCACCAGCCCCATCGGCATTCGCGAACTCTTCAAAGAAGGCGCGAGGATTTACTTCGTGGACGACCTGCACATGAAGGTATTCTGGTCCGAACGC
>SCQY01000105.1 GCA_004298665.1 bacterium | reverse complement strand
AGACCATGGATATCCGCGTGACTCCCTTCGCCCCGTGCTGTCGACGCTGTAGCCGCTAGCGTGCAACTCGCGCGCCGTCGCGCGCGTCACAGCCACATGAGCGGCCGACGGCCGCCTGCCGAAGGGAACAGTAGAGAACACCATGCGTACCCCATTGCTCTTGGCCGACTTGCGCGCCGCGTTGGAGCGCGATCCCGCCGCCACGTCGTGGCTGGAAGTCGTGCTCTGCTATCCGGGGTTTCACGCCATCGTGATGCACCGGTTCGTCCACGCCTTATGGCGTGCACGGGTGCCGCTGCTGCCGCGCCTTCTTTCGCAGTTCGCGCGCTTTCTCACCGGGATCGAGATCCATCCCGGAGCCGCCATCGGCCCGAGCTTCTTCATCGACCACGGCATGGGCGTCGTGATCGGCGAAACCACGGAGATCGGGCGAGGGGTCACGCTCTATCAAGGTGTGACGCTTGGTGGTACCTCGCTGCAGCATGGCAAGCGCCATCCCTCCTTGGAGGATGGGGTGACGATCGGCGTGGGGGCCGCCGTGCTCGGCGCGATCACGATCGGCGCTAATGCGAAGGTCGGCGGAGGAAGCGTCGTGGTCAAGGACGTGCCGCCCGACTCGACTGTTGTAGGCATCCCCGGTCGTATCGTTGCGCGGAACGGCGTGCCGATCCGTGCCGTCTCCGAGCGGCCGCGCGTCGAGATGCCGGATCTGGAGATGGAGCAAATCGCCGAGCTGAGTGCGCGCATCGCGCGCCTGGAACACATATTGGAGGAACGCGGCGGGCAGGATGTCTCTGCGGCTCTATAATTCGCGCACCCGCGCTCTGGAAGACTTCGCCCCGCTGGAGGGCAACCGCGTTCGGATCTACATGTGCGGCCTCACGCCTTCGGCGGATCCGCACTTGGGCCACGCGCGCTCGATGCTGTTCTTCGACGTGCTGCGCCGCTATCTGGAGTTTCTCGGCTACGCGGTGACCTACGTGCAGAACGTTACCGACATCGACGATAAGATCATCAGACGCGCAGCCGATGAAGGTGTCGGCTGGTACGATGTGGTCGAGAAGTACTACGGCAGTTTCGTTGCCAGCCTCGAGAAACTAGGCGTGCGTCGCCCCGACGTCGAGCCGCGGGCAACGGAGCACATACCGAAGATCGTCGAGATCATCCGCGGGCTGGAGCGCATGGGCATCGCCTACGAGAGCGACGACGGCGTGTACTACAGCGTGCGCGCATGGCCGGCATACGGTCAGCTTTCGGGGCGCCACATCGACGAGCTGCTGGAGAGCGTGCGCATCGATGCCAGCGAGCACAAGCGCGATCCGCTCGACTTCGCACTCTGGAAGAAGCAGAAGCCGGGAGAGCCGGCTTGGGATTCACCCTGGGGCCGCGGGCGCCCGGGCTGGCACATCGAGTGCTCGGCCATGTCGTGGGAGTATCTGGGCGAGCCGTTCGATATCCACGGCGGGGGCCTCGACTTGATCTTCCCCCATCACGAGAACGAAGTCGCGCAGACCGAGCCGCTTCTCGCAGGCAAACCCATGGCGAACTTCTGGGTGCACACGGGCCTGCTGTTCTTCAACGGCTCGAAGATGTCGAAGAGCCTGGGCAACTTCGTCCCGCTGGATGAGGAATTGCGCCGGCACGATCCTCGCGCCGTGCGCGCGCTCTTTCTACAGATCGACTATCGTAAGCAAGCGAACTTCACTGCCGACTCTATCGCGGCCGCCACCAAGGGCCTCCAGCGTCTGGACGAGACGCTCGCGGACTTGGCGCGTCGCGGAGACGTGCGGCAGATCGAGGAGGCCGATGCGCTGGAGGCACTGCGCTCGCCTGCGCGCGCAATTGAGCCAATGGCTCGGGCCTTCCGCGAAGCGCTCGACGGAGACATGAATACCGCCGGCGCGCTGGCGGCGCTCTTTGCTTGGCTCACCGCTGCACGTTCGCTTGAAGGAGAGCAGGCCGCCCAGGCGGCTCGCGCGCTCTACGGAGCGCTGTGGGTTCTCGGCATCGCGCCGGCGGGCGATCGCCTCGCGGAGCCACGCGCGGAGGCTGTTCTGGATGTCGCACGAACTGCCGCCCTACGCTCGCTCTGCGAGCGTCTTTGCGGCCACGCGAACGGCGGCAGCGTGCGGGAATGGGTGGAGGCGATTCTCGACGTACGCCGTCAGGCGCGTCGGGAACGCAATTGGGGGCGCAGCGACGAGCTGCGTGATGCCCTCGCCGGCGTCGGCATCGTCGTCAAAGATAGTAAGGAAGGCAGCACGTGGACCATCGCCGGCTAAGCGGCTCCCAAACCAAGCGCGCTCAGGCACCCGGAACTCGCGTCAGCGCGGATGAAGTGGTCTACGGCATCCATGCCGTGGCCGAGGCGTTGCGCGCCGGGGAGCAATTCCGGCGCATCCATATCGGCAAGCAGCGCACGCGCGAGCCCCAGGTGCAGGAGATCATCGAAGCGGCGAAAGCTTCGGCATGCACGTTACGCTTCGAAGATGCGCCGTACTTCGATCGCTTTCCGTTCAAGGCGCACCAGCAGATGGTGGCCATCTCGGATCCCTACGACTACGCGCGTCTCGAGGATCTCCTTGCGGGGGAGAAGCCTCGGCTGATCGTCGCCCTCGATCATCTCACCGATCCGCACAATCTCGGCGCCATCGTGCGCACGGCAGAGGGTGCCGGCGCGACAGGCGTCGTGATTCCCGAGCGCCGCAGCGTCGGCGTGAATGCGACCGTCCGCAAAGCCTCGGCGGGGGCCGTCGCCCATCTCCCGATCGCTCAGGTGACCAACATCGCGCAGGCGCTGCGGACGATGAAGGAGGCCGGGATTTGGGTTGCCGGCGCGGTCGGCGAAACCGTTGCGCATCCCTACACAGAGGCCGACTTCACGAGCGATGTCTGCCTGGTGATCGGCGCGGAAGGCACGGGTCTGGCCGAGCTGGTGCGCAAGCAGTGCGATTTCCTGGTGCGCATCCCGATGCGCGGCAAGACAGCATCATTGAATGCCTCCGTGGCAGCGGGCATCTTGCTCTATGAGGCGCTGCGCCAGCGCAACCAGCCCCACGCCGGCTAGGCGTCCCTACGTCGCGCTATGGTTCAAAAGTCCTTCCGCCGTGGTTGACGCCGCCAGCAGGAGACTCCTATAATGTCCTAGGTGCGGGCGGCCGACAAGCTGCGGCTTGCGCTTTCGCCTCCACCGCGAACCAGGGGAGAGATCGAATTCCATGG
>SCQY01000104.1 GCA_004298665.1 bacterium | reverse complement strand
CGGGGCGAGTGCCCCGGAACTTTCTAGTTGATGGGGTCCCCGCTCGCGTTAGCGAGGTACAGGCCGGGGCGAGTGCCCCGGAACTTTCTAGTTGATGGGGTCCCCGCTCGCGTTAGCGAGTGGGGTTAGGGGGGAGGAGCCCCCCGGTGCGGCCCGAATCCTCGTCCGGTTTGCGGGAGGTGAAGGTGGCTGATCGTCGTCGCGTGGTCGTTACGGGTCTCGGTGCCGTGACGCCGCTCGGCAATACCGCTCCGGAGTTCTGGCGCCGCCTGATCGCCGGTGAGTCGGGTATTGGCCCCATCACCCGGTTCGACCCCGAGTATCTCACCACGAAAGTCGCCGGCGAAGTCAAGGATTTCGACCCCGATGCCCTTCTCGGACGCCGCGAAGCGCGCCGCCTTGACCGCTTCGCCCAGTTGGGGCTGGCGGCGGCTAAGGAAGCTCTGGCGGACAGCGCCCTCGAGATCACCGATGCGAACCGCGACGACATCGGCTCCATCGTGGCCACCGGCATCGGCGGCATCCTCACGTTGGCCGACACGGCGACCAAGATGGGCTCCGAAGGGCCGAAGGCAGCCGGGCGGGTCTCGCCGTTCTTCGTTCCCATGCTGATGGCCAATGCCGCCGCCGGTATTGTCACCATCGAGTTCGGCGTGCGCGGCCCCGCGATGTCGACGGCCAGCGCCTGCGCCAGTTCGAACAACGCTATCGGCGAAGCCTTCCGCAAGATCCAGTACGGCGAGGCCGACGTGATGTTCGCCGGGGGGAGCGAGGCGGTCATCACGCCTATGTGCCTAGGCGGGTTCTGCTCCATGAAGGCGATGTCGACGCGCAACGACCAGCCGGAGAAGGCCAGCCGTCCCTTTGACCGCGAGCGCGACGGCTTCGTCCTCTCCGAGGGCAGCGCCGTGCTGGTGCTCGAGGAGCTCGAGATTGCCAAGCGCCGCGGAGCCCGCATCTACGCCGAGATCATCGGCTACGGCGTGAGCTCCGATGCCTACAACATCGTGCAGCCGGAACCGCAGGGAACCGGTGTGAAACTGGCCCTCCATCGCGTCTTCAAGGATGCGGGGATCACGCCCGCGGAGATCCAGTACGTCAACGCGCACGGCACCTCCACGCCGCAGGGCGACGTGGCCGAGTCGAAGGCGATCCGCGAGATCTGGGGGCCGTACGCCGACAAGGTGGCCGTCAGCTCGACCAAGGGCGCCCACGGCCATGCGTTGGGGGCCGCGGGCGCCATCGAGGGCGTTGCGACGGTGATGGCGGTGCACAGCGACATTATGCCGCCCACCATCAATCTCGAGTATCCCGACCCCGAGTGCGACCTGGACTATGTTCCCAACGTAGCGCGCAAAGCGCCGGTGCACGTGGCGATCTCCAACTCGTTCGGTTTCGGCGGCCACAACGCCGTTCTGGCGTTCCGCAAGTACGCGTAGTGCAGCCCCCGTGAACCTTTCAAGCAACAGCGGTCCCCGCAAACGGAGCGGAGCGAAGTCGTTACAAGCCGGCGCGAGTGCGCCGGAACCTTTCAAGCACCGGGGCCCCCGCGAACGAAGCGGAGCGAAGTCGTTACAAGCCGGCGCGAGTGCGCCGGAACCTTTCAAGCACCGGGGCCCCCGCGAACGAAGCGGAGCGAAGTGAGCGGGGAAAGGCATCGTCGGCGTCTGCGCGCGCTCGCACGGCGCCTGCGCCTCTCGGAGGACGATCTGCCGCTGCTCGAGCGCGCTTTCATGCACGCCTCGGCGCTGGACGAGGCGGCCAGTCCCACCGACTCCAACGAACGATTGGAGTTCCTCGGCGACAGCGTGTTGGGCGTGGTTGCCGCAGACTACCTGGAGCGTACGCTTCCGCTGGCCAGGGAAGGCGAGCTCTCGCAGCGCAAGGCGCGCTTGGTCTCCGGCGAGCTGCTGGCTCTCAGCGCGCGGCGTCTGGGTTTGGGAGAGCTGCTGACGATGGGCCCCGGAGCCGCCGCCAGCGGCGGAGCGGAGCGCCCGTCGATGCTCGCCGATGCGTTCGAAGCGCTCGTGGCGGCGATCTATCGCGCGCAGGGGCTGGCGGCGGCGGCTGCTTTCGTCGAGCGCGAGCACCTGCTCCACGTCAGTGAGGAGCAGCTCCAGCGAGGCAACGCCAAGACGGCATTGCAGGAGTGGACGATGGCGCGCTTCAAGAGCCTGCCGGTCTACGATGACAGCATCGCGGGCCTCCCGCACGCGCGCAGCTTTACATCGCGGGTGAGCGTGGGCGGGCGCGCACTGGGTGTGGGAGAAGGCCGCAGCAAACGCGCGGCGCAACAGGCCGCGGCGGCCCAAGCACTGGAGATACTCACGCGCGAAGCGGCACACGAGCAGGAAGTGTAAGGCGTCTATGCGGCTCAAGTCGGTGAAACTCTTCGGCTTCAAGACGTTTGCGGAAAGCACCACGCTCGAGTTCGAGCCCGGCATCACCGCCGTCGTCGGCCCTAACGGGTCGGGCAAGTCGAACCTCGTCGAAGCCATCCGTTGGGTGCTGGGCGAAACGTCCAGCCGCTCGCTGCGCGGTTCGAAGATGGAAGACGTGATCTTCGCGGGCAACGAGCACCGCAAGCCGCTGGGCTTGTCCGAGGTTGTGCTCACCTTCGACAACGAGAGCGGACGCTTGCCGGTAGACTTCCGGGAAGTCTCCATCACGCGGCGTGCCTACCGCGCCGGCGAGAGCGAGTACTTCATCAACCGCAACCAAGTGCGCCTGCGCGACGTGCTCGATCTGCTGATGGGCACGGGTTTGGGCCCCGGCTCCTATGCCATCGTATCGCAGGGGCAGATCGACGCCATTCTGTCGTCGAAGCCGCAGGAGCGCCGCGAACTCTTCGAAGAGACATCCGGCGTCAATCGCTTCCTCTCGAAGAAGAAAGAGTCGACGCGCCGTCTGGAGCAGACCGAGCAGAACGTCATCCGCGTCAACGATCTGCTCAGCGAGCTGGAGAAGCAGGTCCCCGAGCTGGAGACGCAAGTGCGGCGCGCCAAGCGTTATCGCAGGCTCTCCGATCGCCTGCGCGATCTGGAGATCCTCTCCTACTTGCGCAGCTCCGCCTCGCGGCGCGAGGAGCGTGAGCGGCTCAGAGTTCAGCTCGACCGCGGCGAAGCCGAGCGCGTCGCCGCAGAGGCGCAGGCCGCCGCGCAGAGCGCCGAACTCTCCAGCGCGCGCTATCGCGCCTATCAGCAAGAGCTGGCGCTCGAAGAGCAGCGCTCCGCCGCGCAACAGGCGCGCACCGAGCAGGCGCGCTTGGAGTCGGAGCTCTCCGCGGCCAATGGACGCCTTGAAGCACTGGAGGCACAGTCGGCGCAGGCCCACGAAGGCGGTCAACGCGCGGAGGAAGAGCGCGGCGCGCTGCAGGCGCGTCTGCAGAGCCTCGACGACGAGCGGACGCCGCTGGCGGCGCACGTGGAGCGCGCGCGTGACGAGGAAGCGCAGGCGCAGGAGCGCGAGACGGCGGCACGGCGCCGCTTGGAGGCGCTCTTCGGTGCGCTGCGGGACCTAGAGGCGAACGTCGCCGAGCAGGCGGCACGCGAAGCGGGTCGCCGCGCGCAGGCGGAGTCGGCGCGTAAGGAGTTGGAGCGTCTGCTGGCGGAGGCCGCCGAGGCGCGCCGCAACGCCGAGGCGTTGGAATCCGACCTCGCACGTAAAGAGGAGCGGCTACGCGCGCAACGCGAGCGCATCGGCGAGCTGGAAGGGCGCGTCGAGCGCGCCAAGACCGCCGAGCATACGGCAGCGG
>SCQY01000103.1 GCA_004298665.1 bacterium | reverse complement strand
ATGCGCTTGCGCGCTCGCCGGCGGCTCCCGCGCATGGTCTTCGACTTCATCGACGGCGGTGCCGACGACGAACGAACGCTGCGCGAAAACGAAGCCGCCCTCGCTCGGCTCACGTTCGCTCCGCGAGCAATGACGAACGTTCGAGAGGTCAGCACCGGTCTCGAGCTTTTCGGTGTACCCCTTTCGATGCCGCTGCTTCTCTCGCCAACCGGCCTGCCGGGGCTGGCACATCCGAAGGCCGAGCTCGCGGCCGCGCGCGCAGCACGCGAGGCCGGGATCCTCTTCACCGCGAGCACGGTCTCGAGCTATTCGCTTCAAGAGATCGCAAGCACCGTCGCAGGGCCGCACTGGTTCCAACTCTATGCCTGGAACGACAAGGCGCTGACCGGCAAGCTCGTCGACAAGGCGCGCGAGGCCGGTTATCGCATGATCCTGCTCACGATCGACACTCCGGTCGTCGGGAATCGTGAGCGCGATCTTCGCAACGGCATGGTGCTTCCGCCACGCGTGACGTTCGCGAACGCCACCGACATGCTGCGACGGTGGAGTTGGATTTGGGGGCAGATCCGTGGTCCGGGCGTAAAGATTCCGAACATCGCAGACTTGGAGACGCAGGTGCACAAAGGCGGAACCGGGCCCGCCGGTTACTTGAAAGGGCTCTTCAATCCGGAGCAATCGTGGGACTACATCGGCTGGATCAAGGAACGTTTCGGCGGTCCGGTCGGCGTCAAAGGCATCATCACGGCCGCTGACGCGCGTCGCGCGCGCGATGCGGGAGCCGATACGATCGTCGTATCCAACCACGGCGGACGGCAACTCGACGGAGCACCGGCGACGATCGCCGTTCTCCCTGAGATCGTCGAGGCGCTCCGGGGATCGGGGATGCCGATCTTGATCGACAGTGGGATACGCAGAGGTAGTGACATCGTCAGAGCGCTCGCGCTCGGTGCGACAGCGTGCATGATCGGCCGTCCCTGGTTGTGGGGCCTCGCCGCCGGCGGTACGGACGGGGTCCGGCGTGTCATCGAGATCCTGCGTGCGGAGCTCGAGCGCACAATGGCGCTCGTCGGTGCGACGAATCTACGCGAGCTCTCGCCTGAAGTGATCCGCCAGCCCTGACCCTGAGAAGTTCGGACCCGAGACGATCGGCCCGCCGGAGGTGGGGCCGGTTGCGCGCATGAATGCGTGCTGCATGAAGGCGGTTGTCATTCCCCACGTGCGTGGCGCGTGGACGGTGTCCCAGGTCGCAATTCCCGAACCAAAGCACGATGAGGTGCTCATCAAGCTGCACGCCAGCGGGATCTGTTACAGCGACGTTCACCTCACCCAAGGCTCACTGCCCGGGAAGTTTCCACAAATCCTCGGCCACGAACCCGCGGGCGAAATTGTCGCCGTGGGCGCAGCGGTGACGTCGCGAACGGTGGGCGATCGGGTTGGCTTGGCCTGGAATCAACGCTCGTGCGGGCGATGCGAGTGGTGCCTGGGCGGGCGCCCTCGGTTCTGCCTCCACGGCATCTCCACCGGTATCGAAGTAGCCGGCTCGCACGCGGAGTACATGAGCGCGCCGGCTGATGCCACGATGCTGATCCCTGACGCGCTCAGCTATGAGCAGGCTGCGCCGATCTTCTGCGCGGGCTACACGGTGTGGGGCGGCCTGCAGTATGCCGATCCCAAGCCGCACGAGCGCGTTGCGGTGGTGGGCATCGGCGGGCTCGGCCACTTGGCGGTGCAATACGCGAAAGCTGCCGGCTTTGAAACGATCGCCGTGACCCATTCGCCCGACAAGCGCGCGCTGGCGACCCAACTTGGAGCCGACGCCGTGGTGGAGAGCGGCGCGGAGCTCGCCGCACTGGGTGGCGCCGACATCATCCTCGGTACCGGGAACTCGCATCAGGCAATGGTGG
Source organism: bacterium (assembly GCA_004298665.1). Classification (GTDB taxonomy): domain Bacteria; phylum Vulcanimicrobiota; class Vulcanimicrobiia; order Vulcanimicrobiales; family SCRA01; genus SCRA01. The sequence continues at coordinate 368 of SCQY01000103.1, read as the reverse complement.
ATGCCATCGCTGGATTGCGCCCTGAAGGGCGCCTGGTGTGGATGGGCGTCGCGGAAGATCCGTTTGTCGTCCCCGCGCGGCTGTTCGAGCAGCGCGGGCGGATCGTGGCGTCGGGGCAGAACGGGGCGCAGTACCTGTACGAGGCGCTCGATCTGGCGGCGCGTGGGAAGGTGCGGGTGATGGAAGAGTGCTTCCCCATCGACCAAGCCGCCGAAGCGTACGAACGCGTCGCCACCGGCAAGGCGCTTTTCCGCGCCGTGCTGGTCATGTGACGCGCGTACGGCCGAGTTCGCGCTTCACCTCCGCTAGGGTGCTGCGGCTAACGCCATAGGTGCGGGCGTACTGCGGAAGGCGCGCCACGGCTCCAA
>SCQY01000102.1 GCA_004298665.1 bacterium | reverse complement strand
GCAAGATCGGCGAGCGCAAGCGTCGCATCGCCGGCCAGCAACCGCGGCTCCGCCAGCGTCTCGCCGATGCGCACCGCCTGAGCGCCCACGGCGCCGGCGCGCTCGATGAATGAAGCCGCAGCCTCCGAGGGAACCTCCACCACGAAGCCTCCCGCTTCACCGAACCAAGCCGCCAGCTCAGGCACACCGGGCGCCCATGCCGCGGGGGGCTCTAACCGCGCGCCGACGCCGTTGCGTCCGTCGGCACCGATGCACATCTCGGCCACGCACGCCAGGAGTCCACCGTCCGAGATATCATGGGCGCCGTAGATGGTCAGATCGGCGAAGCCTTCGCGCATGACCGTCAACTCGCTGCGCAGCGCATCGAACGAAGCGCGCAGGAGCGTTCCACCGCTCGCGCCGCAGACGTCCGCGATCACGCTGCCGCCCAGCGCGCCGCTGCGCGCGCCCAGCAGCACGATCGCCGAGCGGGGGCGCTTGAAAGCGAAACCGGCGGTGCGCGAAACATCGGCCACGCGGCCAATACAGGCGATGATCGGCGACGGCGCCACGCTCGAACCGCCGGCGCTCTCGTTGTAGAGCGAGACGTTCCCGCTCACGTAGGGCAGTTCCAAGGCGCGCGCCGCATCCCCGATCCCCTCGATGGCCTCCACCAACTCCCCCATCTGCGCGGGCTTGGTGGGGTCGCCGAAGTTCAAACAATCGGTCAGCCCGATCGGCTCGCCGCCTACCGCCGCCACGTTGCGCGCCGACTCGCAGACGGCCAGCTGCCCCGCCACGCGGGCGTTCAATTTTCCGTAACGAGGGTTCCCATCCACGCTCACGGCGACACCAAGCGCTGAGCCGGGAATCGGCGCGATCACGCCCGCATCGCCATGACCCGCGGGAATCACCGTCGTACCGCGCACCACGCGATCGTAGTGACGGATCAGCGGCTCGCGCGAGCAGACGTCGCGATGCGCAAGCACGCGCGGCAGCAGTACCGCTGCCTCGCCCTGCAGCACGGGATCGCTGCTCTCGCGATTGGGTGCCGCGCCGATCTCGCGCTCGTAGCGAATGCCGCTGGTGAGCACGTCTACGGGGACGTCGACCACCACCTGTCCGTAGCGGCGCATGGTGTAGCGCCGATCGGCGCGCACGCGGCCGATCACCGAGGCACGCGCGCCGCGCGATACGTGCGGCAAGCCGAACTGCTCGTTGTAGATGCGCAGGAGCAGCTCGGTGGGCGCGCCGGTGGGAACGGCCCACAGCATGCGCTCCTGCGTCTCTCCTGTAGCGATCACCTCGGGGGCGAGATCGCCGACGGAGACGTGCACGGCATCGAGGTCGATATCCGCCCCCATACCTCCCGCGGCCACCAGCTCCGCCGAACATCCGAGGACGCCGCCGGCGCCCAAGTCTTTGAAACCCGGATCGCGCACCCCGAGCTCGCGCAACCCGCGCAAGGCGCGATAGGTCGCCCGCATGAGCACGCTCTTCAGGAACGGATCGGGTACCTGTACGGCGCCCTTGTTGCTCTCCGCCTGCTCCTGATCGAGCGTCAGCGAGGAGAACGCGGCGCCGCCAAAGCCGGAGGCGTCGGTAGCCTTACCGACCAAGATCAAGTTCCAACCATCTGCGCAGGCGGGGACGCGCGAGTGGACGATCTCATCCGCGCGCACCAGCCCCAGCGCCACGACGTTGACCAGACAGTTGTCGTCGAACGACTCGTCCCAATAGACGTCGCCCCCGAGATTGGGCACACCGATAGCGTTCCCATAGCCGCTGATGCCGTCGACGACGCTCTGCGCCACGTACCGCTGGTGCGCGTGCCCGTCCAGATCTCCGCGACCGAAGCGCAACGGATCCAGCAAGCCGATCAGCGTGCCGCCCATGCAGAGCACGTCGCGCACGATGCCGCCGATGCCGGTTGCGGCACCTTCGTATGGGACCACTTGCGAAGGGTGATTATGGGATTCGTGCGCCACGACCACGCCGTAGCGGCTGCCTTCCACTTCTCCGAGGTCGAGGATTCCCGCATCTTCACCCACACCCAGCAGCACTGCCGCTCCCTCGGTGGGAAGGCGGTGCAGGTGGATGCGGCTGGACTTATACGAGCAATGCTCGCTCCAGCCGGCATCGAAGGCGTAGAGCTCCACCGGGCTCGGCTCGCGGCCGATCAGCTGGGCGATGCGGTCGAGCTCGGAGGCGCTCAGTGCCGGCATGCGTGCGTCTACGCAACCACCGGCCGCTGTTGCGGCTGGCTGTTGAGCGCGATGTCGGCGTTCATCACCTGCGCACGATAGTTGGCCTGGGTCAGCAAGACGCGCCCGTAGAAGACCGTGTCATCCAAACCCAGCAGCTTGGCTGCGGCTAGCGCCGCGTTCTCCGGGTCCAGAACCGTTAGACTCGCCACGCCTCCCGGCGTACGCAGTGAGCTCAGCAGGTCCATGCCGCCGATCTCCTGCGAGGACGGCGGACAGGCGAAGACCGGATTCGTCGTCGAGGCATCCAGCATCCCCGTCAGCGCGTCGGCACGCGCGCAGACCCCGATGTAGATCAGACGCGAGAACGTGGCATCGGTCTGCTGGACGAGCTGAAGCAGATAGCCGGGAGTCTTCTGCGCGTTGGCGACGCGGTGCACGAAGCCCACGCCCAAGTTCTGCAGGGCGCGCTCGATCTTCTCGACGTGCGGCCGGTCGCTCTCCGCGCCCATGAAGATGGCCACCATCGCCGGCTGCATGACGGGAAACGTCGCCACCTGCTCGCAGACCGACTCATAGGCTTGCTTCACGCGACCTAGATCTTCCGCCGTGGGCTCGCCGACGATGTTGCGGAAGATCTGCTTGTCGAGCATCAGCTCCTCGCGCCCCTGCGGCCACAGACGCCAGGCGTCGTTGTCGATCACGTCGGCCAGGAGCAAACGCTTGTCCTCGACGGCCCGGCCGAACTCCACTTTCATGTCGACCATCAGCACGTTGCGCCGGCGCCAGGCGTGGGAGAGGATCTCGTACGTGAGGCGCGCGATCTCAGCCATTGTCGCCACTTCTTCCGCGGTGGCGATTCCCTGCGCGATGATCTCGTCCTGAGAGATCTGCGGGTCGTGTCTGGCATCGTCCTTCAGGAAGAACTCGATCACGCGCGGCAGCAGCAGCGAGCCCCGCGCCACGCCCGGAAAGCGCTTGGCGTACGAGCCCGCAGCCACGCCGCGCACCACGACTTCGAGGGGAATCATGCTGCAGGCGCGCACGACCATCTCGTTATCATCGTCGTCTTCGCCCCCGCTGACGAAGTGGGTCGGAAGACCGCAGAGGTTCAGCAGACGGAAGACGCGCGAGGTCGTCTTCGCGGCGATGCGCCCTTTGCCGGGGATGACGGCGTGGCGTGCGCCGTCGCCGGCGGTGATGTCGTCGCCCGACGTGACGATGTAGAGTCCCGTTTGATCGGGATGCTCGTAGAGCGCTTTGGTCTTGCCGCGGGCGACTTGCTGACCCTTCTTCATATGGTGATCTCTCTCGACTCCTGTTGTGGGAACGGCGGCAGCGATTCGATACGCTCCGCCACGCGAATGGCGCGTTCAACGGCATCGCCGATGTGCGTGCTGGGATCCATGCGGCGGCGGACCTCGGCGGGGTCGAGCCAGCGCGTGATGCGAGGATCGTCGGCCAAGAGGTTGGCAAGCGGGTTGCTCTCGCCGCGCGCCGTCGCCTCCCAGGCCACCATCGCTGCCTCGCGGAGCACCTCGTGCAGCTCTTGGCGGTCGCCGCCGGCTTTGGAAGCCGCCATCATCACCGCCTCGGAGCCCGCGAATGGACCGAAGCGCCGCAGGTTCTCGCGCACGCGCGCTTCGTCGATGCGCAGTCCCTCGACGATCCGCAGGGCCAGGCCCAGAATCTCGTCGCTGCAGAGGAAGGCTTCGGGAAGCGTGGTGCGGCGGTTTGCCGAGTCGTCCAGCGTACGCTCGAGGTAGTTGGTGGCGGCGTTCTGCCAGGCCGTGCCGGCATAACCCGGAAGCAGACGCGCCAGCGAGTCGATGCGCTCCGACATCACCGGGTTGCGCTTGAACGGCATCGCGGAGCTGCCGACTTGCTTACGCGCGAACGGCTCGAACATCTCGCCGAAGCCCGGCGAGCTCAAGATACGCATGTCGGCTGCGAACTTCGAAAGTGAGGCGCCCATGCCGGCGAGCGTGGAGAGCGCGAGGTAGTCGAGTTTGCGCGGGTAGGTCTGCGTAGCCACGTCGCGCGCGCGCAGGTCGAAGGCCGCAAGGATCTCGCGCTCCTGCTCCTCGGGCGTCACCCCGGTCCCGGCGAGCAAACTCGCATAGGACGCCGAGGTGCCTACCGCGCCACGCATTCCCTTGGCGGTCAAACGATCGAGGAGGTCGCGCAGACCTTCGTCATCGATCAGCAAGTCCTGCGCATAGACGGCAAGCCGGTAGCCGATCGTCGTCGGCTCAGCCGGCTGAAGGTGGGTGAAGGCCATGCAGACGGTGGCGGCGTGGTGCCGGATCTGCCCGGCCAACGCGCGCAGCAGCGCGTGGAGACGCTCACCCAGCATCGCCGCCGCGGTGCGCATGCGGTAGGTCTCGACATTGTCCTCGATGTCCATCGAGGTTGCTCCCAAGTGGAGCTTCCCGCCGCCGACCTTCGCTTGCGAAGCGAAAACGCGGATCTCGGCCATGAGGTCGTGGCCGATCTCCCGCTCGATGGCGATCGCCGCCTCGAGATCGATGTCGTCGGCATGGGCACGCAAGTCTGCCAGCTCGGCCTCGCTGACCAAGCCGGCATTGCGCTGGGCTTCTGCCAGCGCAATCCAAACACGGCGCCAAAGGCGGCGGCGCTCGCGCTCGGAGAAGAGCGTCCGCAACTCGCTGCGCCCGTAGCGCCAGGAGAACGGGGAGGCGTAGGTGGTGTCATCCATGGGGCGCCCCCACCTTTCTCATCTCTTGCAAGAAGGCCCTCTGTCCTAGCCGGCCTTCGGCAACGTCGCGATTAAGACGGTGATCAGTTGGCGCGCGTCGTCGTAACGACCGGTGACCAGCGCCTCGAAGGCGCGCACCGAGTGATCGTGACCGACTTTCGCACGTTCCACCCCCAAGCGCCGCGCGATAGGCCCGAGCGTCCGCTGCTTCCACGCCATGCGCCCCGTCAGGCGCTCCCCGCGCGCGATCGTCCACGTGGAGAGGTAGGCCGCGGCAAGTGCAGAGCAGAGCGCCGTCCCCGCTTTGGGGTCTTCCTGCAGGAGCTCGTACGCCATCGTCAGCGCTTGCTTCGTCTTCCCCTCCAGCAGCATGTCGGCGAACGTCCAGCTCTTCGCCTCCGTCGGCGTCAGCGTCTCGGCGGCAACGTCCTTGGCGGTGATCTTGCGTCCCAGGAGCACCAGTTTCTCGGCGTCGCTGCGCAGTTCGGCAAGGTCCGCCAGCTCCGCCAGCGCGCGGATCGCCGCGGTGTCGAACGTCGCTCCCTGCTCTTCGAGCAGCTCGCGTGCGAAGCGCTCGCGGTCCTCCCTGCGCGTGGTGGTTTCGATCACGAGCGCGGAGCGCGGGGCTAGTTTGGCGAACGGCTCCGGCCGCTTCCCTCCTCGGCCCGTCGAGATCTCGAGGTCCACGAGCACAAGCGTCGATCCGGCAGGGGCCTCTTCAGCGGCCCGCCAGAGGGCACGGCGCCCCTCGGCCTTGAGCTGGCGGCACTCACGCACCACGACCGCGCGCGTCTCCGCTAGAAAAGGCATCGCGCACAGTGACTCACGGATTCGCTCCGGGTCGTCGATCTCGGGGGCCAGCAAGCGCTCCAAGTTCATCGGCTGCGCCTCGGGCGGCAGCAGCCGTGCCACGATGCGCTCCACGGCGGCATCCGCGAGAATCGGCTCGTCACCTGCAACGACCACCAGCGCGGGAATCTTCGGCGCCTTGTCGACGAAATCAAAGTACTTCATCCCACTCGCTCCGCTCGCGGGAGCCCTGTTGCTTCGAAGCCCCATCCGGGAGCGCAATCGCGCCAGACGCGATTGCTTCTCATCACTCGCTCCGCTCGCGGGAGCCCTGTTGCTTCGAAGTCCCATCCGGGAGCGCAATCGCGCCGGACGCGATTGCTTCTCATCACTCGCTCCGCTCGCGGGAGCCCTGTTGCTTTGAAGTCCCATCCGGGAGCGCAATCGCGCCAGAAGCGATTGCTTCTCATCACTCGCTCCGCTCGCGGGAGCCCTGTTGCTTCGAAGTCCCATCCGGGAGCGCAATCGCGCCAGACGCGATTGCTTTTCATCGCACTCGCTCCGCCCGCGGGAGGCGCGGGCGCATCTCCAGCGTCGCGATCGACTCCAGATACGGCGGCCGCAGCACGCCGTACTCCGTCACGATTGCCGTCACCAGGTGCCCCGGCGTCACGTCGAAGGCGGGATTGTAGACGTCCATCCCCGCGGGCGCCGTGGGGCGTCCCCCCCAGGCGCGTACTTCGTCGTGTCCGCGCTCCTCGATGGGGATCGCGCCGCCGTCGGAGAGCGTAAAGTCGAACGTGGATCGCGGCGCAACGACGTAGAACGGTATGCCGTGGTGCGCGGCGGCCACCGCCAAGCCGTAGGTGCCGATCTTGTTGGCGGTGTCGCCATTGCGCGCGATGCGGTCGGCACCCACGAGCACGGCCTGGACGCCTTTCGAGCGCATCGTCGCCGCGGCCGCGCCGTCGACGATGAGCGTGGCCGGCACGCCGGCCTGTCGCAGCTCGAAGGTGGTCAGCCGCGCACCCTGCAGGAGCGGACGCGTCTCGTCGACATAAACGTGGAGACGCTTGCCGGCGCGATGCGCCGCGACGATAGCACCCAGCGCCGTCCCCGCCCCGCCGGTAGCCAGGGGTCCCGTGTTGCAATGCGTCAACACGGCGCCCTCAGCGGGGAGCAGAGAGGCGCCCGAACGCGCCATGCGTTCGTCCGTCTCCCGCGTCTCGTCATGGATGGCTCGGGCCACATCCAGCAGCGCCGGAGCGTCGGCGCCGTCGTCCGCCGCCGCCAGCATACGATCGACGGCCCACATCAGATTGACCGCTGTGGGGCGCGCCGCGCGGATGCGCAGCGCCTGGTCGCGCAGTGCCTCGCCGCGTGCGCCGCCAGCTGCCGCCAGCGCCACACCGTAGGCGCCGAAGACGCCGAGCAGCGGCGCGCCGCGCACGGCCAGCGTCGCGATGGCCTCCACCACGTCGGCCGTGGTGGCGGCCCGCCGGCGCTCCATGCGCATGGGCAGCTCGCGCTGATCGATGTAGGAGACGGCTTCGTCTTCCCAGATCACAGGGCTCATTTCGGACACGGGGACAGGCTTCTACGCTCGGGTGAGCCGACTCCCGTAAGGAACCCGGCGACGCGCACGGAAAACAAGCGCGGCGATGTGCACGCTGATCGTTGCCCGCCGGGTCTTTCCCGGCATCGAAATCGCCGTGGCCGCCAACCGTGACGAGCACTACGACCGGCCGGCGCGCGGCCCCGTCGTGCTCGATGCGCGCGGCCCGCTGGTCGGCGGCATCGACCTCGCGGCGGGCGGGACGTGGTTCGCCGCCGGGGCGCGCCTCATGGGCGGAATCACCAATCGCTCCGATGCTCCTCACGACCACGCGCGGCCTTCGCGCGGGCGCCTCTTGCTGGAAACACTCCAACGCTCGTCGCTGGAAGAGGCGCTGACCTTCGCGCGCGCCGCGGCTCCGCGCGTGAACCCCCACGTCATGTGGCTCGACGACGGCACGCGCTCGGTGGCGCTGACGTTCGACGGACGCGTTCTCCACGAACGGGTTCTCGGCGACGGCATTCACGTGGTCGCCAGCCACGATATGGACGGCGACGGCGATGCACGCTCCCGTGAGGCGCGCGCCGCCATGGAGGCACTGGTCCGTCATCCCCCACGTGAAGCCGCCGCAGTCGCCGAAGCGCTGCAGGAGCTGCTGCGCTCGCACGCGGAGCCAGGGGCGCTCTGCCGCCACTTCGAGGATCGCGGAACGCGCAGCGCCAGCGTGATCGTGCGGCCGGAGCGTGGTGAGGCCATCTGGCGCTGGGCTGAAGGTGCGCCGTGCAGCGCCCCCTTTGTGCCGGTCGGCTCGTTTGCCTTACCGGGCTGAAGGCGTTACCTACGCAGCGCTAAGACGCTGAGCGCGGCGCTCGCCGCCTCGAAGCCCTTGTCGCCGCGCTCGGGGTCGGCGCGCTCTTCCGCCTGAGCTCGGGTCTCGGTAGTGAGGACGCCAAAGCCGATCGGAACGCCCGTCCGCAGTGCTACGTCCATGATGCCGCGCGCGCACTCGCCGGCCACGAAACCGAAGTGCGGCGTCTCGCCGCGGATCACCACGCCCAACGCCACCACGGCGTCGTAGCCGCGCTTGGCCAGCATCTGCGCGGCCAACGGGAGCTCGAAGCAGCCCGGGACGTCGAATCTATGGACGTCGTCCCCGGAGACGCCCGCACCGATCAGCGCGCGGCGTGCACCGTCGATCAGCAAATCGGAGAGATCCGCATAGAAGCGCGCCGAAACGATGGCAACGCGCTTGCCGCGTCCGGCGTTCTCCAAGGCATGCTCGACGCGCTCGCGCCTCACCGCGCTCCCTCGCTCTGCGCCGGCTGGTTGTACTCGTCGAGCAAGTGGCCCAGCTTGTCGCGTTTGGTCTCGAGGTAGCGCGCGTTGAAGGCCGTCGGCTCCGTCTTCAACGGTACGCGATCGACGATCTCCAGACCATAGCCGCCCAGGCCGTGGATCTTGCGCGGATTGTTCGAGATGATGCGCATGGTCTTGATGCCGAGATCCGCCAGCATCTGGGATCCCAGGCCATAGTCGCGCTTGTCGTCCGGGAAGCCCAGCGCGCGATTGGCCTCAACGGTGTCCATGCCCTGATCCTGGAGCGCGTAGGCGCGCAGCTTGTTGGCCAGGCCGATGCCCCGCCCTTCCTGATGCAGG
>SCQY01000101.1 GCA_004298665.1 bacterium | reverse complement strand
CGCGCACCTCGAAGTGGAGGTGCGGTCCCGTCGCCATACCGGTCGAGCCCACGGCGGCGATCGCTTGGCCGCGCTGTACGTCTTGGCCGACGGTGACGAAGATTTGCGAGCAGTGTCCGTAGAGCGTGGCCACCGAGGAGCCGTGGTCGATGATGACCGCGTTGCCGTAGCCGCCGTACCAGCCGGCATAGATGACGCGCCCCGGCGCGGCAGCGGCGATGGTCGCTCCCGTGGGCGCAGCGATGTCGATGCCGGGATGGAAATCCATCCGCCCGCCGCCAAAGGGATTGTTACGCAAACCAAAAGGCGACGTGATCGGACCGGAGAGCGGCCAAGAGAGTGCGATCGGCGCGCTTGCGGGAGCCTCGCCGCCGGCGATCGCACGAGCCCGCCGCTCGTGTTCGAGGCGTTCGGCCTCTTCGCGCTGACGTTCCACGATCAGCTTCTCCAGGGCCGCCTCTTCTTGCGCGGAGAGCCCTTCGAGATCGGCGACTTGGCTGGCCACGTGGCTGCGTTGGTTCTCGGCCAGCGTCACGAGCTGCGCCCGCTCGTCTGCCAGCGCACCTAGCTGACGCTGTGCCTGTTGCTGCTGCGCACGCGCGTAGGTCAGCTGCGCGGCCGTCTGCTCCAGATTGCGCCGCAGACCGGCTACGCGGTCCTCGGCGGCACGGCGATCGCGCACAGTCTGCTGGTTGGCGCGCACGATAAGCCGCAGATCTTCCCAGCGCTCGACGAAGTCTGAGAACGAGGTCGCCCCAAGCAGCACGTCGAGGTAGTCCAAGTCGCCGTTCTCGTAGATGGAGGCAAGCCGCCGTGCGAGCGCCTGGCGATGGAGGTTCAGCGAGGACTCGGCGGCATCCAGTTGGCGCTGGTTCCAGGCCAGCCGGCTCTCGACGCCGCGTGTCTGACCCTCCAAGCTCACCAAGTGCGCGCGCGTCGCGTCGATGGAACGGCGCGTATCGTCAAGCTGCGATTGGAGGTCCCGTACCTTGACCTTCGCCTGCTGCAGCTCGCCGCGCTTGTCGTGCAGGCGCTGCCGCACGTTTTGCATGTGGCGCTGCTGCTCTTGGATGCGCTGCTCGATCGAGGAAGCGTGGTGCGTCGCCGCGCCCGCGGCGATCGGCCCCAACAAGGCGATGGCGAAAACAGCGAGCGGAAAACGCCTCATTGCCTGCGCTTATCCCGCACGTACGTCGAACCCGGCATCGACTTGGCGTGGCGCTTCAGCTCGGCGGCCATCTCGCCTACCAGATGAGGCGAAGTGATGGAGCGATGCTCGTTGGATATGACGGCGATCGAAAGCGACATGATCGGATAGCGATTGAGCGTGCCGCGGCGGTCGCGCGTTTCGATATAGCCTTGGCGCAGGTCGCGTTCGTTGTAGAGCGTGCGAATGCGTGCGTCGAACGTCTGGATCACGGCGTTGCAGACGGCATCGACGTATCGCGGCTGGGTAGCCACGATGAAGTCGTCGCCGCCGATGTGCCCCACGAAGTCGCCTTCGCCGCCGTGCTCGCGCACCGAGTCCACGACCACCGCGGCCACCAGCTTGATCGCCTCGTCGCCGTGCATGAAGCCGTAGACGTCGTTGAACGCCTTGAAGTTATCTAGGTCGAGATAGAGAATGGCCCACTTCTCGTCGGAGGCCACACGGCGCTTGATGGCTTCCTCGATGGCGAGGTTGCCCGGCAGGCGCGTCAGCGGCTGGAGCGTCGCATCGACGGCCACGCGCCGTAGTTTCGCCTTGACGCGCGCCAGGAGTTCGGCTGGTCCGAAGGGTTTGGTGATATAGTCGTCGGCGCCGGCATCGAGGCCGAGCACTTTGTCCTCGCTCTCACCTTTCGCGGTCAGCATGATCACCGGAACGTGCGTGCCCACCGGGCGGCTCCGCACGCGGCGGCAGACTTCGTAGCCGTCCATCACCGGCATCATCACGTCCAACAAGATCAGATCGGGCATCTGCACGTCGAGCAGCTCGAGCGCCGCCACGCCGCTGGAGGCGGCGAGCACACGATAGCCGGCCAACTCCAAGTTGGCCGCAATGATCTTGCGGATGTTCTTGTCATCGTCGACGACGAGAATCGTCTTTCCCTTGCCTTCGCGCTCAGCGCTCATCTCGGTCATACGTTCCGATCCGGCAGATAGACGGTGAACGTCGTCCCGCTCCCAATTTCCGAGCGGACGTTGACGGTCCCGCCATGGGCGCGCACTATCGACTGCACGATATACAATCCCAGGCCGCTTCCGCCGGCGGCAGCGGTGAGATGACTATCGACGCGATAGAACTTGTCGAAGATATAGCTGAGCTCGTTTTCGGCGATCCCCATTCCCGAATCGCGAACGATCACCCGTACACCATCGGGGAGCCGCTCGGCCCAGACACGGATCTCCCCGCCGTTGGGCGAGTATTTCACGGCGTTCTCGAGCAGGTTCGCGAACACTTCGTGGAGTCGATCGGGATCGCCGGAGGCTTCGACGCCGCCCACGTCCAGGACGATGGGATGACGCTCCATGTCACGCGCAAGGTTGGTCAGCACGCGCTCCAACAATCCTTGAAGAGGCACGCTTTGGCGGCGCCGGAGCATGAAGCCGCTGTCGATGCGCGTTACCACCAGCAAGTCGTCAACCAAACGCGTGAGGCGATCGGCCTCCGCTTCGACGACTTGAAGAAACTCCCCGCGAATACCCTCATCGAGCTGCGGATTGGTGCGCAGCGTCGCCGTGTAGGCCTTGATCGACGTCAGGGGCGTGCGCAGTTCGTGCGAGATCGTGCCGACGAACTCCGTCTTGAGCTGATCGATCTCGCGGATGCGCTGCTCGCTCTGAAAGACCCAAAGCCAGCTCTGCCCCGCGCCCTGCGAGCCGATGGGGCGCGCCCGGCCGGCCAGCAGGCGGGGGACGCCGTCGCGTCCCGTTACGCTGGCTTGGATGGGACCGCCGGCACACTCATGCTTGATGGACTCAACGACGCCTGGCGCTACCTGTGCCAACGGTCTGCCCAGGACGTCGGCGGCGAGCGCACCCGTGATGCCTTCGGCGGCGGGGCTCCAACGCGCGATCTTGCCCTCCGCGTCCACGATGCAGACGCCTTCATCGAGCAGATCGAGCAGCGTGGTCAAGACCTCAGACACGCAGGTACCGGCCAACGCTGATCCACGAGGCGATCGCCCCGACCAGCGCGCCCACGCCTAACAGTTGGAACGCTAGCGGAATCAAGTCCGGGAGCTGGGTGGGAAAGGGAACGAACTTGATGAGCTGCGCCACCACGGGCAGCAGCTCGCGTTGTGCCACCAGCAGGAGCGCCACGGCAAGGGCGGCGCCTAAGACGCCCGCCACTATGCCCTCCGCGATGAACGGCAGACGGATATAGTTATTGGTGGCGCCGACCAATTGCATGATCGAGATCTCGCGACGCCGCGAGTAGACGGTCAAGCGAATCGTGTTGGAGACGATCTGGAACGATGCCAGCACCAGCAGCACGATCACTGCGAGCCCGATACGCTGCGCAACGTCCAGCAGGCGCATCAGCTTCTGCACCGTCTCGGCGCCGTAGTGCACGTCGACCACCCCGGGCAGCTTCTTGACGGTCTTGGCCACTTCCGGAACATCGGCCACGTGCTTGGCTTGTATGCGCAGCGTGTCGGGTAACGGGTTGGTGGTCAACAGCGAAGTATCCACTTCGCCCCGCAGCTTGTCGCGCAGCTGCTTGAGACCCTGCGCCTTGGGCACATAGGTCACGTGCGCGACGCCTGGAAGCGCGCCCACGCGCGCTGCCAGCGCGGAATCAGCCTTGGCGTCCAGGCCGTCGCGCAGGAAGGCGCTCACCTCGATCTGCTGGAGCGCTTGATCGCTCACCGCGGCCGCCGTCCGCTGCACGAACAGGAAGGCGCCCAGCATGGCGATCGCCACGGCAACCGTGCCGATCGCGGTGATCTGCATCGCCGCGTTGCGCGTGAGATTCGCGAGGACCTCACCCAGAAAGAACTTGACCTTGCCCCAATCCAAGGAAGTAGAACCCCCGCTCCTCGTCGCCCACGATGCGTCCGTTCTCCAGGCGTACGACCCGTTTGCGCATGCGATCGACGACCGCTCGATTGTGTGTAGCCACGACGACCGTCGTGCCCTTGGTATTGATCCGCTGCAGCAGCTCCATGATCTCGGTGGTGGTGCTCGGATCGAGGTTGCCCGTGGGCTCGTCGCAGAGAAGGATCTTCGGGTTGTTGACGAGGGCACGCGCAATCGCCGTGCGCTGCTGCTCGCCACCCGAGAGCTCATGGGGGAACATACGGCTCTTCTGCGCCAGGCCAACCAAGTCTAGGCAGCGCGGTACTTGGCGCATCACATCTTTGGTTCGGGCGCCCGTCACCTGGAGAGCAAAGGCAACGTTCTCCCAGACCGTCTTGCCGCTGAGCAGCTTGAAGTCTTGGAAGACGACCCCCACATTACGGCGCAGCCGGGGGATTGCCCCGGCCCGCATCCGATGGACGGCGATACCGTCGACGTAGACGTCGCCGGCGCTCGGTACCTGCTCTCGGTAGAGAAGGCGCAGAAGGCTGGACTTGCCTGTTCCCGAGTGTCCGACGAGAAAGATGAACTCGCCCTTCTCGATCTTCAGGTCGACGGCGTCGAGGGCGCGGACGCCGTTTGGGTACGTTAGGGATACGCTGCTAAGCTCGATCAACGCGGCCTCCTCCGGAGCCAACCGACAGGCGCTCCGGAAAGCTGTCGTTGGATGTTTCGGTTATCGGGCGTGCGCGAGGAACCCTTCATATCGCCCCGTAAAGAGAGCGCCGCCCGTTTCGCCCGCCACGAGAGAGATGACATGCAGGGAACCATGAACGCCGGCCTCAGCTTCGACCTCACCCCGGAACAGGAGGCGATCCAGAAGCTCTGTCACGAGCTCGCCGATGATCTCATCGCGCCGGCCGCCGAGGAGCTGGACGCCAACGCCGAGTTTCCGTACGCGATCGTCGCGAAGATGGCGGACCTTGGGCTGCTGGGGATTCCCTGGCCTGAGAAGTACGGCGGGATCGGCGCCGACGCAGTCTCCTATGCCCTGGCGGTGATGGAGATCTCGCGCGGCGATGCTTCGGTGGGCATCACCTTGGCGGCGCACACCTCCCTGGGGTCGGCTCCGTTCTACTATTTCGGCAGCGAGGCTCAGAAGGAGCGGTATCTGATCCCGCTGGCGCAGGGCACGATGCTCTGGGGCTTTGGGTTGACGGAGCCCGGGGCGGGCTCCGATGCCGGCAACGTGCAGACGCGCGCCGCGCTCGAAGGCGGCCATTGGGTGATCAACGGCGCTAAGGCCTTCATCACCAACTCCGGAACGCGCATCACCGGCGGCACGACGATCACCGCCTGGACGGGGATGCGCCCCGACGGGCGCAAGGAAATCACCAATCTCATCGTGCCTCAGGATACGCCCGGGTTCTCCGCGAGCAAGAAGTACCGCAAGATGGGCTGGCGCGCTTCGGATACCCGCGAGCTCTCGTTCGTCGACGCCACGATCCCCGCGGAGAACGTACTGGGTGAACGCGGTCGCGGCTTCAAACAATTTCTCGATATCCTCGACGGCGGGCGTATCTCGGTGGCGGCCGTCTCACT
>SCQY01000100.1 GCA_004298665.1 bacterium | reverse complement strand
TTACGAGTGGCTGCTGACGTTTGAGACCAACGACTTGGGCCGCCTCGTGGATTGCGTGCGCAAGTTGCGAGAATCCAAATCACGGCTCTACATGCAGGATGAGCATCCGTTCATCGTTGGCCGGTATTTCGAGCTGGAGGACGCCCTTTCTCAATACGTGTGAGGTAAAGCTCGCGTGACCGAGGCTCGACTTGATGAGTTACGCGATCCGTTAGATTCAGGTATCTTCCCCTGCGCTTACGCTCGTGCGGGAAGCCGGATGCGCCACCACGGGGAGGATGTCAACGTGATGGTCGACTGGTCCGTGTGCTCCAGCGGGTACGCGGCTGATGCGCCAGCCTGCAGCCGACGCAATGGCGCGCGCAAGGTAGTCGAGCGCTTGGCCGACGGCGCGGTGGAGCATGGCGTCATCGATCGCCGCGGCATGGCGTGCCCGCTTGGCGATCGCGATCTCCGCGGTGATGGCCGCGGACAGCGTGCAACCGGTCCCGTGCGTGTTGGGCGTCTGCACGCGCGGGTGGTGAAAGATCTCGCACAGGCCACCGGCGGTGACGAGAACGTCGACCACGTCGCCTGATGCAGCATGACCGCCTTTGAGCAGCACGGCGCGGGCGCCGCGGCGTACGAGCTCCAGGGCTTGGTCGTGCATGGCCTGGACGGACTGGGCCGCAGGAACCTCATCGCCCAGCAGGAGCGCCGCCTCTGGAAGATTCGGCGTGATCAGATCGGCGATGGGCAAGAGATCGTGCCTCACCGATTCGACGGCATCGACGTCGAGGAGCCGGTGGCCGGACGTCGCGACCATCACGGGGTCGACAGTGAAGAAACCGAAATCCGAGGTGCGGTGCTGGTCGACCACCAGCTCCACCAGCTCGCGTGAGCCGAGCATGCCTGACTTGGTTGCGTCGATGGGCAGATCGTCCAGCACGCTCGAAAACTGGTCCCGGACGAAGCCCGCGGGGACGGGGTAGATTCGCGACACGCCGTGCGTGTTCTGGGCAACCAGTGCGGTGATGACGGTCGTGCCCAGAACCCCACGGGCGGTGAAGGTCTTGAGGTCGGCATGAATGCCCGCCCCGCCGCTGGGGTCGGTTCCCGCAATGGACAACGTTATGGGCGGGCGATGCCCAGTGGGTGCCGCCATCAGTTGAAGACCAAGCCGCCATCCACGACCAGGTTTTGGCCGGTGACGGCACGAGCCCACGGGCTGGCAAAGAACAGCACGGCATCGGCCACTTCTTGCGGCGTGATGACGCGGCGCAACGGCGTGTTGGCGGCGATGAAGTCGAACACCGCTTCCGGCGTGGCGGCGCTCGCATCGGTGGTGCGCAAGAGGCCGCCGGAGACCATGTTCACGGTGATCCCCACGGGCCCGAGCTCGGCTGCCGCCGTGCGGGTGAGTGAGAGCAGCGCGCCCTTTGCGGCGACGTAGTCGTGGTACGGTACGACGGGGTTTTGGAAGAGGTTCGTGCCGATCGTGACGATGCGGCCGAAGCCGGCCGCAGTCATAGCTGGGCGTACCGCGTGCACGAGGTTCAACGCTCCTTTGACGGCCGTATCGAGGTGGGCCGCGATCTCTTCCCACGCGAGCGCATCGAGCTTGGAGCGCGCATCGCCGTTGAAGGAGAAATCCGCCAGCGCGTTATGGACGACCGTCGTGGGCGCGCCCAGCGACGCCGTCACCTCCGCTACCATGCGCTGTACCTCGCGGCCGTCGCGCACGTCCGCCTGAAAGGCGCACGTACCTTCGCCGAGGCGCGAGGCCAATGCCTCCGCCTGTTCGCGGCTGGCGCGGTAGTTGATCGCGACCTTCGCTCCGTCACGGGCGAACGCTTCTGCGATCGCCGCTCCTAGTCCGCGCCCAGCGCCGGTGACGAGTACCGTTTGTGCGCTAATCGGGAATGCCATAGGTCTCCTCTCGATGTCCAGTTCAGCCGCCCGGCAGGCGTCCTGAGAACTCCCGGCGCAGGCGGCGCCATTCCAGTATCGCCCAGGGAGTGAAGCGTTCGGGGGCTTCAGCGATCTCGCGATCCAGCGCCCCAGGCTTCACGAATCGCCATGCTGCGATCTCGGTGGAGTTGACCCTGACGGGCGCGTCAGATACG
>SCQY01000099.1 GCA_004298665.1 bacterium | reverse complement strand
CGAACGATCTCCCCGATCGTCCCCAAGCCTTCGAGCACGCCGGCGTCGCCATGCTCACATCCGTAATCAAGCAGAGGAACGTACTCCCTGGTATGGTCGGTTCCCGGGGCCGTTGGATCGCACCCGTGATCCGCCGTGATCAAAAGCCGGTCGCCCTTCTGGAAGCCGGAGAGCAGGCCTCTCAACTCAGCGTCTAATTGCTCCAGAGCCCGGCCATACCCCCGAACATCCCGGCGGTGGCCGTACTTGGAATCGAAGTCGTTGAGGTTCGTGAAGATCAAGCCATGGTTCATGCGGGCCAGAGCCTGGCGGGTCCGTTCCATGCCTTCCAGGTTATCCGCCGTCCGTTCCGACGACGTTACACCTCTGCCACAATAGATATCGGAGATCTTGCCGATGGCATGCACCGGCACGCCGCCGGCGGCCAGCTCGTCGAGCAGCATCGGCGGGGGCTCCAGCGCGTAGTCGCGGCGATTGGCCGTGCGGTAGTAGTTGCCGGGGGCGCCCAGGAAGGGGCGGGCGATGACCCGGTTGACGTTGTGGGGCGGCACGAGCATCTCGCGGGCGGCTTCGCACCACGCGTAGAGGCGCTCGATGGGGACGGTCTGTTCGTGGCAGGCCACCTGGAAGACCGAGTCGGCGCTGGTATAGAGGATAGGCCGGCCGCTCTGCTGGTGCTCCTGGCCCAGCCGCTGGATGATCTCGGTGCCGCTGGCGGCCTGGTTGCCCAAGGGCGGCTTGCCGGTGATGGCGGCGAACCGCTCGACGACTTCGCTAGGGAAGCCGTGCGGATAGGTCGGGAAGGGCGTCTCGGTCACGATCCCCATCATCTCCCAGTGGCCGGTGATCGTGTCCTTGCCCTGGGAGCGCTCGCGCAGGCGGCCATAGCGGGCCTTTGCCTGCGCTTGATTACCTTGGTTACCTCGGTTGCCTTGCTCGAGGATCGCGGCCAAGCCCAGACCGTCCAGGGTGGGGAGCTGCAGCCCGCCGAGCGCCTGGATGGTGTTTCCGATGGTGTTGGCGCCCGGTGCATCGCCGAAGGCTGCGGCATCCGGAAGCGCGCCGACCCCTCCGGAGTCCATCACCAGAATCACCACGCGAGACATGCACCCTCCTCTGGAAGTAATAGGCCCGTTTCGCACCTTGTGTGCTCGCGGCCTCCAAAACATTGAACTCGAAGGAGCCAACCTGCTCGGTGCGAAGCGAGGGACATGCAGCTCGCGCTCACTGCGGTCTACCAATCTGTCACCGAAGGGTTCATCACGGCTGCGTGAAGCGCTGCAATCTCACATCCGGGCACGCGATGCGGATCCTCGCGATAGCGTTCTTTCTGCTGTTGCCTGCTATGGGTGTTGCCTCGGCGCAGCCGATGCCTTCGCCTTCTCCAGCCCCCTCCGGCTCCCCGGCACCTGAGGCATTTCGCGTCAGCGCGGATCGCTTGGCGTACTATAGCGATCGCTATGTGATCGTTGGCACAGGGCATGTGCGCGTGGACTACGGCAGCGCGGTGATCACCGGTGAGCGCTTCTCGATGGATCTGCGGCTCAACCGCTTCCTGGTGGCTGGAGGCGTGCATCTGCAAGCGCCTAGCGGAGCCTACGACGGCGCCGCCTTCGCCGAGTACATCGACTTCCGCCGCTCCTACTTCATCCCCGTCTCCCCGGAGCCCGACCGCTGGACATTTCTTGACGGTTCGTACGGCTCGCACAACCCTGGGCGCGAGATGCCGGGCGACACGTTCTTCCTGCCGAACGCCGAAGGATCCACACTCTTCCTCACGGCGCGCACGGCTGAGATCCGGCCGCGTTCCTCCGTGACCTTCCGCCCCGCAACGCTGCTGGCCGCCGGGAACCGCACGCTGTTGCCCACGCCTTCGTACGTGTTGAACTTTGCGGCCAACCCGTACTTCGGCCAGAACTCACTCTCGGGCGCGCAGTTCGACGGCCCGTACTTCTTCCTGGGCGGGCCCAATCAACTGGGCGCGCTGCACGTGCGCTACAACGGGCAAGACCGCGCGTACTTGTCGTTCGAGGAGCGGCTGGTGGAAGGGCACGACGGCCAGCGCGGCTATCTGGTCTTCTCCGGCAATCCGCTAACCCGCCCGGACAAGCAATTCAATCTGATCGAGTACCACAAATTCAGCGACCGGACGTCCGGGCAGCTGGTAACGCAGCTCTTCACCGATCAGTCGGGTCTCTCGCAGCCGCTCTCGTCTTCCGGCTTTGCCACCTACCAGCTCGTGCACTCGCTGCGCGAGTCATTCGTGGCGCTGACGGGGACGCAGAGCGAGGGCAACCTGCTGGCGCCCAATCCGCTGGGCTACTATGGGGATCCCTCGCACGGCATCGTGTCGAACCACCCGTTCAAGGGGTCGCTGAGCTGGACGGGCTTTGCCCACAATCTAGACAAGCACTTCAACACGTTCTTTCGCCTGCGCTCCGGGCTGGACTACAATCACGATACGTACGGTGTGCTGCAAGGCCACTACGGTGACGTCTATCCCACGCTGTGGGACCGCTACGTGGGTGCCACACTCTACACGAAGTCATTCGACGTGGGACGCGGGGTCAAGGTGAACGCTTCGCTGGATCGCCAGATCACCTCGTACAGCTACCCGCACCTGAACACGGCCACCAGCACCACGTTGACGGCCAGCAAGTTCTTTACGACGCACGAGGCCGTGGTGGCCCAAGTGCAGTTCGCCGACTCCGTGGATCAGTGGCCGCCCTTCTCAACGAGCGGCGCGCTGCAGCGCAGCTACATCCTGAGCAACTACTTCACGCCCAGCCCGGAGTTCTCGCTGCAGCTGTCCTACCAGCACGATAACGACACGCCGGCCGTGCTGCCCTTCCAGATCGGACAGCCGGTACCGTTTGGCGTTTCACAGCTCTCTCCGCGCGCGCCGAACCAACTGTTGGCCGACCTGCGCGTGCGGCTGACGCACTCGCTG
>SCQY01000098.1 GCA_004298665.1 bacterium | reverse complement strand
AGAGGAAGGCTCGCACTAACACCATCCCTCGCATCGCGCAGTAAGGAGAAATGCGTTGACCTCGCTCGCTTTCGTCACCGGTATGCTGCTCTTGAGCTTCGCGCTCATCATCGCGGCCGCTGCCTTCGGCTCCGCCATCGGCGACGGTATTATCGGCTCGCAGGCCGTCTCGGCGATCGCACGCCAGCCTGAGGCCCGCCCAAACATCTTCTTGTTCTACTTCCTGGGCGTCGGCATTCTGGAGGCCTTCCCGATCATCGGCATCGCGCTGGCCTTCTTCCTGCTCTTCGGCCAGGGGATCACCGTCGCGACGGTCGTCCAGAGCCTTCACTAACACGCCTAGCGTGGGAACTCGTCCGACATGCTGCTGAGCCTCGACGGGACGCTCATCGTCCAAGTCATCAACTTCGGGATCTTCTACTTGATCCTCAATGCGTTCTTCGTCGCTCCAACGCGCAAGTCGCGTATGGAGCGTTACGAGCGCGTTCGTGCGATTGAAGAGGAGACCGAGAATCTGGTCAAGGAAGCGCGCGCGCTGCGCGCTCAGACGACGGCCTTTATCGCCGCTGCCTACCGTGAGGCGGATGCGCGCATCTCGCGTGCCGACGCCGAGGCGGGCCGCCAGGCCGAGGAGATCATCGCCGCCGCTCACGCCGATGCCAAGACCAAGGCCGAGGAGGCGCGTAAGGTGGTTTCGGGCGAGCTCGCGGCGCTTCAAGCCTCACGCAACCGCAGCGTCGGCGAGCTAGCGGCCGTGATGCTGGGTCAGGCCTTGGGGGAGGATCGTTAGCATGGAAGGCTTCGGTACGCTGCAGTACTGGGCGAAAGTCGTCGACTTCCTCCTCTTCGCCGCTGCGCTCGTCTGGCTTTGGCAGAAGTTCGCGAAGCCGCAGCTCGAAGCGGCCTCCGATGCGGAGAACGCCCGTATCGCAGGCATCGAGGAAGCTCTCGCCAAGGCCAAGGGCGATCTCGTCGCGGCGCACGCCGCGCGCGAGGCTGCCGATGGCGAGCGCGAAACGATCCTGCGCAACGCGGATGAAGCCGGAGCCCGCGATCTCGCGGCCGCCGTGGCCGAAGCAAGAGCTCAGGCGGAGCGCATCCGTGCCCACGCCGGGGGCGAAGTCGAGCGCCAGCGATACGCCGCCGAAGTACGCTTGCGCATCGAGATGATCGAAGAGGCGCTGGCACACGCCCGGCGCGATGCGGCCGCGCGCAGCGACGAAGCGCTGCAGGCGAGCTTGATCGACCAGCTGCTGGAAGACCTCACGCGTGACCGGAAGGCCGGGGCATAGGCGATGGCGACGATCGAGAGCATTGCCAAGCGCTATACCGACGCCGTCTTCACTCTGGCGCGCGAGCGCAACGAAATTCAGCTCGTGGGCGACGATCTGGCTGCCGTGGCGGGCATTCTAACCCGCGACGAGGGTGCGCGCGAGTTCTTCGCCTCACCCGTGGTTCAGCGCGAGGAGAAGACCAAGGCGGTCATCGCAACATTCGAGGGGCGGGTTCACGAGATCACGCTCCACTTGCTCCTCCTGCTGGTGCGTAAGCGCCGCGAGAATCTGATCGCATCGATCGCCGAGCAGTACGCGGAGGCTCTGCGCGAGGAGCACGGCGAGACGCCGCTGGCCGTGGTCAGTGCACGCGCTCTCTCGCAGGCGGCGCTCGCCGGCCTGAAGGCGCGTCTCGACGGCATCTTCGGTAAGAACTTCCAGGTCAGCCAGCGCGTCGATCCAACGCTGATCGGCGGCTTACAGCTGCAGTTCGGCGACCGCCGTTACGACGGCAGCATCGACGGGCGCTTGGCGGCCCTGGCATCGCAACTTCTCTAGGACACAGGTAAGGGCAACAGATGATCAACGCCGACGAAATTGCTGGGATTCTCAAGCAGCAGATCGCCAACTTCAAGCAGCAAGTCCACGAGGACCAAGTTGGCACCGTGATCCAGGTGGGCGACAACATCGCCCGCATCTACGGCCTCCGGTCGGTACAGATGTCGGAGCTGGTGGAGTTCTCGAACGGGCTCTACGGTATCGCCATGAACCTCGAGGAGGACAACGTCGGTGTCGTGATCATGGGCTCCGACGTCAGCATCAAGGAAGGCGACCGCGTCAAGCGGACGGGGCGCATCATCTCGGTGCCCGTCGGCATGGCGACCGTCGGCCGCGTAGTGAATGCACTGGGTCAGCCGATCGACGACAAAGGCCCCATCGATACCAAACAATACCGCACGCTCGAGAACGTCGCCCCTACCGTCATCGAGCGCCAGCCCGTCAAGCAGGCGCTGCAGACCGGCATCAAGGCGATCGACGCCCTGATCCCGATCGGCAAGGGGCAGCGCGAGCTGATCATCGGCGACCGCGGCACCGGCAAGACAGCGATCGCGCTCGACGCCATCGTCAACCAGAAGGGCCAGAACGTCTTCTGCATCTACGTGGCGATCGGCCAGAAGACATCGACCATCGCCTCGGTGATGCAGACGCTCTCCGAGTTCGGCGCGATGGAGTACACGACGATCGTCGCCGCCAGCTCCAACGAACCTGCAACGCTGAAGTACATCGCCCCATACGCGGGCTGCGCGATGGGCGAGCACCTGATGTACGAAGGCAAAGACGTCCTCATCATCTACGATGATCTCTCCAAGCACGCCGTAGCCTACCGCGAGATCTCGCTGCTGCTGCGCCGCCCGCCGGGACGCGAGGCCTATCCCGGCGAC
>SCQY01000097.1 GCA_004298665.1 bacterium | reverse complement strand
GTTGAGTCCCGGGATCACGACGCCGTCGCCGAAGTCGACCTGTTCGGCTTGCGGGAAGCGCAAAGCAAGCGCCTCGCGGCGTCCGGTCGCCACGATGCGTCCATGCTGTACGGCGAAGGCGTTGGCCCCTGCCTGCTCGCCGGAGTCCTCGGCCATCGTCACGATGCGCCGGGCGGTGTAGATCGTCGTCATCATCAGCGTTACGCTCGTGCCGCTATCACGTCGGCGGAGTCGAGGGGGTAGATCGGGCGGCGCACCTTCTTGAAATCGAAGCGCGTGAGATCGGGGTGGGTGATTCCAGGTGCGTCGACTTCGATTACCTTGCGTGCGATCGGCTCGAACTCGGCGCGGTAATGCGCCGCACCCTTCAACACCAGGATGCGCCGCTGCGTTGGCTCGATGCCTTGGCTGCGGAAGTGCTCGAGGTTGGTCGGGTGCGTGCGAAAAGACGTGAGCAGCACTTCGATGCCGCCGCCGGGGGTACCGGTGGCGTTGCAGTCGAGGACCACGGTCGTCCCCATGACCTGCTTCACGCCGGGCTGCCACGAACCGCCGCGTACGAACGTGCCGTCGGAGATCAGCCGGACGTAACCGGTGACTTCTACCGGCCTGCCGTGGAGCTGGTCGCGCTTGCCGCCGATCTCCATCGTAACGGTGCTGCCGATTCCGGCCTCGATGCAGCGTTGCACGGCTTGCGCATCGGCGATCTGCGCCACCGCGGCGCCTGTGGCCCGCGCTGTGAGAAGCGCACGCAGGACCTCCGTGCCGTCCCCCGCGGTGCCGCCTCCGCCGCTGTCGGCGATATCGGCGAGGACGAACGTGCCGCCGCCGGCCGCCATGGCCTCTGCGATCGCCTCTGAGGGCGGCGTAGGGTGGACGAGCCACTCCTCGCGCCACTCCCAGCTTTGCTTGCAGATGCGTGCCGCCAAGCGTTGCGCCAGATCCAGATTGTCGTTGGTGACCACGACCGCCGAGAAGCCGGCGTCCCGGACGTCGGCATACGGGAATCCGCCGAAGACGGAGACGTCGACAACCTGCGGATCTCGCTCGATCTCCCGCGCAATCTCCATCATCCGGGCCATCGCGTTGCCGGGCGTCGACGTCACCATCTTCTGGAGCGGCGGCAGCAAAGGCGCCTGTGCCATGGCCATGGTTGGCCGTAACGCTCCGGCGAGGATGCGCGCCAGCATCTCGCCGGCTTCGTAGCCGCGATCGTAGAAGTCGATGTGCGGGTAGGTGTCGTATCCGCAGAGCGCGTCTGCGTCGCGCACGATGCGCGGCGTGACGTTGGCGTGGAGATCCAGCGTCGAGACGACGGGAATCCGCGGGCCGGCGCGTTCGCGGACGCGCTCGAGAATATAGCCGGTGGCGTCGTCCTGGTGCTCGGCCACCGTCGCACCGTGGAGCTCGAGCAGGATCCCGTCGAGCTCACCGGCGCCGTCGATCGTCTGGAGAATGCCCGCAAGGAGCTCTTCGAGCGCACCCTTGGCCACGACGCCGCCGGGGAGCGCGTACGAGCGCAATGCGGTGACGAGCTCCCAATGGTGGCGGCGCGCGGCGTCGATGAAGCCGCCGATCACGCTTCCGGTTCCCGCCATCGCGTCGGCCACCGCGGGGCCCCGGTAGAGGCCCTGCTTCTCGAACTCCGCCAGCGTGGTTGGAATGTTCGAGAAGGTGTTGGTTTCCTGTGAGATTCCGGCTGCGAGTATACGGGTCATCGGTCGCCCTCATCGTGAACATGCAGCGTGGCGGTGCCCGCAACATCACCCAAAGCCGCGGGGGATGTCGCGGGCACGAACGGATCTATGTGAGGCGGCAGAGGCTCTCGCCCTTGGGAACGGGGTGCGAGCTGATCGAGAGCGTCTCGACGAAGTCCCACTGGTTCTTCATCTGGCTCTGACTCTTACCGCGCAGCAGGTAGTACGGC
>SCQY01000096.1 GCA_004298665.1 bacterium | reverse complement strand
GCGTCGAGATCGCGCTCCAGCGCAGCGATGAGATCGTGCGCGTTCTTCGCGGCGCCCAAGAACGGCAGCCCCTCCAGCGGGATGGCGTGGATGAGCACGAGAGCGCGCATCGCCTGCTCGGGCAGCAGCCGCCGTACCTCCGCGTGCGCATCATCGCGCACCAGCCGGCGTCCGATCGTTTCGCCTTCGAGATGCTCCATGAAGAACGCTTCGCGGCCTTCGGCGATCAGCGGCTCGAAGAGCACGCGCGGAACGAGCACCCCTGCCGCATGCGCCGCTTTCAGCAGCGCGTACTCCTCGCCGCGCGTGCGCGCTGCGGAGCTGAGCGTGCCGCCCATGTCACGGCGCAGCACGAGGTCCCGCGTGCCGCCTGCATCGCCGGCGCGCACCAGCCACGCCTCCTGCGAGGCCCCGCCCGCAAGCCGCCGCAGAGAGATCATCTGCAGCCCGCGTGCTTCGAGGTACCCGGCGACGTCCTCGGAGAGGCTCACCGCTTCGATGCCTCATAGCGCCGGAAGAGGCGCGCAGCGATCGCCATGCGATGGACTTCCGAAGGGCCGTCGTAGATGCGGAAGGGGCGCGACTCGCGCAGGAACGCGCCGAGCGGTATATCGTCGGAGACGCCCAGCGAACCGCACACTTGAAGCGAGCGGTCGACGGCGCGGAAGACGGCCTCGGCCACGAACGTCTTGGCCATCGAGGACTCGTGGCGCGCGTGTTCGCCCCGGTCGAGCATCCAAGCGGTGTGCCAGATCATCAAGCGCGCCGCGTGCAACTCGATCTCGGTGTCGGCGAGCTGAAAGGCCACCCCTTGATGCTCCCCGAGGCGCTTACCGAACGCCGTGCGCTGGGCAGCGCGCACGACGGCGATCTCCTGCGCGCGCGTCGCCACGCCCAACCAGCGCATGCAGTGGGTCAGCCGAGCAGGCGCCAAACGCAGTTGAGCGTAGCGGAAGCCTTCGTCCACTTCGCCGAGCACGGCGTCATCGGAGACTTCACAGGCTTCGAAGGCTACGGCGCAGTGGCCGCCCGGCGTTACGTGGTCGAGCGTCCCGATGCGCCGGCGCACACGCATGCCGGGGTTGCTCGCATCGACCAGAAACATCGTCGCTCCGCGCCGTCCGTCCGGGTCATCAGACGTGCGCGCCATACAGATGGCGAAAGCAGCCCCCTCGGCGCCCGTGATGAACCACTTCTCGCCGTCGATCACCCAGCCGCCCGCGACTTTGCGCGCGCGCGTGCGAAGCATGCCAGGGTCGCTTCCCGCGCCCGGCGCCGGCTCGGTCATCGCAAAACACGAGCGAATCTCGCCCGCCGCCAGCGGCCGCAGATAGCGCTCGGCTTGCGCGGGCGAAGCTACCTCGTGCAGCAAGTGCATGTTGCCCTCGTCCGGGGCGGCGCCGTTGAGCGCGAGCGGACCGAGCAGGCTGCGTCCCGCCGCCTCGAAGACGACGGCGACCGATCTCCAGTCCAGACCCAAGCCGCCGAGCTCGCGTGCCAGGTGCGGGCCGTAGATGCCCTCGGCGCGCGCCTTCGCACGCAGGTGCGCTATGGTCTCCTGGCTGGGCGACTCGCCGCGCAGGCGCGCCTCGAGCGGCACCACCTCACGGTCCACGAAAGCGCGCACGCGGTCGCGCAGGGCAACGAGGTCGTCGGATAGCGCGAAGTCGATCACGAGGTGCACGCTTCCACCCCGCGCGCGGCTCCGCCTCGTGGGTTCGGCACGCGGGGACTCCGCATCGCAAGAGCAGAATGCGGCGCCATGGAGCACGCGGGCTATCTTCGTTACCCCACCATTCATCGGGACCGCATCGCCTTTGCCTCCGAAGACGACCTCTGGACCGTCGACGCCGCCGGAGGGATCGCGCGCCGCCTCACCGCTGCGCACGGCGAGTGCAGCTATCCGCGCATCTCCCCCGACGGCACGCTGCTGGCCTTCGTCGGCCGCGATGAAGGCTGCCCCGAAGTCTACCTGATGCCGGTAGACGGCGGCCCAGCGCGACGCCTGAGCTATCTCGGCGGGCGCCTCTGCATCGTCTCCGGCTGGCACCCCGACGGCAGCGCCGTGCTCTTCACGTCCGATCACGGCACCCCATTCGCGAAGCACTCCGTGGCCTTCGCCGTGGAGCGCGACGGCGGCCAGCCCGAAGCGCTGCCCTTCGGAGCCGCCGTAACGCTGGCGATAGCCGCCGACGGCGGCGTGCTCATCGGGCGCAACAATGCCGATCCCGCGCCGTGGAAGCGCTACCGCGGCGGCACCGCCGGCGTGATCTGGGTGGACGCCAAGGGCAGCGGCACGTTTCGCGAGCTCGTGCACCTCAACGGTAATCTCTCTTCGCCGATGTGGATCGGCGGGCGCGCCTTTTTCCTCTCCGATCACGAAGGGATCGGCAACATCTACTCCGTGCAAGCCGACGGCACGGATCTGCGCCGCCACACGGATTGCGAAGAGTATTACGTACGTTTTCCCTCCAGCGACGGCGAGCGCATCGTCTACACCTGCGGGGCGGATCTCTATCTCTACGACCCGCGCGCCGATCGCAGCACGCGCGTCGATATCCGAACGCCTTCCTCTGCTCCGCAGACGGCGCGCCGCTTCGTCTCCGGCGCACCGTTCCTCGAAGACTATGCACCGCATCCGGAGGGGCACTCGCTCGCGCTCATCGCGCGAGGCCAGCCGTATACCATGGCGTTCTGGGAAGAGGGCGTGCTCCATCATGGCAAGGGCAGTGCCGTCCGCTACCGGCTCGCGGAGTGGCTTCACGACGGGGCGCGCATCGTGGTGACCAGCGACGAGGGGGGGCGCGAGCGCTTCGAAATCCACGCCGCCGACGGCATGGTTCCGCCGCGCACCGTCGATCCTATCGTCGACGTCGGACGTGCCGTGGAGCTCGCGGTCTCACCGGCGGAGGACGTCATCGCCCTCGCCAACCACCGTCAGGAGATCTATACGGTCGATCTAGCCACCGGCGACGCGCGCCGGCTCGATCACAGCCCCGGCGCGCGTGCGGCGGACCTCGCTTTCTCCCCAGACGGGCGTTGGCTGGCCTACGCCTGGGCCCCGCAGCACGACCTCTCGATCATCCGCGTGGCGGAACTCGCCACGGGAGAACTCCACGACCTCACGAGTCCCCTGCGCAGCGACGGCGCACCGGCGTGGGATCCCCAAGGGGCCTATCTCTACTTCCTCTCGACGCGGGAATTCAACCCCGTCTACGACGCCCTGCAGTTCGACCTCGGCTTTCCCTTGGGGATTCGCCCGTTTGCCATCACGCTGCGCGCGCATACCCCAAATCCGTTCGTTCCGCGCCCCCGTGCCCTCGCGCACCGTGACGAGCACGACGAGAGGCCGGAGAGCGCCGAGCCGGCGCGCGTCGAGATCGACTTCGAAGGCATCGCAGGGCGCATGCTGGCCTTCCCCGTGGAAGAAGGGCGCTACGAGCAGATCGCCGCCGTCAACGGACGTGCGCTCTTCACGCAGCTGCCGCTGCGCGGCGCGCTCGAGAACGGGAGCTGGGCCGATCACGAAGTCGAAGCGGAGGCTACGCTGATGGCCTACGACTTCGAGGAGCAGCGAGCCGCCGCGCTTGCCAAGGAGGTAAGCGATTTTCGTGTCGCTGCGGATCGCCAAACGGTGGTCTATCGTTCCGGCGAGCGCCTGCGCGCGATCGACGGCACGGAGAAGCTGCCGGAGAACGGCGATAACGACGAGCCTGAAGACGAGATCGGGCGCAAGAGCGGCTGGATCGACGTAGAGCGCCTGCACGCCAACGTCGAGCCGCGCCTGGAGTGGGCGCAGATGTACCGCGAAGCCTGGCGCCTCCAGCGCGAGCAGTTCTGGGACGAGCGCATGAGCGCCATCGACTGGGACATGGTCTACGAACGTTACGCGCGGCTGCTGCCGCGCATTCGTGCCCGCAGCGAGCTCTCCGACCTGATCTGGGAGATGCAAGGCGAGCTCGGTACCTCGCATGCGTACGAAGGCGGCGGTGACGTACGCCGGCCGCCACAGTACGCCTTAGGGTTCTTGGGCGCCGATCTGCGCTACGACGCGCAAGCCGGTGGGTATCGCGTCCTGCGCGTGGTGCGCGGAGACTCGTGGGCGCGCGATTGGGACTCGCCCCTCGCGGAGCCCGGAGTCGAAGTTCGCGAGGGCGAGGTGATCACCGCCGTTGGCGGCGCTCCGCTCTCTCGCGAGCATCCGCCCGCGGAGTTCCTCGTCAACCTAGGCGGCGCCGTCGTGGCGCTACGCGTACGCGGCGCGGACGGCCGGCAGCGCCGCGTGGTCGTGCGCACGCTCAGGGACGAGCGTCCCCTGCGTTACCGCGCGTGGGTGGAGAGCAACCGCGCGCGCGTCCACGCGGCAACCGGCGGACGCATCGGCTACCTGCACATCCCCGACATGGGGCCCTGGGGCTACGCGGAGTTCCACCGCGGCTACCTTGCGGAAGTAGGCGGGCGTGACGGCCTGATCGTGGACGCGCGTTTCAACCGCGGCGGGCACGTCTCACCGCTGCTGCTGGAGAAGCTGGCCCGCAAGCGCGTGGGCTACGACGTCTCGCGCTGGGGACCGCCGCAAGCCTATCCGCCGGAGTCCGTGGCCGGCCCCATCGTGGGGCTGACCAACGAGTTCGCCGGTTCCGACGGCGACATCTTCAGCCACGTCTTCAAGCTCTACGGTCTGGGCCCATTGGTCGGCAAGCGCACGTGGGGCGGGGTCATCGGCATCTGGCCGCGCCATGCGCTGGTGGACGGGACGGTCACCACCCAGCCGGAGTTCTCCTTCTGGTTCAACGACGTGCACTGGTGCGTCGAGAACTACGGCACGGATCCCGACGTGGAAGTTGAGATCGCTCCGCAGGACTACGCCGCCGGCCGCGATCCGCAGCTGGAGACTGCCGTCACGCTAGCGCTGGACGCCTTGGCAAAGGCGCCCGTTACGCTGCCCGCCTTCGACGACCGTCCGCACCTCGGTTTGCCGAAGCTGCCGCCGAGGCACTGAGGCCGCTTGGACGGCGAATTTCGGACGGGAAAAAGATTGCTCCGCGCACGAGTAACATTGCAGGAAAGCCCTTCGTTTATGGTGTGATACCAATCGTAGCGAGGCTGTGCTCGTCGCACGGTTCGGCTTTCTGCATCTATGGGAGGAGCCTGAACATGTCCGGACATCCCATTTCTCGCGAAACGTTCATCAAAGGGACCGCCGTTGGAGCGGCCATTGCATCCGCCGGCTTCCCCGCCTTCATCCCCAGCCGCGGTGAAGCGGCCGGCATTCTCAAGATCGGCAACACCGAGGAGAACACCGGCGTCTACTCCGCGCTCGCGCGCAACCAGACGCGCGGCATGTCGATGGTCATCGAAAAGTGGAACAAGAAGGGGGGCGTGCTCGGCCGCAAGGTCGAGATGGTCATCGAAGACAACGCCAACGACCCGGGCGTCGCCGTTCAGAAGGCGCGCAAGCTCGTCAATCAAGATAAGGTCGCCGCACTCGTCGGAACGGTTTCGAGTGCCGTGGCGCTCTCCACCAGCGGCGCCGCCAACTCTCTGAATACGCTGTTCATCGACACGGGCGGCCACGCCGATCCCATCACCGGCAAGAACTGCCACTGGAATACATTCCAGGTCTGTCACACCACGTGGGCGCTCAGCCACGCGTCGGGCTACGGCATCGCCAAGAAGTTCGGCAAAAAGTGGTACATGATCACGCCGGACTATGCCTTCGGTCACTCGCTGGCGGAAGGTTACGCCGACGTCATCAAGCACGTGGGCGGCCAGATCGTGGAGAACGACTTGGCCCCGCTGGGCACCAGCGACTTCAGCCCCTATCTCACCAAGGTGCTGGCCGCCAAACCCGATGTGTTCATCGTCAACGGACTCAGCGGCGATGACTACGTCAACTGCATGAAGCAGGCCAGCTCGTTCGGCCTGCTCAAGAAGATCCCGGCAGCGGGGCCGTATGCCGAGCTCGAAACGGTGTGGGCACTCCCCTCCGTAGCGCGCGTGGGCTACTGGGGCACCGAGTGGTACTACAAGGGCGACAACGTTCTGGGCTCCGGGAACTCCGAGTCCAAAGCGTTCTCCACCGAATACCGCAAGCGCTACAATGAGCCGCCAACCCCGCGCAGCTGCTTCGGCTACGTGACGATGGACCGCCTGCTATGGGCCATCAGCGAGACGAAGTCGACCGACGCGACCAAGCTGGCGCGCGCGTTGGAAGGCAGCGAGTTCCAGTCCATCTGGGGCAGCAAAGCATCCTTCCGCAAACAGGACCATGCGCTGATCTGGCCGATGTGGGTCGG
>SCQY01000095.1 GCA_004298665.1 bacterium | reverse complement strand
CGAAGAGCGCGGCGCGCCGACATGAGGCCCGAGGGGAATCCGCCGCCGGGGGTGACCCACTGTCCAGCCATGTAGAACCCGCGTAGGCGCGGCAAGGTGTTCGGCAGGGTCATGGAGGTGCCTGGCGCAGGAAGCCAGCCCTCCATGCTCCCCTTCCAATTACGTGTGTAGTGAATGACCGTGGCGGGCGTGGCAACATCGACGACGTCGACGGCTTCGCGTATGCCTGGAATAGCGTGCTCTAGCGAAGCGATGACGGCTTGCGCTACCCGCTCCTTCTCCGCGTTGTATCTGGCCGGGTCTTCGTCGTGCAGTTTCGTCCAATACACGACGTTGCGCGTCGGGAGAACGCAGGTCAGCGCGGTCTTTCCGGGCGGAGCGAACGTGGGATCGACGTTGAAGAAACGCATCGTCACGCACGGGAGAGTCGTGCCCGGATCGACCCGGATGGGCGTCTGCGGCACCCATATGGTAGAGTTGCCGTGCTGCGAGAGCTCCCGATTCACCCCGAGAGCCACGTGCACGTACGATGCGAACGTCTCCCGCGTGCGGTAGAGCGCGTCAGTGGCGGCATCGGTGTAGCGGCCGCCCAGCAGCTCGTACACCGTGGCGTGGCCATCGGCGGCAGAGACGACCCAATCGGCCGCGAACGTCTGACCGTCTGCCAGCTGCACGCCGCGAGCCACGTCCCCCTCTACGAGGATCTTCGTTACGCTCGCGCTGCAATGGAGACGTCCGCCAAGCCGCTGAAGTTGGGCGGCGATCGGATCCGTCACCGCTTGCGAGCCGCCGATCGGATAGCCCGCGTTGCGATCGTTCATCCAGACCAAGGGGAAGACGAGCACCAGCGCCGAGAAAGTGCTCGACTCATCGCCGGCGATGGCGCGCCTCAACAGCGGATTGTTGATCCTGCGGCTGTATTCTTGCAACGTCAAGCTCGACCACCAACGGAGGCTTGGGATCAAGGGTACGGCGCGCAGCATCCGCAGGAATGCATGCGGCCAGCGTTCGCTTGGATCGGGAAACGCACTGGTCGAAACCCGCCGAACCATCGAAGCAAGCCGGCGAATCTCATCTGCATCCCCCGGTGCGCGGCGCAGGAGCTCTGCCTCCATGCGATCGATATCACGGTACATGCTCAACGAGTCGCCATCCTCGGTTTCGACGCGGACGTACTCGTCGGGATCCACAAACGTCAGCGCGTCGATGTCGAAGACTTCGCGCCACTGCTCATGCAATAGGCCGCCCGGTCGTGAGCCGAGTAGCCACACCAGTGAGTTTTCGAACGTGTATTCTCCTCGTCGCCAGCTTATTGCCAGCCCCCCGGCCCGCTCGTGCTGCTCGAAGAGATCGACCTCGTAACCGCACTTTCGCGCGTAGACCGCAGTGCACAGGCCCGCAATGCCCGCACCAATGATGGCGATACGTCCGGTGTGTTCCATACGCGTAGCGTACGCGCCCCGAAAGAATGCGATCCGAACAATTGAAGAATCCGCCGGCCGGTCTAGTCGCAGGCGAGTGGCAGGCTGCTGGGGAGGCGGAAACGGAGCTCGACCGAACCGGCAAGAGCCACGGGAGCCCGGAGCAGCACAGCGGGGTCGAGATAGAGATATGCCATCTGAACGCAGTCCCGTCCCGGCGCGCATTACGACCGTAACCCTGGGAGCGCGTGACGTAAAGAGGCTGCGCGATTTCTACGCACAACTTGGTTGGCCGATCCTCGTTGACTCTGACGACTTCGTTGCGTTCTACACGAAAGGCGCTTTGCTCGCGCTGTTTGCGCTCCGTGGACTTGAAGCTGATGCTTGCGTGCAGGCAAATGTCCCTGAAACCGGTTTGCGCGGCTTCACGCTTGCGATCAACGTCGAGTCGCGTGAACAAGTCGACTCGACGGTAGCGGCAATTCGCTCGTACGGAGGCCGCATCACAAAAGAACCCGTAGATGCAACTCTCTTCGACGGCCGCTCGGCATATTTCGCCGATCCGGAGGACAACTATTGGGAAGTCGTCTACTTCGGAGGCGGCGGTGAAGTTGGTGAGGCAGTCCGCCGCATCGTGGAGATCGAAACCGGCGAAGGATCGCTGTAGACGGCGCGACATCTTGCGAAGTGTCGATTTACAGTATACAATCGGACGTAGATGGAGCGGTTCGGCAGGGATCAGGCACGCCTTATTTGGGAGGGGCGTCAGAGCAAGAGTACGCGGCGTACTCTCCCGCAGGATCTACACGAGAAGGCTGCCATGCGGATTGATCAGCTGCTCAATACCGCCACGTTGGGAGACTGCTCCAACTTCCCACCAGGATGGCGCTTCAAAGAACTTCACGGAAAATTGCGGGGGACGTACCAGATTCGTATCGACGGTAGATACCGTATCCGCTTTCGCTGGGACCCTACCTGCGGCGCCATCGACATCGATGTTGGAGAGTTTCACGGAGAAGACGACTGATGACCAGAGAGATCATGGTTCCAACCCACCGGCGACCAACTTTACCTGGCGAGTTCATCCGTGAGTACTTGCAGGACCCAGAACTCCACCTAACGCAGGGAGACCTAGCCAACCGACTTCGCATCAGTCGGGCGAACCTCAGTGCCATCATCAACGGAAGGCGAGCCATCACGCCCGCCATGGCGATGCGTCTTGAGCGCGTATTAGGTGTTAGCATGCAGACCTGGCTGAACCTCCAGACGGCGGTCAATATCTACGATACCTTGCATTCCCCGGAGGCTAAGGAAATCTCGAAGCTCAAGCCGCTCCGGAAACCGGCGGCTTAGATCAGCCTCGAGCTCTCGATTTGACCGCATGCCAAGGGAGACGACTCGAGAGCGTTCCGGACACGGTCATGGACGAGGACGTGGAAGCTATTGACGTGAACGCTGGGCCGGGCGCCACGGAGCGCGCGGCTAGATCGTGGTTCGGTTACGGACGCTGGAATGCACCCTACTGGTTTGTAGGAATGGAGCCCGGAGGCAGCGATGGTCATGCCAGCTGCGAGGCTTGGCTTCGCTTGGGCGGGACCGACCTCATCGACTGCCGGCAGCACCATCTCGCGTGCGGCTTTACCACCCTGCATACCGGTGAGCGGCCACCGACCCAGCCGACATGGCGTCGCCTCATCCAATTGCTTCTTGCGTTTCAAGGGAAACCCACAGACCTTACCGCGATCAGCCTATATCAGCGCGACAAATGGGGAACAGCAGATGGTGAGACGGCGGTCGCAGAGCTATCCGCTCTTCACGCGCGCAACCTGGCCGAAGAGTCGGATCGACATAGGTTCCGCGCCGAGCGCATAGCGACGCTTACTTCCCGGCTACGAACATTTCGACCGACGTTCGCAGTCTTTTACGGCCTGAAATACCGTGCGGAATACGAGCGCATCGCGGGTGTATCCCTCACCATAGGGGAGCTCGCATGGTCTAACGGCACGCTATGTGTTCTCACACCGCATCCAATCGCTAGGGGTCCACAGGCGTCGGCATCCTGGTGGATCGATCTCGGAAGACGGATGCGGGCGGCTTGCGAACTACCCGAGCGCTCCCAACGCGACTAATCTTCGATGGAGAGAGGGAGACGCTGGCGCCGCCGGTCGTAGCTACGCCGCGATGTCATTTCACCGCTGCCGTAAGCAGACGCCATGCCTTCTTGTACTTGTCTACCAATCCTTTGAGATTCCCCTTGGTTGAATGCAGTTGATTGATCTTCGCGCCACCCGGCGGGCTATAAGTATATTTCACGATTTCTGTCGCGGGGATAATGTAGACATCTGGGGTGATGGCCAGATCAGACAATGACTGATTTCGGAAATGGGCGATGGCGCGGAAGCGATTGGGATCGTCACTGTACATTTTGCTGCCGCGCATCGCATAAAGGTTCGTGTTCGCACCCTTGCTGTCGATGGTCAGGGTGCGTTGGCCGTTCTGGATGACAATATCCACTTTCTTCGTATTGCCAAGAGTCAACCTCGCGTCAATCTGAAGACAATTAAGCATGGACAAGACATAGGCTTTGGCCGCAGCCGCAATGTATTGAATGATAATAGCCGCGTAAGCAGATTCGAGGGGGCACCAATTCCTGCCTTATCTTCGCCTCGGTCTTAATGTCAACGATTCTTCCGGAGCACGAAAAAGCGGACACGATAGCATGAGGCGGTTCTCTGAATATTGTGGTTAGCTAAATAGCGCGCCGTTTCAGATGATGTCCCTTAGAATGCTGTAAGAGGCCGATGGCGAGGAGCCACCGTTCCGGTTCGGACGATTCGCTTTGCCAACCCTCTCAACCAAAGGGGCGAAACGGTGGCCCATTACGATTGTGAGCGATAAGCAAAACGCTCCCGGCTTAGAAAACTGAAGTGCCCCGCCTTAGGCGGCCGATTTGGCGCTCTTGGGTCCCGCCCCCGTATCAGCACCGAGGCCGAGCAGTTATTCGCGCGCATCCGCGCCACTCCCAGACTCATCCTGGATTATCGGATCGATCGGCGGCACGAAAACGCCGGCGGCTAAATTGCGGTACCTTCGCATCGGCGTGGTAGTGCCAGCCCCGAACTACGAAACGTATGCAAAAGGACGCCATCTGCGGGTCGCGCGCCACAATCAGGACCGCCCTATACGCGGCTCGCCTAATCCAGCACTTGGCGCGCCAAGCAGCCGGGATCGCCGTGCAATACTTCCTGCGGTCCCACTGTAGGAATCGACGCCTGCACGCGCCTTCGTGCGCATAGCGCAAGAGTCTCCATTTTCACCCCGCACACGCACGAGGTCAACCCGATGGCCGCCGATCGCCCAACTCAAGGAGTCGCCTTGGGCGCTGGACTTGCGATTGAATCGGGGATCGCACCCGCGGCTGGGTTTGGCTGTCCGCTCTTGAGGACTTCGAGTTGGTTCACGATCGTGTCCAAGGAGCGATCGATGGCGTCCGACACGGCAGCGCCGGCGTTCGACCACCAATACGTTACGTCGCCCGTTCCGTAGCTCTTCCAGCGCACGCTCCCATCACAATTGAAGAGCGTCATTCGAACCTCGGCGTGCGTGGGACGGTCGCCCCAAAACGCTTTGTAGGTTTGCTCGTGACGTGCGGTACCGATGAAAATTCCGCTAGCGGCGTATTGCTTACACAGAGTGCCGATCGATGCGGCGGCGGCAACCGGGTCCATCGTAAGCGTTCGCGTAATGCTCATTCCTTGGGCCTGCAGCTTCTTCTCCAGCTCTGTCGTGGCAAAATCGAGCGCCGTATCGTTGTTGCCAGGCGGAGCGAACGGGACCAGCGCGTAGCCCGCTCCTGCTTGCGGATTTGATGGTGCGCTCGATTGCACAGACGTTTCCATAGTCATCGCGTGCGAGCTTAGGAGGAGAGACCAGTTGTACGTTGCGGGGAAATGCCCGCCAGTGAGAACGACGGTCTGCGACGCTATCTGATGATCCGTCGCGACCGAGTAGCTTGCGATAGCTACCTGTGCATGCTCCCCGGATGCAACGAGCTGTCCTACGATGTAGAACTCAGCTCCGATGCTCGCCGCACCCCTTGCGGCGTCGGTTTGTGGCATTCCGACTTCTCGGGCTTCGTAGCCGTCAAGAGCCGTGATACCAGCCGCAATCGCATGCGTCAGCGAGGTTGCATGAGCGTGTAGGTCCGGTGTAGAGCGTAACGCATATACGGCCACGAGGTGCGTCCTCGCATCAGACGGCGATCCTATGCAAGAGACCGCTACGAGGGAAAGCAGCGCGATAACGACGCGGAGCACCATACTCAGGCTCCCATCCTGGCATCGGCCAGAGCCGGCATCATTGCTACAACAGAATTACTGTAAGGTACTAGCGTGCCAACCGGGTGGCACGTTAGATTGCGGGTGAGGCCCTTGCAGGGCCCCACCCTCTCGGGTTGCGTGGCTGCGCGCCGTTACAGGCCGGTGGTGTCGACGCGGATGGCCATGCACGACATGACCTTCGGCGTGGTAGGCGGCGGGCAGAGACGATACGTCGGCCGGCCGCGCAGTTTTGCCATTCGCGCGGCGACGTCGGGCGAGCGCGCGGGGATGGCACGACGGCCATTTGCCGACAGCGGATCGATACCGCCGGCGCCGGTGGGCGTTCCGATTCCCGTCGGTCCGTCGTAGCCGGTTTCCGCCGTGCAGAAGTAGAGCGTGGGGCCAACGCACGCTGCGGATAGTCCTATGCCCGAGACACCGAGATCGTTGCCGCTGACGACGTCGTAGAACTGCGAGGCGTGCGTGTACGGGTACGATCCGTCGTTGATGCTCGCGGTATTCGACGAGAGCGCGTAGACGGCAGCGATGATCGGAGCAGCGAGGCTGGTGCCGCCGATAACGCTCCAGCCGGTGCCGGATGCAAACGTATCGTAGTAGGCGGTACCGGTGTACGGGTCACCGACGGCGGAGAGATCGGCCGTCATGCGGTTGGGACAGCCGAGGTCGTGCTGCCACGCGGGCTTGGGTTCGTAGAGGCTGCAGCCGCCTTGCGTGCCTTGGTCGATCGAGCCATACGAGGGGTAGTTGTTCCAGACGGTCTCCGTCCAGCCGCGGGCGCTGCTGTCGGCCTGCAGGCTGGTGCCGCCGACCGCGGTGACGTAGGGCGAAGCGTCGGGGTATTGCGGCCCCGCTTGGTAGTCGTAGTCGCCCGTGGCGAAGACGACTGGGATGCCGGGATGGTGGAAGTAGGCGTCTTCGGCTTGCTCTCCACTATATTCCATGCCGCTCCAGCTATTGCTGACGGCGCTGACGCCGGGCATCGCGGCGGCGGTGGCGACGGCTGTGTACATGTTGGGGCTTGTCGCGTCGTTGGCTTCGACGAGGACAATCTTGCAGTTCGGACAGACGGCCGAGATCGCATCGAGGTCGAGCGACTCCTCACCCTCCCAGCCGCCGGTGGGATCGGTGGCGGGGTACGGTGTGCCGCCGATTTGGTTTACCTTCTTGAAGCAGCCGTTGGCCGTGGTGCAGGGCGGGAGGTTGAACTCCGTGCGGTAGACGGCGAGGTCGCTCTCGGCGTTGGGGTCGTCATAGGCATCGACGATGGCGATCGTCTTGCCGGTGCCGGCCGTGGTGGCCGAGGCCAGGCTATAGGCGTTCTGCACGTCGCACGGATAGAGCCCTAGCGGGGCGCCGCCGGTGCGTGAATTGAGACACGTGGTCTTCAGGCTTGCTATCGCAAACGGTGTTGCGGCGATCGGCCCGCTGGCGGCGGCGACGTTGGTTCCAGGGAAGCCGCCGGCGCCGTTATACGTCAGGGTGATCGGCGTGGAGCTGTCGGAGATGCTGGATGGGGTGAGCTGCGTATCACCGGAGGTGTCACTATTGGTGAGGCTTACCGGCGTGGTGTAGGTGCCGACGATGGTATAGCCGGCCGCGTCCTTCGCCGTGACCGTGATCGGCACGCTGGCAGTGGTGCCGGGGATCAAGTTGGGCGTAGCGCTGATCGCCAGGCTGGCAATGACGCCGTTGAAGCTGATGTTGACGGTATTGGCTTGACCGGCAACGACGGCTTGTGTCAGCGAGCCGGTGGAAAGGAGGTGACCTTTGGCGGTGGTGTCGTCGTAGAGACTGACGGCGAAAGTGTCGGTGCCGATGGGCGCCAGTACGGTGGCGTTGCACGTGGTGGTGCACGGCACGACTTGCGGCTTACCGTTGTTCACGGCGATCGAGGCCGACTTGGAGCCGCTGGAGACGTATTTCGGCGTGATACCGGTCTGCGGGATGACGATTCGGAACGCCACTTCAGCTTGACTTCTCGACGCCGGCGGAGGCGCTATGACGCTACTGGACGTGGCAGCTGGGAGCGAGCGCGACGCGCCGCCCGAACACGCTCCCAGCGTTCCGGAGACAACGGATACCGCGACGACAGCGATGACGTTGCGGAAGAGTGCCTGAGGCATCAGTGACCTCCTACGCTGGTGGTGGTGATCGTGATGGCGACGGGCTGCGTTTGTCCCGGAGCGCCGCTCACAGTCAGCGTGCAGGTTCCCGCCGCGTTCGGCGTGACGTCAAAGCTGGTGGTCGATCCCGCGTGTGGAGCAACGGTCGCGATACCGGAACAGCCGTTACCCAACGAAAATGGACCGGAGAACCAGCTCTCCGATGCCGTCACGGTCTGGACTTGACCGGGACCCGGTCCTAGGAACGTGAGGGCGGCCGGCGTGACGGCCAGTGGACCGGGCGTCGGCGCGGGGCCGGGCGCTGAGCCTCCGCCACTGCAAGCGGCGAGAGAACCCAGTAACGCGATAGCGCTATAGATTGGGATATTCAATGGAAGCGACTCCTTAGATAGACGGTACTCGATAATTGGGCCGGTTCCGGGCGGCGGTGCGCATAGAAAAACGAGCAGCGCTTTCACGGCGGCCTTATTTAAACGATAGCCGATCGGCGTGCCACCAGTGTGGCACGAGTCGCGAGGCCGCCGCTTCGACGCTACGGTGTATCCCGCGCAGTTAGCGGCGCGAGGGTTGGAGTGGATGCGGCCGGACGTATCCGAGCGCGAGGAGATGAACCGCGTCATCATGGAGGAGCTGGTGTACGGCGTCTTCCGGCCCGAGGCGCTGGAGTTCTTCCAGCGGGTCATCGGGCAAATGCGCGAGGCCGCTGCGACGGCGTCGTGCTAGGCTGCACCGAGATCCCGCTGATCGTGAGCGACGCGAACTCTCCGTTGCCGACCCTGGACTCAACGCGGCTGCTGGCGCTGGCGGCGCTGCAGCGTGCGACTCTCTAAGCTAGCGAGGGAAACGGCCTGATACTCGGCCGCCCAGGGTCGAGGCGGTACCAGACGCATATGTTTCGCGAATACGGCTAGGGGCGACTCTTCCGCGGGCGTCCGCCTCTTAGCCCATTGGCTCTCGCCGCAGCGGCTTTCGCCTTCGATTTCGTCGCACCGGCATGACGGGCTAGCTCCGACATCCAACGTCTGCCGCCATAGATTCCATTGAGGAGTGCCCCGAGTGTAAAATCGACATCGAGGTCCGGCCAGGTAAGAGCAGTTCCTTGCACCACGACACGGCCACGTTCTAGCTGAGCGAGAGACGCATCCCGGAGTCCCTGCAGCAACCGACGCGGGATAACCAACGCAGCGCCGTTGTTCATGGCAATGACGACCGTATCGGTGGCGCTATCGTATCGGACGCTCGTGGCAAACGGCTCGCGCGCGATCGCCTCCTCGCCACGGCGATAGGCGGCTTCGATGTCGGCGTCGGTAATCGCATGAGCTCGACCGGCCATCAGCAATACTCCTCCCAGATCCGCATGAGTTCCACGCGATACTCGGCGATGAGCTCAAGCGCCCGCCGCACTTGGGCTCGTGTCAGGGCCCTACTTGCGCGTCTGATCTTCACAACTCCATCGGCTCTGATCTCGGCTACGACTTCGCTGGCTTCAGCGGCTCCGTACCGTGCGTGCACGTGGCGCGGCTCGTGATCGCCCGGTATTACGACTAGACGCCATACGCCGACCCTTATTGACGGCAATAGTATAAACCCATCCGTTCGGTTTGTCTAGCCCCGCGACGAGCACGCGCTCTACGAAGGCTCCACGCTGTGCCATCTGCTGATCAAAGGCACTTTGGAAATACTCGTGGAGGAGCTGCCGAAGAGGCGGATCGACATAGGTTCCACGTCGAGCGCATAGCGACGCTTACTACCCGGCTACGAACATTTCGACCGACGTTCGCAGTCTTTTACGGCCTGAAGTACCGTTCGGAATACGAGCGCATCGCGGGTGTAGCCCTCACCATCGGGGAGCTCGCATGGTCTAACGGCACGCTATGCGTTCTCACACCGCATCCAATCGCTAGGGGTCCACAGGCGTCGGCATCCTGGTGGATCGATCTCGGAAGACTGATGCGGGCGGCTTGCGAACTAGCTTCGACGCTAGGGCCGGCCGCGAATTCCGCTGCACCACTACAATGAAGCCGGCGCATCGGCGGCGAAACTTCACCTATGCCGAAGTCGCCACGTATCTATACGCGCACCGGCGATGCCGGAACGACGGGACTCGTCGGCGGTGCGCGCGTTCCCAAAGACGCACAGCGGATCGAATGTTATGGAACCGTCGACGAGTGCTCGTCGATGATCGGGCTGGCGCGCCGCGCAATTGCCGAGCACGCGCAGCGTCCGCGCGCGCAGACCCTCGATCGATGGCTCGCTTGGACCCAGGACTCGCTGTTCAACCTCGGCTCCGAGCTCGCTACGCCGACGGAGAAGCGCAGCGCGGCGATGCCCAAGATCGAGCAGGCCGACATCGACTTTCTCGAGCACGCTATCGACCGCTGCCAACGAGACCTCGAGCCGCTAACCAACTTCATTCACCCCGGCGGCTCCTTCGCCGGTGGCTATCTCCATGTAGCCCGCACGATCTGCCGCCGCGCCGAGCGTCTCCTGGTGCGCCTGCAGCGTGAGGGCGAAGCCGAAGCCATCAGCGTCAAATTCCTCAACCGGCTATCGGATGCGCTTTTCGTCTGGGCCCGCTGGATCAACAACGAGCTCGGAGAGCCGGAGCACATCTGGAATCACCATCCCACGCGCCCCGAGATCCCCTCGTAGCGCCGCTACCTGGAAGCCTGAACCACTACACGATCATCTTGTGATGGTGGGCTGTCTCCGTCTCGCTAGCTTTATGGAACCCCTTCACCGTGGCGCGCACGCGCGGAGCCAAGCGCGCACCCGGCGAGTGTGGTGCCTTGGGATCAAAGCGCTGAAAGATCTGCTCGGCGGCGGCGTAGGGATCGAGCACCCGGTCGGCCACCTGCTCCATCAGCCCGGAGACAGCCGCTGCGGCCATCGCGCCGTCGACGGCGCCGGCTAGGCGCCCTACGATCAAGTTGCGCACTTCGTGGGCGAAGGCGCTGGCGCGCTTGACCCGCAACTCGCCGCTCTCCTGCAGGTAAGCGCGGTGCGACCACAGGGCCTGCCAGAGTTGATCGACGCCTTCGCCGGCGGTGGCCTGGGTCATCACCAGCGCGGGAGCCCAGCCCTGCCAGTCCAGCATCGTCATCATCACGCGGATCTCACGGCGCAGCTGGCCCGCCATCGGGTGGTCGGCTTTGTTGACGACGAAGATGTCGGCGATCTCCATGATGCCGGCTTTGAGCACCTGGATCGAGTCGCCCGAGCCGGGCTGCAGGCAGACGACGGTGGTATCGGCCACCTCCGCGATCTCGATCTCCGACTGCCCCACCCCCACGGTCTCGACGATCACCAGGTCCTTGCCGAAAGCGTCCATCAGCATCACCGCGTCGCCGGTGGCGCCGGCGATGCCGCCTAGATGGCCGCGGCTGGCCATCGAGCGGATGAAGACGTCGGGATCCGTGAAATGATCGGAGAGGCGAATGCGGTCGCCCAGCAGCGCCCCTTGGGAGAAGGGCGAACTGGGATCGACCAGGATCAGGCCGACGCTCTTGCCTTCCTTGCGCGCGCGGGTGACCAGCGCCCCCGTCAGCGTGGACTTTCCCACGCCCGGGGGCCCCGTGATGCCGATGGTGAAGGCACGCCCGGTCTCCTTGAACAGCGCCGAGACCAGCGGGGCCGCGCCGCCGCCTTCGGCCACAGAGATTGCCCGGGCGAGCGCGCGCCGGTCGCCTCGCTTGATGCCTTCCACCACGTCCAACGGGGAGTTACTCCGCATCGATCTAGCCCTTCGGCCGTAAGTCATCGACGCGGCGGCTCTTCAGCTCGCTGCGCGGCAGACTGCCGACTTCGACGAAGTCGACTTCGCAACGCAGACCAACCACACGGCGGAGCGCCTCGCCCAAGCGAACTCGATCGCGATCGCGCTCCAGCGCTTCAACGCGCACGGTGAGTTCGTCCAACGCACCCTTGCGCGTCACCACAACCCGGTACTCGTCGCGGAAGCCTTCGCCGCGCAACACTTCTTCGATCGACGACGGAAACACGTTCTCCCCGCGCACCGTCAACTGATCGTCGATCCGGCCGTAAATCCCGCGCGGCAAGCGCGGATAGGTCCGCCCGCATGAACACGGCTCATTCGTCCAGGTCGTGAGATCACCGGCCGCAAAGCGGATCATCGGCATCGACGTACGCTCGAGATGCGTGTAGACAGGCGTACCTTCGCTACCGAACGCCACCGGCCGAAACGTCTGCGGGTCGCAGACTTCGGCATAGACGATATCCTGCCATAGGTGCATACCACGCCGCTCGGCGCACTCTCCATCGGTTATCCAGGGCGTCATCTCGGCCGTGGACCCGCTATCGAACACCTTGGCGTTGAACGTCTCTTCCAGCTGCGCCTTGACCGAAGGCACGCCGGCGCCGGGCTCCCCCGAGAAGAACATCTTGCGCAATCCCAGTTCGCGCGGGTCCAGGCCCTCCGCCAGCGCAACTTCCGCTAGCCGCAACGCGTATGACGGCGTTCCGTAGAAGCTGTTCGGCTTGACTTCTCGCAGCCACGTCAGGGCCTGCTTTGTCATGCCGGGAATGCCGGCACCGTACGGAAAGCACGTCATGCCGAGGCGCTCAGCGCCTAGCAACGCGGCCCACGAACCCATATACAACGAAAACAGCGACGCCACAAAGAGCGTGTCCGATGGGCGAAACCCCATACCCCACATGACGCGTGCCTGGGCTTCGGCAATCCGGCTCCAATCGTCGCGCGAGATCACGAATCCCGTTGGTTTGCCGGTAGTTCCGCTGGTCCCGTGGATGCGCAGCCACGTCGATGGCTCGTCACACGTATAGCGGCCAAACGGCGGATGCGCCGCCTGCTCCTCACGCAGCTCACGCTTGTGTAGTACCGGCAGACGTGAAAAGTCCTCAAGCGTACGCAAGTCCCCCGGCTCGAAGCCGGCGGCCTGCCACTTCTCGCGATAGAACGGCGAGCGATTCCAGCACCAGGCGATCTGCGCTTGCAACTTCGCAAGGATCACCACATTGCGCTCTTCCGGATCCATCGTTTCCAGACGGCGATCCCAATACGGTTCGTCTATGGCCGGCCGGTACGATGCATCGTAGCGGACCGGCCAGGCTACGGCGGTCTTGATCATCACAACCCCAAGCGCACACGCCGTTCGGCGGCCAACCGCGTCACGGCGTCGACCAATGCTTGCAGCGGCTGCTCCGCGTCGTAGACCGCGGAGACACCCATCTCTTGCAGCCTTGGCACGTCTTCGCTTTGAATCACGCCGCCGGCAACCACCACAATATCGCCCGCATCGCGCTCCCGCAAGAGTCCAAAAAGTTTCGGAAAGATGGTCATATGTGCGCCGGAAAGGATCGATACGCCGATGACGTCGGCATCTTCTTGAATTGCGGTCTCGACGATCTCCTCTGCGGTCTGATGGAGGCCCGTGTAGATGACTTCCATGCCCGCATCGCGCAGCGCGCGAGCCACGATTTTTGCACCCCGATCGTGGCCGTCGAGGCCGGGTTTCGCAACAACGATACGGAACGTGTGCGTCGGCATACTCATCATTAGAAGATCGCAAGCTCCTTGTATCGGCCGAAGAGCGGTACCAGCGCGTTGACGATTTCTCCACCCGTTACGCGCGCCTTCACGGCCTCAACTGTGTAGGGTATCAGGTTCTCGTTCTCGTCGCGAGCAGCTTGCACGAGCCGCTCCAACGCGGAGGCCACGGCGCTCTGATCGCGTTCCGCCTTCGTACGGCGAAGGCGCTCAAGCTGGTTGCGTTCCCAAGCCGGATCGATCGTATGCAGATCGAGGGCGGGCGCCTTTCCTTTATCGTCGCGGTACTTCGTTACACCCACGAACTCCAGCTCGTGAGCATCCTTCTTGCGCGCCAAGTCGAATGCTGCATTGGCGATCTCCTGCTGCAGCCAGCTCTCCTCCACACAGGCGATCACTCCGCCGCGCTCTTCGATCTGATCGAAGTACTCGTTGACGCGCTGCTCGATGCGATCGGTCAG
The DNA here is from genome assembly GCA_004298665.1 of bacterium. Classification (GTDB taxonomy): domain Bacteria; phylum Vulcanimicrobiota; class Vulcanimicrobiia; order Vulcanimicrobiales; family SCRA01; genus SCRA01. Next base: position 1,640 of record SCQY01000095.1, on the reverse strand, counting down.
GACTTCCACGGCGTACGAGCCGGCAAGCGGGTCGATGGTTCCCGCCACACCCGATTCTTCGAGAATGATCTGTTGCGTACGCAACGCGATTCTCATCGCGGTCTCCGACGGGATGGACAGCGCTTCATCGTAGCCGTTCGTGTGAAGCGACTGCGTGCCGCCCAGGACGGCCGCCAGAGCTTCGATGGTCGTGCGAACGATGTTGTTGAGCGGCTCCCGCGCGGTGCACGATGCGCCCGCTGTCTGCGTGTGGAAGCGAAGCCGCATAGACTCCGCTTTCTTCGCTCCGTACTTCTCCTTCATCGTGCGTGCCCAAATACGCCGTGCGGCCCGGAACTTCGCGACTTCTTCCAAGAAGTCGATCTGTGATACAAAGAAGAACGACAAGCGCGGCGCAAAGTCGTCCACGCTGCCGCCTGCTTTGATCACTTCCTCTACATAGGCTTTGCCGGCAGCCAACGTGAAGGCCACTTCCTGCGCGGCCGTCGAGCCGGCTTCTCTGATGTGATAACCGCTGACGTTGACCGGATTGTAATGCGGCATGTGCTTGGTCGAGTACAAGATCGAGTCGCGCACGATGCGCATCGCCGGGCGTGGCGGAAAGATCCACTCCTTCTGCGCGACATATTCTTTGATGATGTCATTCTGCACGGTGCCGGCGAGGCGATCCAGCGGTATGCCGCGTTCCTGCGCCAGCGCGACGTACATGGCCATGAGGATCCACGCCGTCGGGTTGATCGTCATCGAAACGCTGATCTTGTCGAGCTCGATGCCGCGAAACAAGACGTCGAGATCATCCAGCGTATCGATGGCCACACCTTCACGCCCGACTTCGCCCTCGCTGCGCGGATCGTCGGAATCGTAGCCCATCAGCGTGGGCATGTCGAAGTCGACGGAGATGCCCGTCTGTCCCTGTGCGATCAGGAAGCGGAAGCGTTCGTTCGTATCGGCGGCCGTTCCGTAACCGGCGATTTGCCGCATCGTCCACGGCTGCGCGCGATACATCGTGGGATACGGTCCGCGCGTAAACGGATAGCGCCCGGGGAAGCCGAGATCGCGGTCATAGTCGTACTGCACGTCCGCGGGCGTGTAGAGCCGTTCCATCGTCTCGCCGCTAAACGTCTGGAAGTCCTCGCGGCGCTCCGGCCGCCGCCGTGCGAATGCCGCGACGTCTTCGTTCTCCCACGTGTCGCGTTCCGCGGCAACCCGTTCGCGCTCGTTCATGGTTGTTTGTGCTCCTCTCGCAGATGTCCAATCACAGCCGCGAGGCTGGCGTCGAGGTGGCGGCGCATGTAACGGGCCGCCTCCGCCCCGCGTCCAGCCTGGATCGCGTGCGCGATCATCTGATGCTCTTCCCACACGTGTTGGGGGTAGCGCTCAAAGCGCAGATACTCGTGCATCACACGCTCAATTTGACTCCAGAGCTGCGCCTGTAAGCGCTGAAGGTAGACATTGCCGCTGGCCTGACCGATCGACTCGTGAAACGTGCGATCTACGCGGATGAGCGTCGGCAAGTCACGCTGCTCCGCCGCTACACGTGCCCGATCGCGCCACGGTGCGGCCAGATCCGGTGCGTGCCGTTCGGCGGCCTGCCGCACGGCAACATCTTCCAAAGCGGCACGGGCGCGATAGAGGTTCGA
>SCQY01000094.1 GCA_004298665.1 bacterium | reverse complement strand
CGCGCCTGCGGCTCGCGGGGACCCCACGGTTTGAACCCCCTCCGGGGAGGCGAGTTCATTCAGTTGTATGCCGTTACAGATCCAGGTTCTTGACGCTCTTAGCATACAACTGAATGAACTCTTTGCGGGGTTCCACTTTGTCGCCCATCAGCGTGGTGAACATCTCGTCGGCCGAAACGGCGTCGTCCAGCGAGATCTGGCGGAAGACGCGGTGTTCGGGGTTCATCGTGGTCTCCCAGAGCTGCTCGGGGTCCATCTCGCCCAAGCCCTTGTACTGCTGGATCTGCATGTCCTTGCCCTCGGCATCACCGAGCAGCTCCTTGAGCTCGGGATCGGAGTAGGCATACTGCAGCGCCTTCTTCCCTCGCTTGACGCCGTACAGCGGCGGCTGAGCGATGAAGACGTGCCCCTCCTCCACGAGCGAACGCATCTGCCGGTAGAAGAACGTCAGCAGCAGCGTGCGAATGTGGGAGCCGTCGACGTCGGCGTCCGTCATGATGATGACGCGATCGTAGCGCAGCTTCTCGAGGTCGAACTCCTCGCCAAAGCCCGTGCCAAGCGCCGTGATGATCGTGCGGATCTCCTCATTGGCCAGCACCTTGTCCATGCGCGCCTTCTCGACATTGATGATCTTGCCGCGCAACGGCAGGATAGCCTGACTCTTAGGATCGCGCCCGCCCTTGGCGCTGCCGCCGGCGGAGTCTCCCTCCACGAGGAAGATCTCGCTCTCCTTGGGATCCTTGTTCGAGCAATCGACGAGCTTGCCGGGAAGCCCGAGCCCATCGAGCGCGTTCTTGCGGCGCGCCAGTTCGCGGGCTTTCTTCGCCGCCTCGCGCGCTCGACTGGCGGACATGCACTTGTCGACGATGATCTTGCCGAAGCGCGGGTTTTCCTCGAACCAGAAGCCCATCCTCTCGCTGGCCAGCTGCTGGACGATGCCGCGCACGTAAGCGTTGCCGAGCTTGGTCTTCGTCTGACCTTCGAACTGCGGTTCCTTGAGCTTCACGCTGATAACCGCGGTGAGTCCTTCGGTCACGTCTTCGCCGCGCAGCGCCGCCTCGTTCTCTTTGATGAAATTCTTCCGCCGGCCGTATTCGTTGACGGCGTTGGTGAGCGCGAACTTGAAGCCCGTAAGGTGCATGCCGCCTTCGATGGTGTTGATGTTGTTCGCGAACGAATAGATCTGCTCGGCATAGCCGTCGTTCCACTGCAGCGCGCACTCCACCACGGTATCTTCGCGCTCGCCAAAGACATAGATGATGTCGTGCAGCGGATCTTTCTTGGCGTTGAGGTGTTCGATGAACGAGACGATGCCGCCGTCGTACTTGAACGTCGCAGTCTTGGGCTGCTCGCCGCGCTCATCGGTGAGAATGATGGTCAGCCCGCGGTTGAGGAACGCCAGTTCCCGCAAGCGCCCCGCCACCAAATCCCAGTGGAAGTCCGTCTCCTCGAACACTTCGGTGTCCGGCATGAAGTGCTGAAGCGTGCCGGTCCCCTCGACGTTGTTGGCGATCGTCTTGAGCTTTTGCGTGGTGAGGCCGCGCGAGAAGCGGATCTCGTATTCCCGCCCGTCGCGCTTGACGCGCGTGATCATCCACTCCGACAGGGCATTGACGACGGAGACGCCCACGCCGTGCAGTCCGCCGGAGACCTTGTAGCCGCCCTTGCCGAACTTGCCGCCGGCATGGAGGATGGTCATCGCCACTTCGACTGCGGGCATCTTCTCCTCGGCGTGCATGTCCACCGGGATGCCACGGCCGTTGTCCTCCACGGAGACAGAGCCGTCCTTGTGCAGCGTAACGACCATCCGATCGCAGAAGCCCGCGAGCGCTTCGTCGACGGCGTTGTCCACTGCCTCCCAAACGAGCTGGTGAAGCCCACGCGTGGACGTGTTGCCGATGTACATGCCGGGGCGCTTGCGGACCGCCTCGAGGCCCTTGAGCACCTCGATCGACTCGCTGGTGTACCCGTTGCTGGCCGGTGTACGGCCGTTATCTCGCGTCATGGACTCCCCAAAGTAGATCGTAGATCTGGTCACCCAGGATATCGCGGGCGATCACCGGCGTCAGGCGTTCCGGCGTCAGCCCGCTCTTCAGCGCAACGTACGACTGTGCCACTTTGCGCTCGCGCCCGTCGCGGCTGACCGCGCCGCGATAGCGCGCGCGCTCCAGCATCTTCCACCACCGTTCGAGCGTACGCGCGCGAACGTTGGCATAGCGGGCGAAATCGAGCCCCGGCACCAGCGCCGCCGTACCGTCGTAGCCGATCCACGGCGATTCGAAGAGGTGGCGCTGGGTAGCGCGTACGATGGCCTCACCGCGTCGCCGGCTGCACGCCATACATCGTTCGCCGCGCGCGAGAAAGGCCCCGCAATCCGGGCAGGCCTCGCGTCCGCGACGCCGCTCTTCGCGCGCGATGCGCGCAAAGCGCTGGCGCAGGCGCTCGAAGGCAGTAGCCGTATCCAGCGCCGGATCGTACGGACGGTCGCCTTGCGGCGCGTTCGGGTGCCTCTGCGGCATCAAGACCTGCGCACGCGCCGTGCGCGGCATCCGCGCGCGCCCGAGGCGCAGGCGCAGGCGCTCGACGCGATCACCGATCTCCGGCACCGCTCGAAGCGCGGCCACGATCGAGGGCGCGTGGAAGGACAACTCATGGCGCCAGGCCGCCGAAGGAACCAGAACCGTCAGCGCACCGTCGCGCAGCTCGCGAGGACGGGCATTGGCGGCCACTCCGGGGCCGACGATGCGTTCCCACTGCGAAGCCACGGCGTGCTCCAGCGACGCCTCTGCCGGCGGCTGCCACCGCTGGAGGGCTGCGGACAAACGCTCCACTACGCCGCCCTCGCGGGACTGGCTGCCGGCCACTGCGTCATCGCTGTCATCGTATGCGGGAGAGCCTCGCGCCTTCGACCACATAGCGTGCCGACCCAAGCTCCAAGCCGGGCAGCGCAGTGGCCGTTACAAAAGCCTGCTCGTAGCCTTCCACACTGCCCAGGAAGGCTTCCTGGCGCTCCGCATCGAGCTCGGAGAGGACGTCGTCCAGCAACAAGACGGGGGCCTCGCCCGTACGCTCGCGCACCACGGCATACTCGCCGGCCTTGAGCGCGAGGACCGCTGTGCGCTGCTGTCCTTGGCTGCCGTACTGTGCAAGCGGGTGCTCCCCGAGCGTCAGCTCGAGATCGTCGCGATGCGGGCCAACCAGGCACTGGCGGCGGGCCAGCTCGCGCGGGGTAGCCTCTTCGAGCGCAGCGAGAATTCCCGCGCGCAGCGTGGCCTCGTCCGGCGAGGCGACG
>SCQY01000093.1 GCA_004298665.1 bacterium | reverse complement strand
AAGAAGGCCAAGGCGATCGGGTGAACCCCCAGCGAGATTCCAAGTCCGTGCCATCCGCCATAGGCCGCTAGAGCCTCGGAGAGGCTGGTCTCGATGATGGGTCCCAAGATGATCGCAAGGACCAGCGGAATCGGCGAGAAGCCGAGGATCTGCAAGAGGAACGTGAGCAGTCCCGCTACGAGCATGACGTACACGTCGAACGGGTTGCTGCTCAAACCGTACGCTCCGATGACGCTGAAGACGATGATCAGCGGTGCGAGAACGGCGGGCGGTATGCGCAGCATGGCCGGCGAGATCATCGTCGAGACGAGCGAGAGCAGAAACGTGCCGACGATCGCCAGAATGAATCCCAAGAACAGCACCCACAGCATCGGCAACTGCTGCGTGAAGAGCGCGGGGCCCGGCCGGAGTCCGTGAATCATCAAACCGGCTTCGAAGGCGGCGGCCTCCGCCGATCCGGGGATGCCGAACGAAAGCAGCGGAACCAGGCACGTTCCTAGGATCGCGCAGCTCGCCGCTTCCGAGGCCGCTACCCCGTCCATCTCACCTTTGCCCAAGAGCGCACGGTAGCGCGAGAACTTCTGCGCGGCCCAATATCCAAGGAACGTCGCCGTCTCCGGGCCGACTGCGGGGATGAGGCCGAGCGCCGCTCCGATGAACGAGGAACGAATCGACGTCGGGAAGATCCGGACGATTTCGCTCCAGCGCAGAAACGGCGATCCGGTGATCTTCCCCGGCATCTTGAACATGGTGCCGCGCTTGAGCGCCAGCCCAATGGCTTCCGGGATCGAGAAGATACCGATGATGACGGGGATGACCGATATCCCGCTCAGCAGGTTGACGCTGTGGAAGGTGAAGCGCGGCTCGCCCAGTTGGGGAGCCATGCCCACGGTGGCAACCAAGAGCCCGACGAGCGCCACTCCCCAGCCGCGCAGTGCGCTCCCGCCGGAGAGCGTCGAGACGATGCTGAGCCCGAACAGCGCCAGGGCGCACGTTTCGATCGGGCCGAACTTCAAAGCGACCGGCGCGAGCGCGGAGGTCAATCCAATGAGGATGAGGCCGCTGATCAGCGTGCCGATGAACGACGAGTACGACGATGCGGCCAATGCCTTGGCCGCCTGCCCCTTCTTCGCCATGGGATAGCCGTCGAACGTGGTGGCCGCTGAAGCCACCGTTCCAGGTATGTTGATCAAGACGGCGCAGATCGAGCCGGTCCAGATGGCGGACACGTAGACGGCCAACAGCATCATCAGTGCCGGCGCCGTTGCGAACGAGAACGTCAGCGGCACGGTCAGCGCTACCGCCATCGTCGCAGTCGCACCGGGGATGATGCCGATGAAGAATCCGATAACCAGCCCGATAGCCATCGCTACGATGCTGATCGGCGTGAGCACCTGATGCAACGCTAGGAGGATCGTGTTCCAGTCGTACAAGGCGCCGTCTCTCCCGAAACGTCCGGCTTATGGAATCGGCAAGTTGAATGCGCGAACGAAGATGGTATACAGCGCCATGCTCGTTGCCGCGGCGAGCACAACTTTGGAGAACAGTGACCAGCCTGCGGGATGCTTCCAGATCATGGCCAGGACGTAGAGCGCCGTGAGCACCCGGAAATCCAGCCGTCCGAACAATGCGATGTAGATCAGCGTCAGAACGATCGGCACGGCCACGCCGGCGAAGTCATAACTGGCCACGGAACGATCGTAACGGATTCCCGCGCCTACCATGACGACGGCGACGCCGATCATGAGCGCAAGGACGATCCGCGGGTATTCGGCGGCGCTCAACTGCAGGCCGTTGCTCAGCCACCAGAAGTAGAAGCCGATGACCAGGAGTACGGCGCCGACGAATACCTGCGGATACTTGATCCTCGCCATCGATTATGGCGTGGAGCCCGGATGGAGCTTGTAGTGCTCGATGAAGGTCTTGTAGGTACCCTCGTCAGACCGGATGAGGGCGAGCGCCTGCTGAGCGGAACCAGGTCCCCAGGGGAGGCTGGCCTTGGCGTAGTCCGCTTTCAGCTCGGGATCGTTGAGGGCTTTGAGGAACGCCGTTTCCAAGACTTTCTGGACATCCGCCGAGGCTCCGTGCGGGGTCACCAGAATCCGCCAGAGCGAAAATTGCGCACTCGGGAGACCGAGCTCCTTGAACGTTGGCGTGTCGGGGAATGACGCCAGGCGCTTGGGCGCGGCGACGGCGACGGGCTTCACGGTGCCCGCCTTGACGTAGTCGATGATCTCAGAGGGGTAGTTGAACGCCAGATTGACCGTCCCGGCCATGACCGCGCGCAGCGCCGGGGCTCCGCCTTGGAACTCGACGCGCTGGAAGGGGATGTTATAGACCTGCTTGAGAGCGAGGAGCGACCAATCGTTGCTGGTCCAGAGTCCGCTCTCGCCGACCGTCACGGTATGGGGATGGGCCTTAGCCTGCGCTTCGGTATCTTTGAACGACCGCTCGAACTCGCTGCCGCTCTTGGCGCTCAAGACACCGTAGTCCGTATTCACAAGGACGATTGGATCGAAGGACTCCGCCGTGTACGACACGTCCGGCAGGAGGCTCTTGTCGGTGATGATCGCGGGAATCTCGAGCCCGAGGGTATAGCCGTCCGGCTTCGAGCTGGCGACGCGAGTATTTCCAACCACGCCGCCGCCGCCGACGACGTTGACGACGATGATCTTCTGCCCGAGGTATTTCTCCGCGTACTTCGCCAGGAGACGCGAGGTAATGTCGATCCCGCCGCCTGCCGGATATTGAACGACCAGCGTGACCGGATGATTGGGGAAGTCTGCAGCTGATGCGCTGCCCTGCATTCCCAACAAAAGGGCGATGGCTGCGAAGGCACTTCCGAGGATACCGAAATGTAGCCGTTTCATATGGGCACCTTTCCACTCTCCGGAGTCAGCAGTATGACGCGCTCGCATGATCCTAACATGGCGTGCGGCACCTCGCCATCGGCCGAAACGACCGAGCGGATATATGGGCGCTTGGCAGATGCAGCCAATGAACATCTCCGATGGACGCGGTACACTGTGACATACGATGATGTTGGCCGGACACGCTATGGCAGCACTGCTGCACGAGTACGATATCCCGTGGGTCGCCGGGGTCTCGGGAGAGAGCTTTCTGCCGCTGCTCGACGGCATGCGAAACGAGTCGCTGCCTTTTCTCTCGACGTGCCATGAGTCAGGGGCTGCGTTCCTAGCCGTCGGCTATGCACGCGCGTCAGGACGTCCGGGCGTCATCGCCGTTACCCGCGGCCCCGGCGCCTCCAACGCTCTGATCGGTGTGCACGAGGCCTCGCAGGCCAATGTGCCGCTGGTCGTCCTGGTTGGCCAACTCGAGAGCGGGTTTCGCGGACGGCGGGCGCTTCAGGAGATGGAGTACACCGACGTCTTCCGATCCGCCGCCAAGGACGTCTTCGAAGTAACGCGCCCGGATCAGGCACCCGCAGCAATCCTGGCGGCGTTGCGCAAGGCGGTCACGGAGCCCGCCGGCCCCGTCGTCGTCAGCATTCCAGCGGATCATTTCTACGGCGAGGTGGATGAAGCCGCGCAAACGCGGCTCCCGCAGACCCCGGCTAGGCATGGCGTCCTCTCGCGCGCGGCGCTCGACACGATCGTCGCAATGATACAGGGAGCGCGGCGCGGCGCAATCATCTGCGGGGCCGATCTAGCGGGCGGGGCCGCGGCGGAGGCCCTCGACGCGCTGGCCCAGCGCTCCGGTTTCGGCGTGCTGGGCGGCCACGCGTTCCCCGACGTGCTGCCGCCGGACCATCCCTCCTGGCTCGGCTGCAGCACGATCCGGGGACCGCGAGCCGTCAAGCAGCTCCTCCGTGAAGCCGATGTGCTGCTGGTGCTCGGCCACCGTCTGGGTGACCGCGTGACGCAAGGCTACCTTCCCCTCACGGCGAGGATCGCGATCGTCCAGCCGGCGCCGGACATCGGCTGGGATGAGTATCTGGCAGCGGAGTTCTACTACGCGGACCCCGTCGCCGCCGTCGCGCAGATCAGCGAGCGGCTGGCCCAATCACACGATGATCGGGAAGCGGAGCGCGAGGCGCGAACGGCGTGGGTCCGCTCCAGCAGGCATGCCTTGGCCCTGGAGAAACAAGAGATCATCGCCGCAGAGGCGCGAGAGGCCGGCGGCGTCCCGTTCGGCGCGATCCTCGAGATATTGGACGGCGCGCTCCCGGACGACGCCAACGTCGTTTCGGACGCCGGGTCGTTCAACGACTGGTTCGTACGCTACTTCCCTTTCCGCGCGCAGCGGCGGTACTTCGGCCCGCTCTCCGGGAGCATGGGCTACGCGTTACCGGCCGCGCAGGGCGTGCAGCTGGCGTTGCGCGGCACACGTACGGTGGCGCTGGTGGGAGACGGCGCGTTCCTCATGACGGGCTTGGAGCTGGCGACGGCGGTACGCCTGAGGCTGCCGATCACGGTCGTGGTCTTCAAGAACGGCATCTGGGGGTCGATCGCCCTTCACCAAGACGCGCGCTTTCCAGGGCGCCGCTTCGCCGTCGACCTTCCCCAGCCGTCGTTCGCCGCGCTCGCGGAGTCGCTTGGCGCGCGCGGTTTCTCGGCGCAGACGACTGAGGAGTTCTCTGCCGCCATGGAGGCAGCGTGCGCCGGCGGACCGAGTTTGGTCGAGGTTACGACGGACGCGGTGCGCCCCTCGCCAAACAGCTATCTCTCACTCGCCGCGCCGCTAGGATAAAGGAGAGTTCCATGGCCGAAAAGCCAGGCTGGCAGGGACGTTGTTACGAGGACTTTGCGGTGGGGGACATCTACGTCCACCGTCTGGGCCGTACGATCACCGAGGCAGACAACATCTGGTTCACGCTGCTGACGCTGAATACCAACCCGATGCACTTCGATAACCATCTCGCAGAGCAGTCGACCTTCGGCAAGGCCTTAGTCAACAGCTGCTTCACCTTGGCGCTCGTCACGGGCCTGACGGTGAGCGATCTCAGCGAGCATGCGCTGGCCAATCTCGCCTGGACCGACATCGTGCTGCCGCACCCCGTGTTCGCCGGCGACACGATCTACGCGCGCAGCGAAGTGCTGGAGAAACGCGAATCAAAGTCCCGGCCGACCGTCGGCATCGTGGGCGTGAAGTCCGAGGGCTTCAATCAGGACGGCGACCTGGTGATCTCGTACAAGCGGACATTCATGGTCTACAAACGCGCCCATCGCCTCGGGGCGCGCCCGCCGATTCCTTCGTCCAACAAGGAGTAGTGCCATGACCTCGACGACTACACGCGGCGGCAACGCCGCCAAACGCACCGGCGCCACGCGCGCCGTCGCCGAATATGTCGCGGGCTTGCGTTTCGAAGAGCTCCCCGCTTCGGCGATCGAGCACGCGAAGCAGGCGCTCCTCGACTGCATCGGGATCGCCGTCCGCGCCCGCTTCGATGCGGAGTCGAGCGGACCGATCGCGCGGGCGGTGGGCGGACTCGGCGCGAGCGGCACCTGCACCGGCATCGGACATGGCGCGATCTATCCGCCGCAGTACGCAGCGCTCCTCAACGGTGCGTACTTCCACACGCTGGATTACGACGACACGCACGTCGGGGGCTCGCTCCACCCCGCGGCGCCGATCGTCGCGGCGGCGCTCGCGATGGTCGAGGAGAGCGGCGCAAGCGGCGCCGCCCTGCTGCGCGGGATCATCGCCGGCTACGACGTCATCGCGCACATCAGCGAGACGGCAAGCGCGAAAGTGCACTACGACCGCGGATTCCATCCCACGGCAACCGCGGGAACGTTCGGTGCGACGGCGGCAATCTACAACGCCCTCGATGGAACGGCCGACCAGATCGAGAACGCCTTCGGCATCAACGTCAGCCAAGCGGCCGGATCGCTGCAGTTCCTCGAGAACGGCTCTTGGATCAAGCGTCTCCACGTCGGCCTCACGGCGCACAACGCCGTGCTCGCGTATCGTTTCTCGCAAGCCGGCGTCGTCGGCTCGAGCAAGGCGCTCGAAGGCGGCAGCGGATTCTACCATGCCTACTCCGACGGCGTCGACCCCGACGCCTATCTCGATCGGCTCGGCAAGCCGCATGCAATCGAGGAGACAGCCTTCAAGCCGTACCCATCCTGCCGCTTCACGCATGCCGCCCTCGACGAGCTGGTCGCAATGGTGCTCGAGTTGGATCTCAAACCCGAGGAGATCGAGTCTCTGCGGATCGCGCTGCCGCGTACGGGGATGGATCTCGTAGCCTACCCCGAGGCCTACAAGCGCGCCGCAACGTCGGTCGTCGACGGCCAATTCAGCATGTACTTCCTGGCCGCCGTTGCGATCCTCAAGCGGCGCTTCGGCTGGGATGACTACGGAATGTTGGGCGATCCCCGCATCGCCGCGCTCGTCCAGCGCATCCGCGTGGAGGAGGATCCCGAAGTGGAGAAGCTCTATCCGCGGATGGCGGCTCTGGTTGAGCTGCGTGCGCGCGGGAAGAGCCTGCGCCGGCTCTCCGATACTCCCAAGGGGGAACCGGAGAAGCCGCTCTCCTGGGAAGAGATCATCGCGAAGTT
>SCQY01000092.1 GCA_004298665.1 bacterium | reverse complement strand
TGGCGCCAGGCGAGCGACGAGGCCGTCGTAGCTGGGCTCCCCATAGCGATCGCGGTACCACGCCTCGGGGTCGCCTGCGATGGTCGCGCCCTCGCCGGCAGCGATGCGGCCGATCAGCTCTTGGGTTACCTCGTAGCCGGTGGGGATCTGGGCGCCGCGCGAGAGCCCGGAGCCCAGCAGCAGGGCGTAGGCGCCGGGGGCGGCATGGAGGGTCGACGCCAGGGTGGTCAGTGGATCGAGCTCGGGCACGGCGTCCTCCTCCGGCGGGTGAGCGGTGGCTCTTCTTCCAGAGCGAACGTACGTTTCCTCCCGAGAATGTTCCCTTCTCAGGGGTAATCCGGGGCGGCAGAAGGGGCCCCGTCGTGACCGTATTTCATGCTATACTGTCACGGATGGTCGACGCTGCCCCAAGTGATGATCTGAACGAGGCCCCGCGGCGCGCTGCGACGCCGGCGGAGCGCAAGCGCGCGCAACGTGCGCGCGCCCGGGAGCAGGGCCTCTGTGTCGAGTGCTGCGATCCGCAATCGCGCCCCGCGCCGCGGCACGTGACCTGCGATCGCTGCTTGCGCCAAGCGCGCCGCCGCCAGGAGCGCCTCTCGAGTCAGCGCGATCCGCTCACCCGTACCCGCGTCCAGCAGGTCCTGGCCCTCGCGGAGGCGGACTCCGCGTTGCGCCGGGCACTCCTCGCGCGGCTCACGCGGGCCGGCGATGACGTGCCGTGGAAGGTCCGCCGCGAGGCCGCCCTGGAGCGCTTGGCAACCTTCCCGCCGGCGGTCCAAGCGACGATTCGCGCCGCGGCGGCGCAGGGGCCGCATGGGATTCGACTCCAGGCTACGGCTCCGCTCTACACCCAGCAGCTTGTGGCCGGCATCGATGCTTACGCGGCATGGTCGCGGATCGCCGAGCGAGCCAACAGCGATGTTTGAGAGTGAAGTCGCATGGCGCTAACGCACGAGCTCGATGATCGGGAGAGCCCCGTCCGTAGGTATCTGCTGTCACGGTGCCCGATCATCGAGGGCACGAAGCGAGGCATCCCCTTTGCGGCGGAGCGTCAGGAGGCCCTGGGCCTAGGGGTCGTTCCCAAGGAGGCTTGTATCAAGCCGCTGGTGGCCTCGCCGATTCGGGGTGTCGTCGGGACGGCACTCGACTACCGGGTGCGCTACTATCTCGGCATGTACGCCGCCGCCTCCACGATCGCGGCCGAGGGCGCGCAGCTGCTTGCGCAAGAGCCTCTCGGCACGAGCGCCGCTCGCTTAGCAGGCTCATTTTTCGCGCTGCACGATCGTCTGCTCAAGCGAATCGCACCCGTGCGGAGACGTCTCGCCCAGGCGGACGAAGACCGGCTCGCGCGTCACTGCATCGTACTCACGTACTACGAGCAGATCTTCCGCGCTGGCCCTTTCATCGGTTCCCCTCTCTATACGCTTGGAACGAAGGCATCGGTGGATGACCTCACCGCACTCGTGCCAGAAGAGTGCATCGCGGATGTGCGCCAGCTATCCTGGGCGTTCGAGGAGGACGTTCGCCACTATTTCGATCTCGCCGCCACCCTCAACCCAACCTTCGATGGCAGCTATGCGATCGGTGGCGCCGACGCCGACTTCATGCTCGGAAGCACGTTGTGGGAACTCAAGACGCTCGCCAGCGCGCGGCCGATGGACCTGCGTAACACGCTCTACCAGCTGCTTGGCTACGCGCTGCTGGACTACAGCGACACCCTCGGTATCCGCGAACTGGCGATCTACCTACCAAGGCAACGGCATATCTGGCGGGCACCAATCTGGGCCTTCCTGCTGCCTGATGACGAAGCGCGGCGGCTGCTGAGTGCAGGTCGAGAACCGGATGCGCGGAGAGTCAACGGGCTGCTCAGAGGAGCGCGGAAGGAGTTCTCAGAGATCGTGGAGCTCCTGCCAGATCGAGGGATGTAGGCCCTTCGCGCAGACCCACCCATCTCTCACCCATGATCACGCCGATGCGCCAAGCGGCTCGACGATACTCCGGTCATCGTTCCTGACGCTGTTTACCCTCGTCGAAATCGCAAACGCATCCATTTCCTCGCTCGGATACGGTTGGAGCGTCGGCATGAGATCCGCAGGTTGCACTTCGCCGGGCTCGAGCCACGCGTCGTAGGCGGCCGACGATAGGATGACCGGCATCCGGTTGTGGATCGGTGCCATCAGGTCATTCGGTCCGCAGGTGAGGATCACGCAGGTGTGCAGCGGCGCTTCTCCGTCCCGGTCTCGGCGCTCCCACAGGCCGGCGAACGCGAACGGCTCGCCGGACCGCATACGAACGAGATAGGGCGTCTTCGCGCCGCCGCCGCCCTTGCGCCACTCGTAGAAGCAGTTAGCCAAGATGAGGCAGCGCCGGCGCTTGAACGCACCGCGATAGACCGGGCTCGTCGCGACGCGCTCCACCTTGGCATTGATGTTCGAGAAGCCAACCTTGGTTGGATCGTTGGACCACGCCGGCACGAAGCCCCAATGGATGGGAGAGATGGTGTCGCGGTCGTCGTTGCGGATCGCAAGTATCTGCTGCGTTGGCGCGATGTTGTACCGCGGCTGCCACTCACCCTTGAAACGGGCATGGAACTGCCGCCACCATGTGTCGGGGTCGATATCGTAGAGGCCGAACCGTCCGCACATGGGCAGAGGAATTCGACGGCCACGGGCCAGTCCCGTGCGCCTCGCGCGTCAACAGAGACATAACGCGGGAGCGTTTCCCCCCAACCCTTGTCCACCGTTCTTGCTTCCGCAGCTGCACTACGCTTATGCCTATGCGGGTGCGCGCGCGCAGGAGCTCGCCGGGGCAAGTCAGCGCGGATAGGGTAGGTGCGACGAGCGTAGGAACGCCGGATCGGGGGGGTGGGGGGGTGAACGCGGGTGCGTTATGACTCCCTTCTCCCTAGTGGTGACGCGAACGCCTGTTCGTGCTACCCTAATGGCAGGATGTCCACTGAGCTTACCTTCGACTTCACCCCGCCGCGCCGGCCCGCGCGGCCGCTCCCCAGCCCGCGCAGCGGCCATACCGAAGAGGCCTACCGGGCCGATGAGCGGCGCTACCGGGCATGGTGCGCCCTACAGGCGTGCGAGCCGCTCGCGCCCCAGAGCGTTGCGCGCTACCTTACGCATCTCGCCACTACCCCGCCCCAGCCTCCCGACGGCAAGCCCCGCTTGATCGCCGTGCTGCCGGCAACCCACGCCTACTCCACGATCCGCCGGCGGCTGGCAGGGATTGCCGATGCCTTCGCCCGCGCCGAGCAGCCGGACCCGCGTCGCCATCCCGCGGTCGCAAAGACCATGGCGGCTATCGCTCGCGCGGTGGAGCACGCACAGGACGAGGCTGAGGGTGTAACCGCAGCTCGAGCGCCGCAGCCGAAGATCCCGGTCGACACCGATATCGTGCGGATGATCGTTGAGGCAATCGACCGCAGATCCGCGACCACCCCAGGCGCGCAGCTCCGGGCGCTACGCGACCGGGCGCTGGTGCTTCTCCTCTACTCGGGGGCGATGAGCCGCGAGGAGGCGCGGCGCCTCCATGTGCGCAGCATCGAACTCGTGCCTGAGGGCCTCCGCGCCACCGTCAACCGCAGCGAGTTCATCAAGCGCGCGCGCAACGTCGTGATCCTGCGCGGCGAGCGCGAGCTTACCGACCCGATCGCGGCACTTGCCAAGTACCTCGCCGCCGCCGGCATCGAGGATGCCTACGTCTTTCCCGCAGTCACCAATTCGGGGTACGTCGGCACCGAGCCAATCTCGGTCGCGCAGTTCGCGCGGATCGTCAGCGATTGCGTGCGTGCAGCTGGATTCGACCCTCGCAAGTTCACTCCGCATGCTTTCCGCTCTGGTCTCATCTTCCAGATCGGACGCGCCGGCGGAACCCTTGCGCAGGCGCTTTCCCAAACTGGCCACAAGGAGCCGAAGCATGTCGTGCGGATCTTCGAGGAGGGACGCGCTTGGGCGAACCACCCGGGGCGCTACTTGCAGCTCTAGAGCGCCGTGTGTGTCGCTGGTAAGGCTGGGATCGTAACCGTATAACGGTCCACCGCATGCAACGCCAGGCATACTGGACCGAACATTGCGGCCCAGTGGCGGCGCCAAGCGTGTGCCTCGGTGATTGATCGCGGCGTCCATCGCCCGCCCCACGCGAACATGGTAATTGGCGCGTGGTACTCTTTCAAGCAGCGGCGACGTATATTCGCCCGCGCAGCCGTATCATTTATCAAAGACTGTTGGAGGTAGCTCAGTAGCGCGGTGCTCTTCGTATCCTCCTCGGCCGCAAATACAGCGCCGAAGGCAAGGGGTGGATCCTCGGGCGTTTGGAGGTAGACAGATGCTTCGAATGATTCGTAGTCTTTCGCGGCTTGAGCTACCCGCCCATTGAGCGCTGCACAAAATCCGGCGATACGCCGGGTCGACTCGTCGATCAGCGGATACGAGGAGAGCGACACGCTGGCGGCGCTTCGCTCAAATGCAGTGCATCTGTCACGCGTCAGGTGCAACGTTACCGGCGTCCCGTTGGCATAGCGGTTGAGAAAGGCCTCGCGCGTAGGATCTACGTCCTCGTATGGATTGCTGATTAGGCTTACCACAGGATCACTTAGAAAGTGAAGTTGTTCCGAGTGCCGCTCGTATTCGAACTGCCGCTGGCCAGGCGTGAGTCTATACGCCTCCTGTGTTGCAATTCGTGTGATCGCCACGTTGCGGGCGGCGTGCGCGATCGCCGGCGCATCGACCATGAGCGCAATTACGAACGCGAAGGCGAGGCTTGGCACCTGTCGCAGTCCGATGCGCTCAAGACGTAAGTCCTCGGGCCGCAAGCGGAGAATATCGAACAGGAGATGCACATCATATACGGTGGCGACGATAAAGACCGCTGCCGCGATCGTTCGCAGAGGCTGAGTTACATGCATTATCGTGGTCCAGCGCCACACGATCGCTGGGAGTGCGCACAGCGCGAACGTCACCATGACGAGTTTTGCAAGAAGAAAGAATGTCTTCGATTGAGATGCGCTCATATGCCGTTCGTCCTCGGCTCCGCCTTCACTGTGCGCTTATATTAGGGTATTCGGCCTCGGGAATCGGCACCGTTACGTCGCTGTCGTCTACGCAAGCGCACCACCGCCGCTCAGCCAACTGCGTGCAATGACGCGACCAAGAGCGCCGTAATCGCGATCAGCCCCCAACTCTCCCACGTCATGCGGCGTCGCGCCTCCAGTTGGCGAAGGAGCGTCTGCGCCCGATGGAAACGCCACTCCTCGATCCGCACGAGGCCGTAACCGATGGCCACGAGCCATAGCAGCGGATTCGCAACCAGCTCAGCGATCACGCGTTGGGGGTTCCATGCCGCGCGATCGGTCCTCCGTACGCTGGCGCTGCTCGTGCGATCCGATCGTACGCTCGGCGCCCTCGATAGCAAGCGCGCTTGGCACAGTAATCGTGCCGTGCAACGCTTCCAGGAGTTCTGGCTCGCGGGAAACGCGCTCGAGCATCATCTCCGGCGCGAGGAACGTGGCATAGGCAAGCGCGGCGCCGAGCGAAACGGTACCAACGTCGACAAGCGGGAGCGAGGGCGCCGGCGCGATGACCAGGGACTGAAGGTGGCCGGCCCGCGCCTGGTCTTCAACGTGCCTGGCAAGCGTTACGGCATCGCCCTCGTGCGGCTGCGGCGTCACCACCGTCCAGCGCTCCCCACGAGCGCCAATCGCCGCGGCGACACGAGTGCCGGCAATGCGCGAGAGGGCATCGGGCGGGAGTTCCGAGCGCACCAAGAGCGTCGTGCCATGTGCCTCGGCTGCCTCGAGCTCGTGGCTGAGGGCGTCGACGGCCGCTTCGAAGATCTCGCGGGCTTCGCGAACGCTCTGCGCACGCGCACGGTCGATTGGCCCGGTCTCGCCTATTACCGGCGCGAGCTCTCGGGTGGGCACGTGGTCGAATGGAGACAATCCAAGCCCAGACGCCGCGAGCGCTACCGCCCGCTCCGCCTCAGCAGGCAGCGCCTCACGCATTGCCCGCTCCATAAGCGAGACCGCTTCCCGGGTATCCATTGTGAGGTAACTGCGCGCCGGCGCGCCGTCGACGCTCACCCCATCCCAATCGAAGGCGTAGTCGTGACCGTCGACTGTCAGCTTCTGTCCGAAGAGCGGCTCGAGCATCACGGCGTTCATGCACTCCTCCTGTGCGTTGGTGCTTCCTTTCCCGGGAGCACCTCCCCTGCGGTAAGTAGTGGAGATATATCAAAACTCCACCGTAAGTAGTGGAGCCAATACTCCACCAGTTTCGCCAACGTCATCGCGCGCCACGCATCTCATGGTAGGCGCGTTTTTCCTCGTACATCCGCGCGTCGGCGCGCGCGAGCACGCTCGCAAAATCCATGCCGTCGTCGGGAGCCACCGCCGCGCCGAGCGAGGCGGAAACCGACGCCGCGGCGAGGCAAGAACGGACGCGCCCTACCACGTCGAGCGATGGACCCACGACGACAAACTCATCTCCCCCGAACCTTGCGACGGGGTCGCCGGTGCGGACGGCGTGTTGAAGCGCGGCCGCGGCCGCCTGAAGGTACCGGTCGCCGGCGGCATGCCCCTGGGTATCGTTGATCGCCTTGAGGCCATTGCAGTCGATGGCGATGACAATGTAGCGCTCCATTCGTGCCACCTGCGCTTCGAGTGCCTCGCGCCGTAGTAGCCCGGTAAGGGGATCGCGCGCCGCGTGCTCTCGCGCCGCCGTCACCTCGGCGTCCGCGATGATCCGAGCGAGCGCCACGAGGCAGAACGTAGAGAATGCCTCATCGGGTGGATGCGGTGCCTGGAGGACCGCGACGCCGCCGGCGCGCTTGGCGAGCCGAACAGTGAACCAGAGCCCCGGGTCGCGATCGGCGACAGGGCAGAGGCCGTCACGACCATTCCCGATGCAGCGCTCACTGAATTCGAAGGCTGATGGAATGTAGCGGCGGATCCGTGCTCCGACTGCGTCGATGCCCTCTGGAGCGAGGCCCGCCGCGGCGGGTGGGAAGTAGACGACGCGCCGGGCGCCGGTCGCCAGTGCGAACGCGTGCGCGACGGCTCGTGGCTGGAATGGGACCTCGGCCAGCCTCTGGTAGGCCCGTTCCCAATCGATCACGCCACGCGCCCTTTGACGCGAAGCGCCGTGATCGCGGCTTCACGTGAACGCGCACCGGGAAGGGATAGCAGCGCTGCGCTGCCGCTCGGGCCCTCTCGGGCTAAGGTCGTTCGGGCGGTCGCGTCGATGGGGAGCCACTCGGCGATTGTCTCTGGGCCGAATCGGCCGGTGATCTGTTCGGTCGCGATGATCGCACGGAGCGCGCCGACTGTCGCGGTCCACGTTGCGCGCTCGGCGCTGGGGACTGCGGCTTCCCAGCGCTCGAGTATCGCCTGCACCCCATCTCCGGGAACCTGAGCTATCACGAGTGCCCCGCCGTCGACGAGGCGAATCGCTCCCTCCACGGTGCCAGGGCCTCCGCCGACGTCCAGTAAGACGATCTGCGCTAGTTCAGCTAGGCTCTCGGCCGCGTCCTCGATGCGCGTCACGCCGGCGCGCGGGTCACACGCGATCCAGAGCCAAGGCGTTCTGGCGATCGCGCGCGCAACGGGGCGTGCACCGATGACTCCAGCAGGAGCATCGATCGCATGCGCTGTGACCTCGGTAAAAAGTGCGCGCGAAAGCTGCGACGCCATCCCGCTCATGCCGCCGACGAGAACCAATCCGCGCTGGCGGGCGTAGAGGCCTTGCACGAGCGCAGGATCGACACCCCACCTGCCGAGATCCCCTTCGAGCGCGATCGGCGCGATCGTCACGATCGTCGACGATACAGGGCCGCGGATATGGCGCATTGTGACCTGTCCGACGCCGTCAATCGCCTCGACGTGCGTAACCACGCCAGCGCTCGTGAAGGCCACTTGATCGTCATCGGAGAGGTTCTGGCTTAGCGCCTGCGTGACCGCGTCGATGACCTGGCGTTCGGCGACCACTTGCCAGCCATGCTGATCGGCGATCCACAGCGTCGGTACGAGCGGATCGGCACTGACAATCACCCGCTCCAGCGTCGGGTGGGTATCCAGGATGGGACGCAGCCATGCGGTACGACTCACGACGCGATGCCCCGCTCGAAGCGCTCCACGAGAGCACTCGCTTCCCAATGGTCGAGGACACGGCGCGCCTCGGGCCAGACCTCCATGGGTACGCCAACGGCCAGATAACCGTCCTCGTTCCAGCGGCCAAGCCACCCGCGGGCGGCAAGCTCGGTGACGAGTTCTTCCCGTGGTGGGATCACCGTCCGTGACCGCAGCGTGCGCCACCCACCTTGCCGGATGCCGATGATCTGTAAGCGCCCATCGGATAGCTCGCGGACTGTCGCGTAGTCGCCGAAGGCGACAGCTTCGCTGCCGAGTGGCACCTCGGCAACGCGCCACCCGGTTGCGACGGGTAAGAGCGCGATCGGTTCGCTCAGCCCGCCGCGGTAGACGATGAGCCCGGGGCGCGTCCGGAGTGCTGAGGGAAAGCTCATGCGACCACCTCCATATCGAGCGCCGACCCAGCCGCAGCCACCCCGGCATTGCGTATCCTCTCGAGGACGGGGAAAGCGGAGACGTTCGCCGGTACAGCCACGACGAGCTCGTGCGCTGTCGCGCGCATTACCGCGCCCATCCAACTGCATTGCTCCACCAAAGCTTGGAGCGCTGGAATATCCAAACGATGCGAGAAGCGCCAACTGCGAGCAGTGCCTGCCCGCACGATCCGGCGTACAGCCAGCTGCCCATCCTCGTAAGCCGTCTGCACTAAATCGCCGTAGCGGTAGCCGCGCGCCGTAAGCGGGGGTGATGCCAAGACCCCGAGGCCCTCGCCAAGCTGGTAGACCGACAGACGCTCGCCGTCCACCAGGGCCTCATCCAACCCGAGCAAGGACATCCTCCTCAAGCAGTGTGTGTAACGCCGCTACCTCTCGCGCACAGCCGGTTTCTATGAGAATGCGCCAGCGCTCGCTCCGTGTGTGATAGGGGCTGTAGGGGCGCTGGGCCCCAGTGGCTTCCCAGACATCCGCCACGATGACGATTCGTGCTTCCGTGGGAATGGCGTCACCGCGGATGCCCTCATAGCCTGAGCCATCCGGGCGTTCGTGGTGCAACCCGATCCATTGGCAGATCTCCGAGTCGATGCCGGCGTGCGCCGCAATGCGCGCCCCCGCCTGGGCATGCGTGCGCAGCAGCAGCGTCTCGTCATGCGTCAGTCGACGCGGCGCGTCCAGCAAGGACTCGGGGAGCGTCCCTTTGCCGACATCATGGAGGAGCGCGGCACACGCGATTGCGCGGGCGCGCGTTGAGTCGCAGCCACATGCGATCGCGAGCGCATAAGCGAGGTCCCGAGTCGCCAGTGAGTGACGCAGCGTTTCACGGTGCCGCACTATGCGGCAGAGGAGCTGCTCTGCGTCCCGATCTGCTGACTCCACCGTTGCGCCTCCTCCAAGGTGTAAATGACGAGCGGTCTGTCCGTTTGGCGCGCAAGACGCGCAACACTGATGAGTTCGGGGTCGCTCTCCTCGACGAGCGTCAGAAAGGCCTCGCGGCGTTCGCCGACATACGCGCTTACGTGCAGCCAGCAGAGCCACACCCGCCGATCAACGGGCGGAACCTCCTGTACGTCGAGATCCGCAAGCCACGCCGGGATCTGTGGCGCAGCGGCCGCCGGAGCGGGTTCAGGAGCGGGCACAACTGCCGCCGGCTGCGGAGGCGAGATCACCCGACCGCGCGCCGGTAGGCGGAATGCAAGCTTCGGGACGCGTACCTGCGGCCAGCGCCAGGTGATATGCAGACGAAACGCTTGCTTCGGTACATGCCACCGTGGCAACCGGGGGAGTCGGAGGGTAGGAACATGCAGGTGCGGGAGGCGCAGTGCGACGCTGCGGCGCACCCCGTGCTGCCGCGGCTGCGACGATGGGGACAGCGCGACACGACGTGCGAGCGGCGAGATCACGTCCGGGATCTCAAGCTCCGTCACGCGCGGCTCGGCGAGCAGCAGGCGGCTAAGGACCGCAGTAAAAGCCGCTGCACTCACAGCCATGATGGCCAGCGCGATCATGGCCTGACCGCCTTTACGAGCTGTGCGAGTGCATCGACGACTCCGGGTACGCTCGCGCTCTCGAGCGCATCAAGATAGGCTCCTGGTGTGCGCAGCGGGTAGGTGTCCTCAAGCTCCGCTAGGTAGTCGTCGAATGCCCCGACATAGGGACTCGGGACGGTGTAACCTTGTAGGGCCGCTAGGGCGGCTTCGTCTGCTCGTGGCCCTAGCTCTCCCCCACACCACCCAGCCAATATCCGCGCGAACCAGGCTCGCACTTCTCCATCGGTGATGCCCTCACTGAGAAGCTGCGGCGCATACTGAACTACGGTGTCGCGACGCGCGAGTACCGCGGGCTCACGAGGTCCGAGTAGACGCAGCACCACCGCCTGCGCAAGCGCGGTCCTCCAGATATCGGACGGAACCGTGCCACGCACCATCTCAACAATCGAAAATCCGAAGGACAGGCCGAAGGCGTCCGGCCGCTCCACGACAGGATCGATCGGCGCGAGCTCTGGTGGTGGTGGAGTCGCTGGACTCTCTCCGTCCTCCAGGTCGGAGTCCTCTAGCGGCGCCGATTCTTCCACCTCGCGATGCGCCGTTGCCTCGGCTCCCGACTCCGCGATTTGCGTTGCCGGAGCTGCTGCTACATCTGTGTCATGCGTCGTCTCCTCAGACGCGACTGAAGATACTTCGCCCGCGGCTTCGTCGGTCTGTGAGGGCTCCCCACTCGGCATCCCGACCTTATCGAAGAATGCCACGAGGGTATCAACTGGACTGGACGAGTGCTGTGCCACAGTGAGAGCCTCGTCGATCGGCCGCGCAAGAGGTTGCGCAGGCTCCTCCGTCGACAAGCTCGGCGAGCCCATTGTCAGCGCGGGGGCGGACGGCTCGATACCTCGCGTAGGCGCAAGGGCATCGGCTTCTGCTCGAGTGCCCGCTTCTTCGCCAGAACCGAGCGCTCGTCGTTCGTCTGCCGTTTCCAGAGCCCGGTCCGGGCTTTGATCCAGCGCCTTTTGGAATGGATCAGGTGCGGCAGCCGTTACCCCAGCGATGGGTACGTTCTCGTCGATCGGCCGCGCGGGAAGCGGCTCGCTTGTGAACCACGCCTGATCGGCCAGCTCGATGCCGCCGTCTACGACGCGCTGAATCCCGGGCTCACCACGAACGGTGATTTTAGTATAGTACGAAGGCCCGCTTGGCGCCGCATACCACGCGACGTCACGTTGCGTTCCCGGGGGCAGATCCCCCAGCGGCATCCCTTCCGACAGCATTGAGCCGCCTCGGCCGCGCTCGTCAACGGAGTGCGCATCGAGCGTCGCGGTGAATGGCACCGGGCGATCCTCTGCTCTGACGGCGAGCCAGACATCGCGAGCTACGCCGTCGGAACGGTTCGCCACGCGTACCCGGACCTCCACTAGGCCACGCTTGCCAACCTCCCGTAGCTCGGGCTCGGAGAGAATCAGGGTCGGTGACGACGGCGTTGCGATTACGACGGCCTCGCTGCGAACCAAAGGCGCGTTGTCGCTGTCGACTTCGATCGCAACCTCGATTGCGTTGCCATAGGGCGGCTCACTCAACTCGACGAGCAGTGGAAACCCCGTGCGGCCGCCGAGCGGCGCGAGTGCTCCCGCGAGGGGATACCAGCCCCCCTCTTCTTTCACCGGCAGGCGCATGCGTACGCCTTCTGGGACGACGGGACGCAAGCGCGCGCCCCGAAGTGGATCTGACCCGTGATTGGCCAGTGATACTTCGAGGAGGCAAGGTTGCCCGACGCGTACGCGCGCCTCGCGCTGCGGCCGCAGCGTCAGTGACACGCGCGGCTCTGCGACGAGCTCTTGGTGCACTTCAGCTAAGGGGAGCGTCCGTCCACCAACGACCATGCGCGCCTCGAAGCCAACGTCGCTCGCGAGTGGGATCCGCGAGGCGATGATCGTCATACTTACGCGCGAGCGTGCTGCGATCGATCCGATCTCCACGAGGGTTCCGTAATCGACTGCATCAGCGCCGAGCTCGAGCGAACGTCCCTCGCGCGTGACGGTTTCGATCTGCGCGCCGTGAGCGGTTAGCGCCAGTGCGCCATCGACAGGCTCGCCGTGGGCGTTCGTGATCGTCAGGGTCGTATGGATCAGACCCTGCTCATCCTCTCGAAGAGGGGCAAAGTAGGTGCCGTGCCCAGAAAGCGCCGGGGCACGCAAAACGCGCGTACCGAAGCGGAGTTGATCGCTGGTTTCGGCTGCTCGTACCTCACCAGCAAACGCGAGCGAATCGGCTTCGGTCGTTAGCTGCTCGACCCGCGCCGCGCCGCGCACGACAGTGTGCTCCTGCGCTTGGATGCAGCCAAGACGGATATCGACCTGTCGACCCCGGCGCACGATGTCTTCGTCCAGCAGCGGCACGTCGTCGCGTGTGGTGTAGCCGGAGAGTAGGGTCACTCCGCCCGGAAGGTTAAGCGTAATCTCGGCGTCGTACGCCGGTCCTCCGCTATTGAGTACCTCGATCGCGATTGGGAGGAGATCCCCGACACGGACGCCGCTCTGAGGTCCGCGAGCCTCACCGCGTGTTGATAGGCGAGGCGGCTGCGCACCGGAACGCCGGTCGATCACCACCGTCCGCTCCCCGCTAGTCTCCTCGATGCAACGCAGCACCCCGAGTGGTTCGATGGGCAGCGATAAGCGTAGCTCCCCCCCTGGCTGGATATTCATCCGTTCAGTGGTCCAGTCCGGTGGCAGCGTGCGATCACCGTCGATGTGGACGCGCGCAGCCGCCGTACCGACGTTTGTGATGATCAGATCCGTCTCGTCGCAATCGGCACGCAGCGCCGCGCGTGACTCAATCCGTACCTCAGCATGCGCTGTCTCGAGCGATCCGACTACCTGGTTGTGAAGAACAGCCCACACACGTACGCTCTCGATTGCGCTCGAAAGCTGTGGCACCAGCAGCGATGTCTCTACGCGTAGCTGCTCCCCGCCTCCCACGAGTGGAATGTCCACCGATTCCGGATCAAACCGCACCTCAGGATGGTCGGCGCAGAATCGCACTTGCACGCGCTCGAGCGGAACTTGGCGCTCGTTTACAAGTGGTACAGTCACGGCCACGCGGTCGCCGGGCGCGAAAGGCCCTCGGCGCTCGAGCTGCGGGCCGAGCAGCGGCGCCACCTTGCGACCGAGCTCGTAGATGATCATTTCTTGCCTCCTGGAAGCGGAGACGCCAACACGTAGGGTGCTACGTGCGGATAGCGCGAGGTATCTATCGCGTCAACCGCCCCAATGCGCTGCGCGCTGATTACCATCACGAGCTCCTGCTGATTGTCTTGGTCGTGCGCATGCCGGAACAACGCCCCGAGCAGTGGCAGCCTGTCGAGTATTGGGATCCCTGATGCCGTCGTCGTAAAGTCTTCCGCTTTCAGTCCGCCGACGAGAAAGGTCTGACCGTCGGTCGTCGTTACGCGCGTGGTCATACCGCGCGTCGTGGTGATCGGTGCACCGCCGACGCCAAAGCCAGCAAGCGTTGAGTACACCACGTTGGCCGTGGTGCCGATCGTGCTATCGCCGATCTGCGGCGTCAACTTAATCGTGAATCCGAAGGACTGGTACTGTGTACCAGTCGTGACCGAAAAGCCGTTCTGCGTGGTCACCTGATACGGAAGCTGTTCCGTGAAGTCGGCCACCCCTTGCGTACCGTTCACCACGGTGATGTCTTGATCGCGGATGAACCGCGCTTGTCCGTGCGACTCAAGAAGGTCGAGTTCGCCGTTGAGCGAGAGCCCGTGATTCAACGGGAACGCAAAGATCGCTTGGCCCTGTGCCGGGGACGACAACTGCCCGATCGCAGACTGCCCGACCGCCTGATATTGGGTCTGGCTCTGCCCGACGGAGATGCCAACGTTATGGGCGAGCTGTACGGGGTCAACCTCGATGACCGAGATATGGTACTTCACCTGCGCTGGATCGCGATCGATCTGCGCCAGGGCTGCGCTGACTTCGCCCTGATATCCCGGCGGCCCAGCTACCAGCACCGCCCCGCCCGCGGGATCAACTACCACCGATTCAGGGGCTGCCGGCGGCGCGACCTTCTCGAGGAGCGCTGTCACCTGCGCCGGGTCGGCACTGCTGTGGAGCGGATAGCGAACGACGTCGGGTTGCCTTTGGTTGAGCGGCGCCACAAAAGACTCCACCTGGCGCAGCGCCATCGTGGTTCCCGACACGTAGAGCGCGTGGCGCGCCGTGTCCGGTAGGATGACGGTCCCCGCCGGAAGCTGCGGCGCCAGCGTCTGCACGACCACCTGCGGGTCCAACCCCACGACCGGAACGAGCCGCGCGTGGGCCGTTCCGGATCCGAATCGGGCATCCATCGCTAGGGGCGTTCCGACCACGAGCACGCCGTTGTGCTCCCGGGCCACAAGGCCATTGAGATCGAGCAGACGAGCGAGCGCCTCACGCGGGGTCGTGCCGACAACCGAGCCGACCTGGGGCGGGTTGGGTGTGCCGGGCAGAATCCACAACCGCTCGTTTGCCGCGCGCGCCGTCGCCGAAAGGGCGGCTGAGAGTGGGATCCCATTCGTAGAGAGCACGGATTGCGCGGAGCCAGGGAGGACGTCCATGGCGAGGAGACCCGATGCCAGAGCGAGAGTAATCAGGAGGGGTTGGTGGCGCACTATACGTCCTTTGTGGGTTGGTGGGACTCCTCGAGTCGAACCGGTGGATCTCATGGGGTAGCCTCCGGGGCGGGGGGTGGAGAGAGTGGGGGAGTCTGCATCCGCCACCCCCCAGCTGGCAGGCCCGGCGCTGGGGTCGGGATACCACCGGGCCCGAAGGGCGGATTCACATCACTGGATGGTGACAGCCCGCCGGAGAGCGACGTCGTAGGCGGAGTTGGCGCCCCTGCGGCCGAGGCGCTGCCCACACAGTTGCTCTCCACGAGCATCGTGCCGTCATCGAAGCGAACCCAGCCGCCGCCAATCGTTTGGATCTTCCGGCCGACGAGTGACTCTTGCTCGAACTTGCTTTCGTATGCTGTGCCGAGCGAGAACACGGCGATCGGCGGATGTCCAGAGAGAGTCATGCACAGGCTCACGGCGCTCACCGCGGCGGGGCTCGAACTCGATGGTCCCTTCTGTGCTGGTATTGCCGGGGCGTGGAAGGTCACCAGCGGCTCAAAGACCGCGCCGCCTAGCGCATCGGCTTTCAGGCGTGCAGCGTGGGGAGGCGTCGCGGAAAGGGCGGGTAGGCCCTCTGACTGTGGGTTCCCTTGCGCCACGACCATCGCGAGGCCGCCGAAAAAAGCAGCGCCCGCAGCAACGAGGCCGACCGTGAGGCGCGCCGTCCTAGTGTTCCGCGTGTTCCGCAACTGACCGAACCTCCCGACAGATTGCCGAATCCACTGCATAAGACGCGACCTGAACGTTCGCGCTTATCCGGCTCGCGCTCGCGGGCGCGTGCGTATCCTGACTCTGCGCGGGACGATCGACGCTCCTCAGTGCGATGCTGTCGCGCAGATCGGGGTTGTTGTCGACGCGCATGAGCCACCGCGCGAGGTCAGCTTCAGTTCCGGTGGCGCTCACGAGCAATGCTCCCGTCTCCTCTCCTCCTTCCGCCTTTGGCGGTGTGTCGGAGCTGGTGACGCGTAACTGGAGGCCTGGGGCGCCATCCGTCACGACCAGCAACGCTTGTATCGCCGGCGGCGCCGACGCGCAGAGCGGCACAAGCTGAGGCATCAGCAAGCGTGCGCGTTCACGTGCATCATTGAGGACGCCCACTTCCTGTGCCGCCTCGAGACGGTGATTGAGGAGGTCCGCAGCCGCCTCGCGATCACTACGGGCCCCACGAGAATTTGAAGCAGCTCCGACCGTGCAGAGGAGCGCGAAAGCGACGCCGATACACCACCCGACGAATACCGGATTGCCGGCGATTGATCTCGCCTGCTGCTGCGCGGTCACCTTTGCACTCCAGAAAATGGAAGAGCGGGATGCACCAAGGGTGTGGGCATCGCCGATGGAGCGTATGGGTGTGGTGTCGAAGAGGGCACGCCACGATCCGCGACGGTGACTTGCATATTCGGCTCGATCGGTGCGCTTACGCCGGACCCTGGCTCGCCGAGTTGTGTCGTCGAAACGCTAAGGGTGTAACCAAGAGCGGCCCACCGAGTGGCGGTCTCGCCGAGTAGTCCCTGATCGAGCGCCTCGACGGTTACCGACCCGTTGGCATTG
This sequence comes from bacterium, assembly GCA_004298665.1. Lineage (GTDB taxonomy): Bacteria > Vulcanimicrobiota > Vulcanimicrobiia > Vulcanimicrobiales > SCRA01 > SCRA01. The sequence goes on along the minus strand of SCQY01000092.1, from coordinate 39,720 downwards.
TAGCTTACTAGGCGAGCTCCGATCGGCAGCTTCGCCGCGAGATGGTCGAGGCGAGCAACGCTCGCAACTGCTGCATCCCGAGTAGTGATCGCGTCCTCAAGCAACGACGTTGCCGTGTTTACAGCGGTGATCGCCTTCCTGATATCGATGGTTGACGGCGCCGGCGCCTGCGCGGCGTGAATCCGCGCTATCGAAAGCTGATCGCCTGCATGCGCGCGCGCGAGAGCACTGCCGATGAGGAGGAAGAGGCCGCCGACGATGCCCGGCATTGCGGAGACGAGCATGGCGCGCAGACGGCGCGCGCCGTCACGGCGTGGTCGTCGAATCACTGCGGAGCTCCTCATAGCTGTGTTCGAGTCGGGGTGAAACGGCAACGAGCGCTGCTCCGAGGCTCGGCCACCATGGCTGCGCCTGCGGTATTGGTACGATCTGCTCGACGTCGCCGCCGAGGTTTGCGACCAGTAGATCTATGGCGTCGACGAGGCGACCGGCGACCCCGATCGTGCGTACCGGCCGGCGCGTCAATACTCCCTGTTGGAGGATGGTCGCGACTGCAGCGGCACGCTGCCCAAGCGAGCCTCGGGGGATCGACTCCACTTCGGAGAAGATCCAGCTCCCCTTGGGGTCGCAGATGATCACCTGGGCTGGGTCACCCCAATCGTCGACGATTACCTCGGGTCCGCCACCGCGCAGCGCGCACAGAGCCATCCAGGCGGCAGCCGGATCGGCGATACCAACCGAGACTCCGATGGCCGATTCCACTCGTTCACGCGTCGGCCCCATGGCCTCTAGGTTGGCGAGTCCGACGACGACCTCTCGATCACGCTGCTCGACGACTGCAGCCTTACGCTTGCCACCGGGCCGGTCCGCACTTGCAGCGGCGATCGCCGCGTAGCGCTGGTAACTCGGTAGCCTGGTTGCGGGCGGCAACTGGAGACGCACGCGATAGCATGGCTCTGCCTCTGCCAGAAGCATGGTGGTGCCCGAAATCGCGAGTTCAGGAAGCGCCGCACTTGGTAGCACCTCCCCCGCACGCAGTCGAGCGTGGCCATGGGAACAGTCAATCACCGCACAGGCCACCTGATCTCCGCGCAGATCGATGCCGGTTACCACCATGGGCGGCCCACGGTTCCAGCGAGCACCAGTAGAGGTACAAGTGGCAGCCCCACGGGGCGACCGCGGCGAGTGACCACCACAACGAGAGCCACGAGCATCACCCAGGTCACGAGTACGGCGACGGGAGCGACCGCGCCAATAATCCCCGACCAGAGGATATCAGCGCCGCCGATGCGGCCGCCCAAGAGAAACATGCTCAAGAACGCGGCCAGTAGGCCGGCTACGAGCCCAGCGAAGAGCTCGAGTTCATGCCTCTGCCAACCGATAACCGCGCTGCAGATCAGCCCGCCAAGCGTACACGATAGAGGCACGCGATGGGTGCGTAGATCGCTCACCGCGGCGGCGACCGCGAGCGGCGCGAGCGCCGCAAGCGCGAACGGGGAGGCTACGAGCATGACGACGTCGGAGTCGTAGCGGTGGTGGCGATGACGCCATTCAGGCATGAGTCGTACGCTAGGGTGTAGAGCGTCCCACTCTTGGGTGTCCCGTCATCCGCCACTGTCGGCGGTGCCGTGCCGTTTGCGGTCACCGTATAGGCCTCGAGGTTCTGGATGTGGCTGCCATCGATTTGCGCCGAGCTGTAAGGCACCACAGCGTTGTCCGCGGAGTTGCTCGAAAGCGCAGTCACCACGATGTCGTACTTCGCCCCGGCGCCGACCGGCGGAGTCGGTACGGTCGAGACGAAGCCGGCCTCGATTGGAGCGGCGCCGGAAGCTAGTGGCTGGCCACTCGAGACATCTGTGCAGACAAAGTTCGTATGGTTACACAGACTGGCGTAGCCATTCCCGAGGTTCGTCAGCTCGGTAACTTCACGCGTCAGTTGCACCTCAGAAATTGCGTCGGGGATTGCTCCCCCGGTGGAGCTAAAGAGCAGTATGATGGCCATCAGGTAGATCGCTAGGTCAAGCGTTAGCATGTCCTATCCCTTCGCCCGTAAATGAAACAGTGTGTAGAATACCGCACCTGAGAAGAGAACCAACCCCGTGATGATGATGGAGGTCAGCGCAACGGTGAGGGCGACCCGTATCTCATCCTTTGCTTGAGCGATGTCGAAGGGGATGCTCTCGTTCAGCTCGGCTACCAACTCCTCCAGGACCTCCCGGGTAGCCTTCACTCCACCCTCACTGAACCCCTCCACCAGTAACCCCACCTCCTGGGCGGGGAGGTACGGGGTGGCGGCCCGTAGGCGGGTGAGTGGATTGATCCCCTGGGGAGCTCGCGCGGCGGCGCGCTTGAACGCCCTGCGGCCAGCCTCGTTGGCTAGTTGCATTCCCCGCCCGATCAGTGCGTCGATCCCCTCCGACTCGAGCGTCTGGATCCACGCCGTGTAAATCCGGCGGCGCTCGAACCCATGCAGGACCCGACCGTATCCACGCGAGTTCCGGTAGAGCTGTCCCACGAGCCATACCTGCACCGCCGGTACCTGGTACAGGGTGATGCCCCCCGCAAACAAGACGGCAAGCACGAGCACCACAAGGCCTAGATCGAGGGGGCGGAACAGCCAAGCACGCGCCGCGCTCAGCCACTGAAAGAATGCTGGCACGTTCTGCGTGTAGGGGAATACGTTGCTTTCCAGCATCGGTACCAGGTAGAAGAGCACGAAGGCGCCGATGAACACGAGACTCGTCCCGACGATCGCCGGCACCGTGATAATCGCGGCGAGCTCGCGCGTGAGCGAGCGGCGGTCGTACGCCGTGCGTGCCAACATCGAGAGCGTTTCGCGCACATTCCGTGACGCAGCGACCGCCTCGACCTCCTCGATCGTGAAGAGCTGTGGATGCTGGGACATTGCTAGTGGTAGCTCTGTCTCAGCGAGTGTCGAAAGCACGCTTCGCATCAGCTGATGTGAGCGCTTGTCCCGCTCGGGAAATACCTCCATAAGGTACTGCGCGGTTGTTGCCCGATCGTACCCTCGGTGGCGCATCGCCTGCGCAAAGCGGTGAAAGAAGAGCTGTTTCTCGTGCGCGTATGCTCCGTCGTGCACTCGGCGCGTGCGCACCGTGCCCCAATCGACAAGCTGGCGGCGCGCGGCGCGCTCACGATCGGCGAGCTCGCGCAAGTCCCTGGCGTATCGCTCACCCGTTTGCGGAATGCCCTGCTCGGTTACCGACGTAACGCGATAGATCGGCATTTACACTCGCGCCCCAAGTGCAGTAGCCGCGTCGCGGCCGATCTTCGAAACGAGCAGCGCCGCATCCGCCGCAAGCGGGCGATAGCCGACGTCGATTGTTGTCGGCCCCACGCGTTTGCCTTCGGCCAGGTCCGTCTTGAGATTCGCGTGCTGGCCAAAATCGGTGTAGGAGACTACTAGTACCTCGCGGCCGTCGATCCCCGGCGCAAGCGCCAAGTGGATTACGCCTTGCAAGGCCTCGAGGAAGACGCTGCGCTTGCTCTGCTCACTCATTGCCGCCGACCCAAGCGAGAAGCGCGAAACGATGTCCTGCACATCGGAGAAGTGTCCGGTAGCGACGACCAGCGTTCCCGCAAGTGCCGCGGTAAGCGTAGCTTCGGTTGATGCGGTGTCCCCGCGCATCTCGCCGACGCCGATAAGCGTGCGCGGGACGCGCAACGACCGGCGGATCTCATAATCCTGAGTGGTCCCGCGTTCGCTCACATCGTTCGGTGTGAAAATCCAGCCCTCGTCCTCGTGCTCAAACTCGAGTGGATCTCCGATCAGCCATGCGTGACCACCCTCCGTGTGACGATTCAGGTAATCGTACAGCGCGTGCTCGAGCCACGTCTTGCCGGATCGTACCTGGCCGCCTATGACAATGAGCCCTTGGCGGCGTGTAAGCATAGCAATCAGATCCCTGCGAATCTGTTCCTCGCGTTCACTCTCGATAGGGAGCACATCGTCAAGCAAAGGCGGATGCGCCGGGTGAATCCGCGCGCTCAGGTTCAACCCACCCTGGCGCCAGAAGTGCAGGCGCGCAAATCCTCCGCCTGGGAGGCGGTGAGCTACATCGAGCGTCTTTTCACGATTCCAACGATCCTGCAGCACACCCGGCTTCAGATAAAGCTCCTCGAAATGACGCAGCCACTCGAGCGCGTACGGTGCCAGCTCGTCAGGAAAGCGCCTGAACCGGGCGCGGGTACAGACCGCGATCCGCAGTGGCGTTTGCCGAATCATGAGGTCCGACACGCCGGCCTCGCGCAGCTGTTCACAGTACGCGCCAAAACCCGCCTTGCCGGCAAAACGCTCGCCGCGCCCGTCAAAGGGGGCAAGCTTCCCATCGATCGGCTGCACTTGTCTACTCTCCTTCTCCTTCGAGTGCACTACACCAGGTCGTCTCCGAGCCTAAGGAACTCGGTTTCGTCGATCTCCCCTGCGCGGAGCGCTTCTGCCCCGGATCCGGCAATGGTCATCCCCTCTGGGGAGGGGTAGACGAGCTTGCGCAGCGCTCCCGGGTTCCATGCTCCACCGCGGACTACCTCGCGGACCCCGGCATTGACGTGGAAGAACTCCACCAGTGGACGACGAGGACCAGTCACCCCGAGCCCCTGACAATAGGCGCAGTCGGCCCCCACTGTTCGCCGCCACGTCGTGGTTGGGGGCGGCGTCTCGTGGAGCTTAAACCGATACTCCACTGCCGCGCTCGGTGAGCCTTGCGTACCGCAGTTGTGGCAGACCGGCGCGATGAGCGCTTGGCACCATATGAGCCTGGCCTTCGTGAGGTAGCGATCGCCACCGAGCTGGACTGCCCGGTAGAGCGCGCCTAGAGCGGTGCGCTCGTGAAGCGTCGTCACGCTTGGCACATTGGTCTCGATAAAATCAAGCAACGGTGCAAAGGAGCCGCGGCCGAGCGCTTCACCGATGAACACGATATCCGGGTTCATCTGTAACAGGGCTTCACGGTCGGGGATGGCATCTGAGATTGTCGGAACTTCGCGCTGGATGAGCTCGTCGACGACCATCTCAATGGGTGCCTCGAACGTGTAGATGAACGGCCAGACCTTAGCAATCTCCCGCAGAATGGAAAAAAGAGTTGTCGTTTTGCCGACACCGGGCTCCCCGCTTACTAAGACTGGAAGCCGTTCCTCGGCCAGTACCCGGCGTAATGCCGCTATCGCCTCGGCACGGATACCGAGCTCGTCTGGACGCGGGAGATCGTCCTGGTCCGGGTGGATACGGAAGTCCAGTGCCGGGACGATTTTCGTTTCCGTACCGATCCGGATCGTTCGCGGGTACGTGCGAAGGCGGCAAGAAACGCGTACAGCGTCGTAGTCGATCTGATAGCCGCAACTCTGTGACTCGCGTAGGTGCGCCGTACCACCGAGGTGACCCGATACGGACCCTGCGATCAGGGACTGCTCATACGTCGCGCTGTCCATTCGGCTGATCTCACGCGCTGCGCCGTTGATCTTCGCAATGAGTCGAACACCGGTCTGGTCAGGCAGCGCAAAGAGATCACTGCCGCCGCCGATCGCTACGGTTGTGACCGCGCGCGCGATCTGCTCCTCGGCACGGCTAAGCGGCGGCGAAGCGTTCGCAGCGCGCAGCTCGCGTAACGTTGCGCTTACTTGCGCAGTAGCCAGTGGAACTGCGACAATGTCGCGTAATCCAGCATGTACGCGTGCCCACGCGATGGCTTTTTTGGTATCGCCATCAACGCCAATCGTGAGACGCCCGCGCGCGAGCGAGATCGGAATGATCCGTTCGCGTAATGCCGCGCCAAGCCCGATGCGGCCGAGCGCCCGACGCATGGCTTCGGGCGCTAGCGAGACGTCTGCCGAGGCAGCCGGAAGTGCTTGCTCGGGTACGGTCATGGGGCTCCTCTTTGCGCCTTCGTACGCGCTTGGACGGCGCGCTCGATCGCTGCATAGGCGCGTGACGCTTGGGTTTGGCGCTCGCGAGCAATACGTACCGCCTCTGTGAGGGAGGGGGCTGGAGTGCTCGTCGGAGCGGGGGCTTGCTGGGCTATCAGCGCGGAGGCGGCTGACGCAGTGGGCCGGCGCATAGCAAGTTGGATCCGCGGCCACAACATCTGCGTGTTTGCAAGCACCGAGCGCGCATAGGCGAGACCGCGTGGGGTGATGCGACCGGCGTTGTAGAGCGAGAGCGCTGCCACCCACGCCGTCTCGCCGCGATACCCTGTGGCTGTCGCACTTGCGTAGTCGCCCATCAATATCTCTGCGGACACGTGTGCGTTCGTGCATTCATCGAACGCGGCTACCAATGGCACGCCGTGCCGTTGCCAGTCGGTATAGTCGATCCCGAGCAGGCCGACGTCGATCTGGTCTCCGTGCGCTTGCAACGCCACAGATAAGTCCACAGCGGCATTCGGTGACCCTGGGTAGTATGATTTGTGCATGGTATCGTCGTTGATCGCGTCCGGATCGAAGCCACTCTCTTGCATCGCGATGCCGGCGAGCAGCGCCGGCGGCGCAGAGGGCGCGCACACCCCAAAGATCCACAGCGCGCCGGCGAGCACCGCCTGTGAAATCATCGGCTAGCCCCGTAGCTGCGTACAACCTCGCTGTAGGTCGGTAGCATCTGAATTGCGGCAAACTGTAGGTGGCACGGTGTACCGCCGTGCACCATAAGCGTTGGCGGAATGCTTTGTGCGGCGCTCATCCGTTGCGAGGCTTGCTGCTGCACTGCGTTGTTTGCGCTCACGCCAAAGAGCTGCCCGACAGACGGCGTACCGACCGTTTCAGCGCGTGCGGCCGCAATGCCGCCAGCCACCGAAAGGATCGTGCCGATCAGTGTGCTGGTGTACACGCGACCGACGTGGTTGTTCACATCCGCGGGAATGCCAGCACGCCCACGCGCGTCCGTAGCTTGCACACTCTGAAGCGGCAAAGTCGCGCCATTGGGGTAGGCTAGCACATCCCAGCGAATCTGCATCGCGTCCTGACCTTGCCCAACCAGCGCGTTATACGGACCCCAGACCTCACTGGTCGCCGGAATCAGAATGTTGTGGGGCGGAAGATGGCTCTTCACGTCCTTCGCGATAAGACCAATCGCTATCCCTGGGAGATCTGAATAGATCGCATTCTTGAGGGTGCAATCGATCCCGTCGCTCGGCCAGATCTCGTTTGGCGAGCGCGCTGGCGATACTTCCGCGCTGGTATACGGCGATACCGTTTGTGTTGTTTGGACAAACGACGCCTCATCAGCCCGATCGAGTTGAGCTATCGACACGGGAAGTGCTCCGCTCTGCTGTCCTGGCACGGTCCCGACCATGGACGGGGCCGACGGATTCGAAAGGAGCGGGCCCATCGACGTGAGGGGGGAAGGCGTCACGAGCGCGGGCACCGGAGGTGATGTCGGCGCAGGGGCCGGCGGTGGCGCTGGCTGCGCAGTCGGAGCGGTTTCCCGGTATGCGATGTCTTTCCCGAGGTTGCTAAATGGGTTCGCGTCCACCGGGGAGCCGTTCACCTGGCTAATGACTCGATTGGACTCGGCCAGTTCGCGTTGCTGCTCAGGAGTCAATAGACCGGCTCGCCCCGCAGCCCCGGATACACCGGGGGCGGCGGCCGCAGGCGCTGCAACCTGCGGAGTAGGTGTCCGAGTCGGATGGACGGGTTGCCCGGTGATCTCTGCTATCGCCGCACCCAGGAGACCATCACTGTTGGCAGAGGGTGATGCAATCGGGCTGACAGTCGGCGTTGGGTGTACCGCGTGCCACAGGTGTATCCCGGACCAGCCGAGGAGATCCACGTGAAAGAAGAGCGCGAGCACTACCAGCGCGACGACGCCCGTCACCGCTGTGCGCGCCAGCCGGCCGCGCCAGGAAAGTTTCGGCTGAAGAGGCCCTCCTGGTTGCGTCGAAACGCTCATTGCTGGGCCTGGTCGCGGTTGGCTGGCGAAGACGACGTGGCTTGAGGGGTACCTCCCGCACGAGCCTGTAGGACCACCGCGCGACGATCCCTGCCAAAGCCGAGGTACAGCACAATCGTGGGATAGCAGTCGAGCACGTGTACGACGCGATCTTGGCCGTCAATTTCCCCGGCCTGCGAGATCATCGCTAGGCGGCTCAAGTCAACCGGCGAGCGAAGCGGCGCGCCACTGAGGGGAACGGCGGCGACGGGGATGACGCCGTTGGCCGAGAACGCGATCGATACGCCATCATTCGCGATCCAGACGCGCCGAGGCCAAAATGGTGGATCGCCTTGCGAGGTCATCGCGTAGCCGCTGGGACATGGCGCCGGCGCGATCGGCGCCTGGAAAGGCTCCGCACTCGCCTGGTCATCCTCGGATGTTACTTCCACGGGCTTCGCGCTGGGGAGCACCACCCGACCATGGTCGGGAAAGAGATACCCGTAAGTCGCGTTCACGGCAGCGGGATCAAGGTGGAGCCTCATCGCGAAGCTCCGCGCCTTGGATTGCACGACGATCCCCGCATCGGGCGCCCCAGGATCGGGGACGACGAGTACCATGGGGGTGGCCCCGTCGTTATCCGGCGTCACGTGCCACGCCGGCGTAGGATTGAGAACCCCGCTCACGGCCGAGCCCGCCGGAAGTTCAACGCGACAGGTAGAGCTGGGCGCACAGCTCACCACGATGGAACCACCGGCGTAGTAGATCGTACGAACCACGCCCTGCCCATCGACGTACACGTCGCCACTTTGCGGATGGCTCGGCGCGGGCGTCGCGATCGCCGGTCTTGGGGTTGCGATTGGCGCCGGGGAGTGGAGAGAGATCGGCTGAGGGGTTGGTATGATCACCACGGGAGACTCCCCTTCATGGTGGATTAATTACTCCCCTTCGTCACAAGCTCGATCGACTCCAGAAGGAGCCCGTTGCGGTTATCTCCCGTAGGCGTCCCCCACTTCAAGGTGATCCGTGCGAAGCTGCGCTGGGCCTGGGCAGCCGTACCATCAAGAGCCACGGTCTGCATGGTCCACGAGACGAGGTAGACGTTCGGCTCGCTCGGGGGATCGACCGGATCGACGCTCACGTTCACCGTGCCGTGGCCGGCGAACGCGCCGATCTGGTTCTTCTGAAGATACGTTGCCGCGAAGGTCGCGGCGGGCGAGTTCGTGGCAATGAAGGGAAGGACGTCGTGACTCCAGTCGTACTGGTCCTGTTGCGGGGTAGACACGGCGAACATCTGATGGACGATGACTGGGAGAAGGGCTCGCGCAACGATGTCCTTCGATCGCTCATCAGTCGCCACTGGCTGCAGTGCGCTGACATCGCGCTCGATTGACCGGCACTTCATATCGAGACAACGCTCGCGTACGACCTGAACGTATGGAACGACATTTGGTTTGACGGATAACTGCCGAACTGCGACGACGGCGGCCAGCGCCAATAGGCACCCAATCACAGCGAGTGGCCGTATCAGCCACCGGAAGAGGAGCTTGACTGTTTCCACTAGCGCGTCGATGCGATCAAGCGCATCGCCAAAGCTATCCTCGGGAAGTGGAGCCAGCTCAAGGTCGCTGCGAGACGCGTCGAAGGCTTCAGGCGTGAAGCCCGGCGCCGTAACGGCGTTGGGCCGGACTATCGTGCGGTCTCCCCCTGAGCCATTCTCACCGTTCATGATCTGCACCACCGCCAAGCGACGGTACACACCACCTGGGGACTAGGCGCCTGGTGTAGGTGAGCCAGATATAGCATGGCCGGTGTATTTTATGCTACACCGGCCATGTCCCTCCGAATCTCCCCTGGAAGCGTCCTCTATGGGAGTCGATACGCCCCAGGGCTGCCGCGTACCACTCTCCCCCGGCGAACTAGGTCTTTCAGGGAGGACTTCACTTTCTCGCGGCCCTTAAATTTCGAAAGGTGATACTCCGCAGCGAGTGCATCGGCTAGCGCGGAGAGTGCGGTCGTCTCATCGCGCTTGAGCCGGCCAAGGATGAACTCCGCGACGGGAATATTGCGCCGGCCTCCGCGTGTACTACCCGCCTTCCGACCTTGCGCCGGTAATGCGGGTAGGGGAGGAAGGGCGCCGGCGGGCGCCGTAGCGCCAAGCTCGGGGAGGAATGGGCGAAGGGATTCCAGCTGACGGTCGATCTTCGCGCGCTCGAGCATTAGGTGGTCGTAGAGCTGCCGCACGGTCATCTCCGCGCCGGCTTTCGTACGCTCCGGGCTCCTCGTCTCGCTTACCATTGCTATCCTTTCGTCTCATCTCTATGCCCGGGGGATCGGGTTTCCGGGTACTCTCCTGCTCTCTCCCGCCACGCTCCTGCCGCCAGCACTCGATTGTGCTCGGGCGTGTATCGCGACACCGAGTACACCGTCATTGGCGGAGGCACCCGAATCTCTCGGAGATCTCTATACCGCGGGCTCTGGAATCACCCGGCGTGACATTCCACCTACCCCGCGCACGATGCCCTCTCCCCACCGGATCCGAGCAATCGCCTGCTCCCGACAGGGTTCTCTGCCTCAGATACTTCACGGGGTGTAGACAGGCTCATCGCGCGACGTCGCTCCGGTCGCGTTATCGCGGGAGCATACTCACAGGACGCGGCTCCCCACCGCCTGATGGTGCGGCCGTCTACGGAATCAGCGTTAAGCTGGTATGCCGCGTAAACGGCGGCCTCGTCACGATCACCCTCACGGCGTGACCGCCCAACGTTGTCTCAACCTCGCCACACGCTGCGCTTGGTAATAGAGCGTCCGCCATCGCTTTCCGCATCGCCTCGGAAACCGTGATGCCCGTGCCGCACACCCGATCCTTCTCTACTCTCCAGACGCGCCCGTAGACGTCAATGGTAACCGTCGTGCCGGCGGCAATCAGAAGTTCAACAGGTGCCCAGATCTCGCTTACCGCCGTCGTCATGCAACCGTACTCTCATTCAGCTTGATAGTTTCGCAAGGCTGCTCTTCTTGGGGATGATGCTCCATGGTGAGTGCTTCTTGGGCTCGACGGCTGAGCGCGGCTTGCGCAGCCTCTTGAATGTCGAGGAGAGTAAGATTTGCCGCGCGCCGCGCCGCCGCCGCGCGCTGAAGATCCGTGCCGGTGGCACCTCGCTGTGCATCCCTATGTGCGGCCACATAACGATCGAGCGCGCGTCGTCGCCAGGCGTCGGGAAAGCCGTCGAGGATACCGAGAACCCACGCAGCGTCGTGCGGATGGACGCAACACGGGAGCTGATTGGACTCGGAGTCTGGCATCGTCACGGGGCCTCGACGCGTGCGACGACAGCGCTCACTGCCAGAATAGTCATGAATGATGGTACGCTCAGGCGCACGTGCTCCGCCATCCTACGGAATATGCGCTGGCGCCCAAACCAGATGATATGGATACTCCCCGTCGTTCGAGATGCTCAAACCTTGCGGCGCGAACCGCGCGCTACTGCTCCAGTTGCTCCAGGTGACAGCGCACCCCACGGCGGCGCAAAAGCCGATGTGTTCATCCTCGGTGAGCGCAGGATCACTGAACCAAATGATAATGTCCCCGGGTCCCGCGAGCCCATCGGGTAGAATCGCTCCACCGTACGGGGAACCGTTTCGCGCGTATGCCAGCCAGCTATCGACGCTATAACTTCCCGTCGTTACACCTGTCGCCATGGCCACCACGCGCTGCACCGCCGCCGCGCACGCGCATTCCCCGAGCTGACCACTCTTGGGACAATTAGTACCCGCCCACGCCGTGCTCTGCCCTCGAAATGCACCGGCCGCTGTGTAGAGCTTCTGCTCGAGCGTCGTGGTCGACGCACACGGATCACCCACCGGGCTGGGGTCCGGAGAAGGCATCGTCACGGATTGCGCCGCCATCCCCGTCGAGGCTGGGGGCGGCGCGATGTCTGGCGGCAACGAACCGACATCGCCCTGCGCGGGCGGTATAACCACGCCCGGTGTCGGTAACCCGGTCTCCGGGGGGATGACGGGCGGTGGCGGTGGGACGAGGTTGTCAACGCTCGGCGCGCACGAGGCGGTGGGTTGGGGCGTCGGCGCACCGCCAATCGCAGGCGCCGCACCGGCCGGAACCAGTGCGACGAGCGCTGCGAGGCTCAGAACGAGACGAAAAGCTTCCGTGAGAGGAATCCCCCAAAGCGCAAGCCCCCGGCGAGCAATGCCAGGGGTAGCGCGTAGGTGAGCACCGGCACGGACCACGCGGCCTGGAAGAGGAAGAGCGCCGCGGTCGCAGCAATCGCCAGGCCTCCTGCCACGTAGAGCACCCCACGCATCCCCGGAAGTTGTCCATCGTAGCTCGTGGCGCCGAGTTGGGCCCAAGTAGCCCCCACCACAAGGCCGATCACAGCGATCCCAATCAAGATCATGCGACTCCTCCTCCTAGACCCCGGCACCCTTCGCCCTCACCGTCTTCTCCCCTTCTCTCCACTGGGGTAGTTATACTACACTCATCGGGCAGGAAGACACAGCTACGCATGAGCTTACACGACCTCCCCTTCGGTACGATCACCTCGGTGATGGCGCGTATCGCGCAGGCGCAAGGGCTCCCGTTCGAAGGCTCGCAACGCGAAAGCTACCACACTCGTTGCCCGTGGCATACACGCCCCGGGAGTAAGCATGACTCGCTCCAAATCGATAACGTGCACAACGGTTGGACCTGCCATGCCCGTTGCGGGCATGGGGGGATCCTGCATGCGGTCATTCGGCTCGCACCTGAGATCGGCTTTGATCGGCGTAGTGCGCTCGAGTGGCTCACGAGGGAAGGTCTGATTCCGCCGGCGGAGACCCCGACATGGTCCGCGCCGCAAGAGCGATTCGAAATCGAGGTGCAGCGCCAGTGCACGCGCGATGGAATCGTCTACCCGTCCACAGCCGCCGTCCGTAACCTCGCGCGGCGCCACCACCTACCGCGTGCGCCGCTCGAGATCGAGCCTTGGTGGGAGGCGGCCGATCCGGTTCGCAACGCCGACCCGCTGCGACCCGATGCGCTCGCCGCTACTCTCCACAACCTCAGCCTGCTCCTTTTCCATCGGCCGGACGATTCCCAACGAGTCCGGGACGCAATGCAAGCTGAAGCGCCGGCGCGGGTCTTCGCACAGGCGATGCTCGACGATCTGCTGCGTAACCCACGTGCGCCGCTGCCACCGCTGTATTTCGAGAGCGCTCGAGCTATCGCGCGCGCTGCGCGCCGCCTATCCGATGGCGCAGAGCCGATCGGCACGTATGTCGACGCCCATGCCGCCGCGCTGAGTCGCCCTCATGGTCCAAGTGGCGCCCGCACATGGTTCGATCGCACCGGAACGCTGCCGGCGTATCGGTACGATGCCTACCAATACGCGCTCTTGCACGCCGAGCAACGCTTCGGAAAGCCGTGGCACACCGTGGAGCGGGAGCTGCACCGCGACGCGAGCCGCCACGAACGACTCGTCGCTTGGATCGACGCTAGGGCAGGAGCCCGGGTCTCGTAAGTTGCTTCTCAGGCCCATGGAGAACCAGTCATGTCAGCTACACCTAACGCTAGCGATGCGCCTGGCGCAATCCTAACACGCAATCTCTACAGCTCACCCAGCGTGGCGGCATTAGTTCCGGCACTCGTGCGTGCGCAGCGGCGCATGGGACCCATCGGTACCAACAGCGTCAACCCCGACTTTGACTCACAGTACGCCGATCTCGCCAGCGTCCTCGCCGTTGTGCGCGGAGCACTCAACGAGGAAGGCATCTTCATCGCGCAACCCACGAGCTCGCGTCTCGAGGACGGGCTATTCACGGTCGAGGTGGAGACGCTGCTGATCCACGAGAGTGCCGAGTATATCGGGTCGACCCTGACGCTCGTATCGCAGTCGATTGCCGCCCAGTCAGTCGGTTCGCTTGAAACGTATGGCCGCCGCTACGCCCTGCTCGCCCTCACTGGGACCGCCGCTCAACGCGACGACGACGATGGTAAGCGTGCTTCACAGGGCTCCACACTCTCCCCGGCCGGCGCCACCTCGTCGGCGCAGGCAGCCGCCGGCGGCGAGGCTATGCGCGGTATCCTCGCACGGATCAACGAGCTACCCGATCAAGCAAAAAGCGAGCTGTGGGGTGCATTCTACGAGAAGGTCCACCGCCGGCATGCGCTAGCTACCGACCTCCCCCTGCTCCAACTGCTGCTGGCGCGGGCATCGAAACCGGCTGGGGAGGGGAGATTAGAGGGGGAGGCTGTCTCATAACGCAAGAGGCCCGCCCACGGGGCGAGCCTCTCCCTCTGACTCTCGGAATCTATACAAGCGCCTCATGCAAACACTCAGAGGTCCGATGCACTCCACCATACCAGAGTCGCCGCCGCGCGTCAAGTCCACCGAGCCGCCCCTCGCGCGGCAGCTTACCCCCACGCTCGCGCTCCTCCCCCCGGCATGGCACACGGTAATCCGCGACGTGCACTGGCTCAACGCCGAGCAGACACCGATCCGATGCCTGGACCGACGGGTGTCCTCCGGCCACGGCGTGCTCGGCGTAACGTCTGCGATGGACGGATGCGTGCGGGTGTATCTGCGCACATGCGAGCCGGAAGTCATTCTCCATGAAGCGATGCACGCCATCGTCTTCGTTACCGGCTTCAAGGTGGACCAGTGTCAGCCCCTCGACGAGATATTCTCGCTCGCGCGTCGGACCCACCGCACGATCGACCCGGCATTCGCCAATATCGCCTGGTCGTACAGCCTTACAAATCGCGATGAGTTTCTGGCGCAGCTAGCCGCTATGACGCTCACAGAACCCGATTACGATCCTGCACATCCCCTGTTGCACCCGTGCGCCGAACTGCTCTGGCCAGGGTCGACCGAGGCTATCATGGCCGTTGAGACGGCTATCAACGATGCGTGCCTTCAGAAGGAGCCTTCACAATGACGATCCTCGACGACCGCGAACGCTCAGCCGTTCTCGCCGGGCTCAGGCTACTCCAGGAACAGGATAGCATCCCGACCTCCGTATACGAGATTGCCACCGACGCCGGTCCGGCACTAACTAGTGACGAGATCGACGACCTTTGCGAGCGCGTCAGCGCCGATACGGTAGTCACAGTGGCGCGGACGGTCGGGATCTATATACGGGGTGGTTCATTGCAAGCCGTACGAGCCGATGCTCCAGTGGGCGTCACGCTTGTCGACTACGACAATATCGCAGCCCTCGAGAACGACACCACCCCTGACGCGCAGGAGGAACTCCGGGAGTACCGGGAGCGCGAAGCCCTCGTCGATGCTCTACCGCTGGGGGTTTGGTAACGATGGCCAGCGATAACGACAAGAGCGATAGCGCACAGTCCTCGACGCCGCCGGCTTCGAACGGGGTGCGAGTCGAGTGCGAGAGGCGAAGAGAGACCCAGCGACAGGGCGATTGTATCGAGTGCGTTACCGGCTTTCCATTCTGGCCATTCGATCCTCATCCTGAGGACGTACGCATTGAGGATATCGCCCACAGCTTAGCGATGCAGTGCCGCTTCGCCGGGCATACTAAGGCGTTCTACTCTGTCGCCGAGCACTGCTGGCACGTGAGCCGCTTGTGCGCTCCGCAGGACGCCCTCGCTGGGCTTCTGCACGATGCCGCCGAGGCGTACTTGTTGGACCTCCCACGCCCTATCAAGTACGACGCGAAGATGCAGCCCTACCGCGATGCTGAAGCCGTCGTGCAGCGCACGATCTACGCGGCGTTCGGATTGCCGCCAAAGACTCCTGTCACGGTAAAAGAGGCTGACCGCGCACTAGCCGGTCTTGAAATTCGCGAGCTGATGACAAACCGCGGTGCATGGTGGAACGGACCCATCGCCGGCGCGGAGATTAGATGCTGGGACCCACCACAAGCTAAGGCTATGTTCCTTCATCGCTTCGCTGAACTTACGGACGCAGGATGAACTGAATACCCTGAGCACGCCCGGCACATTCCGTCGACGGCAGCGATCGTAACGATCGACGCACAAGGCACGCGCCAGCAGCTCCTTTTGCGCTCCCCTGACGCACGCGGCATTACGCCAACCTAACGCCCTTCCAGGCGGCAAAGATGCGGTAAATGCCGCGCTTAGCATGTCCTGCTGGAGCCCACGCGCATCGTCTTCGCCCATTCCGGAGGTTCGATGAGCGTTCTCCCGTTATTTTCGCTTGACGATAGTGTGTCGTCGGATGGCTCCCCAACGCGTGTCTCGCTCTCTCCCGAGGCACGCGCGGCCTTGGGCTCAATCTCGTACGCCAGCGACGAAGCGCTGTTACCGCGCGTGTCGCCGACGCTTTACCGCGAGATCGACGACTTCTTTGACGCCATCGGCGTCACGTGGAACCGCAAACGCAGGCGGCATGTCGCGCCCGCGGATGCCAAAGCTGCGATCGTCGAGGCGGTCACGACCGGCTTCTATGCCGATACGATCGCGACGCTCGAGTTCTTCCCTACCGGCGCATCCTACGCGCACGAGCTGGCGCAAGACCTGGCCAATGAGATCGGATGGATGGCCGCTCCACGCATCCTTGAGCCATCAGCCGGCGATGGCGCCATGGTCGGTGCGATCCTCGAGCTGATACCACACGCGCAAGTCACCGCCGTCGAGGTTGATCCACGTCGTGCAAAGAGCCTCCTGCGGCGGTTCGCCGGCGACGAGCGCGTGCGCGTCGTCGAGGAGTCGATCTTCTCGCACACGGGGACAGCGTATGACGGCGCCTTGATGAATCCACCGTTCTCTGAGGCCTTGGAGCATATCCGGCATGTCCGACTGCTCTTGCGCGCCGGCGGCGCACTCGTCGGTATCGCGCCGCACGGCCCGACAAACGCGCACATCGGGCGCTGGCTACACCAGGCCGATGCGCTGCTGTGGCGTACCCCAGACCGGGCCTTCGCGACCACGACCGTTGGGTCTCTTAGTTTCCGCCTCCGCAACGGCTACACGTACCATCAGGCCCTCCTCGCGGAGCTTACGGCTGTCCCTGGCGCAACTGCCGCGCTTGTCGACGAACTGGAAGCCATCTCGCTCGCCCTACATCGACTCGCCGAGGACCGGTGTAACGGCACCACGGATGAAGATCAAGCAGAGGCGAGGATACTTCAACACCGCACGGTGCTGGAGGCGTGGTTGGCTCCGCTAAGCATCGGGTTCGAGTTTGCCTGGGATCCACGCGCGGGACACGGCCTACGGCTCCACATGCCGTCAGGCCACACGAACGATTTTGCGCAAACCGGCATTATCGTTCCGTGCGCGTACGAACCGACGCGCGATGTCCTCAACTAAGCCCTCTCTGTGTTGGCGTAAGAGGTAAAAGACGATGGCCTTCCTTCTCTGCGACTACTGCCACCGGCGTCCGGTCGTCAAGGACGACGCGTGCGCCACCTGCCTCGCTGCGGCAGCGTTTCCAGCGTGTAGCGCTGCGGCCGGCAACTCCGCCGCAGTCGTTGCCATGGATTGCGGCTCGGCACCCCACACCTGCCACACCCATGAGGCGTGCCGCGCCACGGATAGCTGATCGCGCGCACACTCCATCCACTTTGCCGGTCGCTACACGCCAACCTCATAGCGCGCGTGATGCTACCTGTACCCAGCGAACGTGCGAGCGGCGAGTGACCCTTCCGTCTTGCTTAGCACATATGCTGGAGCTCGCCCCCTTCATGACCATGACGTCGGCACCGCGCCGCTCGCGAACCTCTGGCGCGCAAACAGCATTCCCCCTCTTCCATCTCGGCGACCGCCACCTGCGACCCACCGGGATCATTGAGCCGGTGGCCTTCACGCGTAATGAGGTGCCGCCCCTCAGCGACGGCGCTCATTGGAGCGCTTACATTCCCAGGGCCCTCGCCGTTGCCGCTCCCCCACACCCTACACCCCTCCTGGCGCCGAGCGTCCAGCGCGCCATCCGACAACCGCTACCGAACGTTCCCGTTCGTCTTGATCGCGGGCTCATCCAGCAAGGGATCCTTTCACGCGAGCAACTCGAGCTCGTCGCGCGCGCGCTTACCGCCCATTCCAGACGCCACGTCGACGAGCACGACCGTTCCGTTCGATGCGGCTTCCTCCTGGGCTTTGGTACGGGTTCTGGCAAGACATCGGTCGCGCTCGCAGCCGCCGAGGCCACCCGCAGCCTCGAGCGCACCCCACCGCCGGTTGTAACCGTCACGAGCAGCCGCCTGATCGCCGGCGTTTTCCAAACGCAAGGCCACGACTTGGGAATCCCACCCGACCGCTTCGGCATGCTCGCGCACGCACACCTGGACACGATCGCGCAGCTCGATGTGCGCCGGACGCCGTATCTGCTCGCTACCTACGCGACGCTTCGGCGCCCCCTAACCCAAACGGTTGAGGCCGCAGAGGCGCACCTGCGCGCGCATCCCGACGCGCCGTATGCCTCCATGCTCATGGATGCCGTGCGCGACGGTAAGAGCCGGCGGAGCGCAACGATCCGACTGCGTTTCGCAGACGTCCTTCGGTGCCTCCTCCCGGACGATACGCTGTGGATCTTCGATGAGTGCGATGCTCTGCGGGAACTCAACAGCGACCAAGGGCATATGCTTCGGACGATCGATGCTGCCATGCCCGACGCGCGGATGCTCTTCCTCTCCGCCACGCCAATCCCCAACGCGAAGGCTTTCAAGTATCTCGCCAACCGCCTCGGGCTCGCCGGCCCGCAGGCAATGTATCCAACCTCTGAGCTTGTGGCCGCCGCCGCGCAGCAGACGCGCATGGCCGAGCTGCTCATTGCCGAGGGCGTGAGTCTCGGCACCGTCGCCTCTGGCGGCCTATCATTCGAGGGCGTCACCTATAGCACGATCACGGTCAGAACGACCGATGCGCAGCGCGCCGTCCTCGATCAGTACCAGGCAATCGTCAACGGCGCGGTCGTTTACGCCAAAGCCCGTCTCGAGCGATACTCGCGACTCACCTTCGACGAAGCGCGATTTCCCGTGCCGACTGCCAGCCAGATCACGATGCTCGCGAACCGGGCGCTCAAGACCATCGTGACGGACATGTGCCGGCCGGCGCTATTTGACTATATCGACGAAGCACGGGCGCGTCACGAATCCATAGTGATCGAACTCGCCCGTACGGGAGAAGCTCAACGCCAGGCAGCCGCCGCTGCGGAAGGCGCCGATCACTCTACGAGCTCAGGAAAGCATCTAATTCGCGGGCTTATCGAACTGTTGAGCCTACCGGTGAACGTCCGCACCATCCGGGTCGGCGACAAGGCGGTGCTGGTCGATCGTAATCCTGAGCGGACCGCAGCGACGACTTCGAGTTTTGTCCGCGCGCTGAATGCCGTCGTGGATGACGACCACGTGCTCACCGATCTCGCTACCCGCTACGGGAGCGACTTCGCCGAGATAACGGGTCGCAGCGTCCGCACCGTTCGTGTGAACGGGGCGTTGCAGACGATCCCGCGATCGAGTGCAAAAGCCAACGCGCAAGCGATTCGCGACTTTGCCGACGGGCGCGTACATGCCGTCGCGGTTTCGGAAGCGGGCAGCCGCGGCATCGACCTGCACGCCGGCGCCACGTTCGCCAACCGCGAAAAACGCAATCTCCTTGTCTTCGATCCGTTTCTCCGGCCAGCCGAGTTCGCGCAAGTCATGGGCCGTGTCTGCCGTACGGGGCAAGTCTCCTGGCCCAACGTTGTCTTCTTCACGACCGACATCCCCGCGCTTTCCGCGAACCTCGGAACCGTCGTCGCGAAGATGCGCGAAGCAGGTGCGTGTACCTACGGGGAACGCGATAGTATCGCAATCCGTGCCGACACTCTTGTCCTCAATGCGCCCGATAGCGACGTTATCAACCTCATGGCAGAACGTATGAAAGCCGATTCGGCACTCGCTCCCTTCCACGCCGCCACTCACCGCGTCAAACGCGTTGTCGACCTGGTGCGATGGATCGCGACCATGCCTAGCTGTGATCGCTACCCGCTGCAGCAGCGACTCTGGCATACATTGACCACCGCCTGTGAAACGATCCAAATGAAGGAGCTGGATCAGCGCACCTATCCGAGTAAACGGCAGGTCGCCACTCCAACGACGATCGGCGGTTGCCCTGCCGTGAGGCTACAGATCGAAGAGCCCTATACCTTCGTCCGAGACTGGAACTGCGTCGAGAGGGAAACTCGCGGCGCGGACGTGCACTTCTTGGAGACCGCGCGCGGTATCACGTGTGCGATTCGACTCCCGCGCTACGGCAACAATCCGCAGGAATATCGTCTCCTTCGAGTGGACGTGGCACACATCGGATTACTACCAGATGGCACGCCACTCTCACGCGACGAAGCGCGAGCGCGGTGGCAAATGGAATGCGATGCTCTGCCTCAGATCACACGTAACATCGTCGTAGCATTGCCTCCATTCGGTCCGCTTCGGGCGTACGATGAAGAGCGCAGTAGCTCCAGACGTGTAGAGCCGTTGTTGGACGACAGACGCTTTATTCGCGATACCCACGTGTTCGTCGACGCACACGGGTCCGCGATCTTCGGATTATATCTGGATGCCGCAGCTGCCATCGCCCTCGGAGACGGGATGGATGATCAGGCTGCTGTGACCGCTTATGATGATACGCACACGGGCGATGCCGCATGACCATCGACGAGGCTCGCCAACTCATCCTGCGCGATCCTGATCGCGCAGCGCGCACGCGCGTGGTTATCGCGATTCGCTCGAGCAGCGGATCCATCGCTTGTGTCGCCACCACGGTGCTCGAAGCACGGTACTTGACGGCGAGCGAAATCATTGGCATCTCTGAGGTGCTCATGAGCGGGGGGCCGCAGCAACGGGATACCCCTGCTCCGGTCCCGACGCCGCCAGCGCCGCATCACGACCGATAAGCCACTGCGCATGTCAGCACGCGCACCCGCTGGAGCACGAACCATTCATGCCTGACTTCGATGCACGTAATACGACCAACGCCGCTCGCGCCAGTGCGACCCTTGCCGCGCTCATTCGCGGGACCACCGAGCGACTTGAGGGCCTGCGGGCCGGCGGTACGCTCGAAGTGCTGACCGCCGCGGGATTACGTGCGGTTCCATTGCCGATTGCCGTATCTGCCGACGCAGAACGCTTCCGCCGCGAGCCTGGCGACGCAGGTCCGGTACTTACTGCCATCGGCATTCCTGTCTCCGACGACCGGCTCCAAGCGATCGCTGAGCGCCTCAAGCGAATCCCAGCGAGCGTCACATGCACTGTGCGCATCCTCGAGGGCGAGCGCATCGGATACGAAGGCGGCAACCTGCCACCGCTCTTTCTCACGGCTCTTGGGCTGGTGGGGCTCCCGCCCGACCTGATCCAGCTTGACGCGCTGCTTCCCATCATTGAGGCGCGCCTGGCCGAGCACGACACACGCATGATCCTCCTCGATGGCTATCCCGTAACTCCCTCCATCCTCGCTCGCGCGATCGACACCATGAAAGGAAGCCCCGCGTGACTCCACTCGAGCAACTCGCTTTCTGGCTGAACGCCCAGGCCCCCGTCCTTCTCTACGGGCCCTCGGGCGCGGGAAAAACCTACAGCGCTACGCGCATCAAAACCGTCGGCGACCGAACGCTCCCTGAGCTCGCCGGCGAGAACGCTGATGCGCATCCAAACGGGGTCATCTCGATCTCGATGACGCCGGAGACGGAAGAGAACCCGCTCTACGGCGAGGTGGTTCACAACGAGAACGCCCGCTTCGTCCACCGTGAGGGGCCCATCACGCGTGCTTACCGCGAAGGCCTACGCCTGGTCGTGAACGAGATCACGACATCCCCCGCGGATGTAGCTCACCTCTGGCACCCGATCGCGAACTGCGAGCCAATCGTGATTAAGAGCGCTGGCTTCAAGCTGCTCCACCCCGCACCCGGTTTCCAATTCGTCGCCACCACGAACCTCGACGGTTATGGCGGCAACTACCGGCTCTCGCCGGCATTCTACTCGCGCTTCCAACCGATCGCGTGGCCTGGCATGACCGACGAGGAGCAGCTCGCCCACTTCAGCGCACGCCATCCGTCGCTATCGCCCGAAATCCTCGCCGACTTCGTGACCCTTGCTGGCCGCCTGAGCGTCGCGCTCAACACGAGCGACTCCCCCGTCGTTGTCTCGCTACGTGAAATCGACCGTGCGTGTACGCTCACAGCCTATCTTCAGGACCAGGGCATCGACGAGCCCGCGGCTCGAGCGCTTGGCCTGACGATTCGCGAGAACATCGCCGTCGCCGCTCGGCATCTTCTTCCAACCTTCGACGCAGAAGCCGAGCAGATGCTCACTGTGCAATACGATCGCAGTCGCCATGGCAAAGCTGCTTAGCCTCGCCGCGCTGCGCGCGACGGTCGCGATCGCCGCACGCGACACGGGCGTGACCTTCGTCCCCGCGCGTACATGGAGCGGTGACCCTGTTGCGCGGATCGTCACATACCCCGAGCGCGCGCTCTCGGTCTGGCTACGTGATGAGAACCCACTCATCGACATCGGGCCGCCCTCGCGAGGTATCGCCGCCCAACGCCGGCTGGCCTCGTTGTTCACTAGACTTGGGAGCCTCCTCGCGGAAACGGCGCCTCCCAGGTTGACACGAGAGGCCGTTCGCGCCAGCGGCGTCTTTACGCCCGAGGAAATCGTGCGTCTCTTCTGGCATGCAGAACACGGCGTCGCCGAGGCTGCGCTGCGCGCGCGTAGCCCCCATGCCCTTAAGCTCGGGTACTACCCGCCATTCGGCGAAGGGTGGCGATCCTACGCGGTTGACGGCGACCTCGCCATCCGCCTCTATGGCACGCTGGCAAACCCCATCGGGCCGCACGTTGACGCTGCCTTCCTCGCACTCGTGTCACCCCTTCAGGTGGCGACCACGCGCGTCGACCGCTGGGCCATCCTCCGAGAGATCCTGCCGCTGCTGGCGCACTGGCTTCCTCCTGTCCAAAATAACCCAGCCATCATTCCGGTCCCCTCCCTCCCGTCTGCCCCATCAGAGGACGCGGATGGAACGGAGCATGACACACCGGCTACCACACCGACGGCGTCCTCCCCGGTAGACGGAGCGAGCGACGAGCAATCGGATCCCGGAAAGGAGTCCGAACTCCACCACGACTCTACCGAGGGCGGCGCCGGCTCCATCGATCCGATCGTCGGGACGACGGTTCCCTCAGAGGAACTGCGCTACGACGACGACATCGCAGCGAACCTGGAGCTCGAGCGACAGCTGCTGCAGCCGACGATAGCCGCATTTACGCAGGCCGTCTCGAGAATTCTGGGCGTTTCACGCTCGATCCGGGTTCGGCGTCGCAACCAGCGACGCGGGCGCATTGATCCAACGCGCCTTACGCGGGCAGTAGCACACGGCAGCGATGACTGTTTCGTGCGCTCACAGTACAAGCCCCGCGGAACACGGCTCTCACTCTGCTTCCTCGTCGACGATTCTGGCTCCATGGCTGCGCCCTCTGAAGCCTCATTCAACCCGGGCATCGACTTCGCGCACCCGGATTTGCGCGAGATTGACGCGATCCGCCTCCTTGCGCTCGCACTGAGTACGGTCGCCTTCGCTACAGACGGCAGGTGCGCAATCACGACGATTAACCATCCAACCGTCACGCCCTGGACGCCGAAGACGACGGGGAAAGCCCTAGCACGCTTCATCCCGGACGGCGGCAGCGAACCTGACGCCAGCTTGGGCGCAGCGCTTGCACGGCTCCACGAGCTGCCAGCACCGCGTATCGTCGTGTTCCTTACCGATGGATACGTGATGGCAAGTGACTCTATCGCCGCCGGCGTTCCTTTGATCCCCGTTGTTCCGGCATCGTTCCGCCACGAGATACTCTACGGCCACCCCGTCGTCCGGCTCGACAAGAACTTCGTCGAGAGCTTCAGTAAACGTATCCAGGCCCTCGTGAACAGCGCATGCGTGGGCAACGGCGCGCGAAGCATCGCGTGATGGTCCATAACGATGCCCATCGAACGAGTATCTTCCTCGCGCCGGCTCGCACAGAGTGCGCAGGAACTCCTCCCCATCCGAGAGCGGATGCACCCACGCGCGATCACTGTGGCGCGGATACGCGGAATGGTTGACCGATCGGAGGCCTATCGTTCACAGCACCTAGCGTGAATGCGTGCGCAACGCGCTCGCGTCGAGCCATTATACACGTCGATGCCGGCGTACTGTGCCACCCGTGTGGCCGAGCGCAGGAGCATACTCCACCTACACCTGCTCAGGAGGGACTATGACCGCAACTGTTTCCACGCCAAAGGCCGATCTCAGCCAGATCCCCGTGACCGTCACGTTCACCGATCCCCTTGGTGGAACGATCGTGACAACCGTGGGACTCCAAGAGCTCCTCCAAACTAAGCGCCTCTTGGGGAAGCGGGGATACGTGTGCGGCGAGATCCCGCGAGGCGGCATCAGACGTCCCCTGGCTGAGCACGATCGCTTCGATTGGTCCCTGATCGGGGCAACGCACGCCACGGTCGGTGATGACGAGGGTTTGTGGTGCCGGGGGTACTTCTGGAAGAAGCGTCACCTCGCAGCACAGACGACCGGCAAGAAGATGCCTGAGCTGATCAAGTACTCGCGAGGTGCGAGCCCGACGGACCCGAGAGAGATCGTCGAGTCGGAGGAAGACGCCAAGGGCTACGTCACCCTCATCATCTTCCGCGGCCGCGGCCCGGTGAATCGTGCATATCTGCGCCCGGAAGATCAGTAATGAGACTCGCTGATCTGCTGTGGCTCGTCCTCGATCCGCTGGCCTTCGTCCGGTACGCCCTCCTTCGGCGCGTCGGCCGCAAACGGTGAGTTCAGGCTTTGGACGATGAAGCGACCATCGCCGCCCCTACCGACACGGCTCCGACGTGCGAGCATCGGTTTCGCTATTGGAACCCCGTCGGAGAGTCCGTGTGTGGTGAACCTGCCGCGTGGCGCATTCCCTTGGGCGCTCCCGTCGACGAGGGCGTCACCGTTTGCGGCCGACACAGGCGCGATCACGAGCATGCCGGCAACCCACCAATGGAGACGCTCATGCCGGATCCCTGTGAGCATGAGCGAACACGCATCGACGACGGTGTCTCGACATGCCTGGACTGCGGCCACAGCCTCGATCTAGACGCGTTGAAGGAGCCGTGTGAGCACTGCGGGACGGGCGCCGGCGAGGACTGCGCGCCGGGCTGCGTCTACGGCGATCTCCTAGCGATGCCGGGCCAGAGAACGGCGGGCCAGTAGTATGGGCTGGATAGCGGGCACCGCCTGGGTCATCGGACAGGGCGTGGTCAACTCTCCTCTGCGCATCGTCGAGCCCAGTGGCTACCAGGGCGACGTCGTCCACACGTACGGCCAGACCGCCGACGGCCGCCATCTGGGGCTGCGTCGCAAGGGCAGGCGTGTCTACCGGACGCGAGCCGAGGCCTTCCGGGCCCAAGAGCGGCACGCGGTCAAGCGCGAGCGCCATCAGTGACTACGTGGGACCGCGGCCTCTTCGACGCGGCAGCAGAACGCCTGGCGCTCGAGAGTGGTCGGCCGCCTTCGCAGGAGCGCGCCCAGATTATCTCACCAGACGGCATCGATGAGCGGCCGCTGTGCCTGCGCCGTGGCTGGTGCGTGCTGGCCGACGATGGCGCGCACTTGCCAGCACCGGGCGCGCCCTGATGAGCATCGCCCCGGCATGAGCCGAGCGCGCCGTCGAGTCGGGGCGGGGGCAGACCACAAAGGAGTACCGGACCATGACCACGACCCTCGACGCCGCCGTCGCAGACGGAACTATCTCCCGCGAGGCCGCAGCCTTCGGACTGAGTCACGAGGACGTCGTTCGGCTAGCAAGGAGCCCGCACGCCGACGCCTCACTGCTGGTGCGGCTGCGCAACGCGACCGGCGACTGCCGGATCATCACGACGGCTCAGCGCATGGCGACCTGGACGCGCGCGGAAACCGCCGACCGAGTTGCTACCGGAAACTGTGTCGGTGATCCCCGGCGCTTCGGGCTCCTCGACGTGCTCGACGTTTTCGGCGCAGCATCTCGCTCACAGGCGCCGGATGCCTAAACTGTCGAGCGCATCACCGCGGACCTCGAGACGGGCGGGGAGGTGCTGGCATGAACGCCGTTGAGGTACCGTGTGATGGGTGTGGGCGCCTTATCGCCGTCTACATTCACGTTCCCGGCGAAATACTGTGCGATGACTGCGCCGCCGAGCGCGGCGAGGAGGTCCTGGCATGAGTACCCGTATCATCGACCGCGACATCGACTTCTACCAGGGCGAGGTTGAGGCGGCCCGCGACGCGCTCCGGCGCTGCACGCCAGGAAACGAGCCGGTGTACGAAGCGCGCGCCATCCGAGCGAACGCCATCGTCTTGGCGCTCGAGGCATACCGCTCGGAACTCGGGCTGGAGGGCGCGTGAAGTTCGCCGCGTAGGACTCTCACAGTAGGGCCGTCGCCCAGCGGGACGACCCCTCCGCGAGCGCCCTGCGCTCAAGATACCCGCTCCCCTCCCCGGAGATCGACGAGGTATCAGGTACTCACCGGATGCGACGATCAGCGGCCGGACCGGGGCCTGCACGAGGGCGAGGGAGGGGTGCGCGGATAGGCACCCCCGCTCTCGGGAACACGGCCAGGCTTGAGCCCCGCTAGCGCGGTGTAACCTGGATGACCCGAGAGCGTTCCGCACAGGCCGTAAGATGCCCAGCTCTACCCTGCCAGCACCGAGAACGCAGAGGCTCACCCCCGCGTTGGCGTACGGTGGACGGGCTGGAGCTCGTGCGCAAGAGCGCAGCCGCGCACCTCGTGCCGCTGCGCACACAGATCCATCGAGTCGACTTTCGCATCTCACCACCCAACGAAGGAGACGCCCTTGAGTAGTCCCGCGCCCACCGCCACATCGGAAGCCGCGACCAACGAAGAAACCGACGAGCACGAGGCTCTCGCCGGCGACCTCGGAGACGGCGTCGACGAGAGCACCACCGCTGACTCCACGCCGGCGGACAATGACGACGACGACGATGAAAGCGATACTGCCGAGTCTCCGGCGGAACACGACGAAGGTGACACCGATGCCACGCCCTCGTCCGTCGAGACGCCGCAGCCGATCGTGCTTTCTGGGATCATTCAAGGCCTAGCCGCTTCGCTCGCCGTCAAAGGAACGCTCCTCCTGGCCATCGCCAAACTCAGCGATCAGGAGATCCTCGTCACCATCCAGCCTACCCCCGCCGAGAAGGAATCGCACGCCGCGGCGATCCCCCTTCAAGTTGCCGGTTCCCCCGCCGAGATCGACGCCAACTTGGTAAGTGCACTCGCACAGTACGTCCCCGCGCGAACGCTCTCGATCGCCACGGCCGAGGCGATCGCTCAGCAGACCGCCCAGGCTGCCGCCAAGGCCAAAGACGACGCTGCTAGACGCGCCGAGGCCTACAAGCCCAAGCCGAAGACGGGCCGTCTCCGGGTGAACGTGGATCAGAAGGACGCCACCCTCGTGGTTACAGACGCTGCTGGCAAGACCTACCCTGTCGACATTCGCAAACAG
Organism: bacterium; assembly: GCA_004298665.1. GTDB lineage: Bacteria > Vulcanimicrobiota > Vulcanimicrobiia > Vulcanimicrobiales > SCRA01 > SCRA01. The sequence goes on along the minus strand of SCQY01000092.1, from coordinate 12,352 downwards.
TCGATACTGCCGGTGGGCAAATACACGATCTCCGTCGCCAAGGAATATCACGATACGCATACAGAGGTCGTAACAGTGGGCTCGACGCCGACGACGATCGACGTCACGCTGAAGCAGAGCGCACTGACGCTCGGAATCTCCTAGGGGGTAGCGATGAAGATCACGACACCCACACGGATCATCCGCTACGACGATCGCGTTCTCGCCGATCTCAACCCGGCGGCGAGCATCGAGGACGTGGTGCGCATGCACGCGGCCACCATCCCTGCCCTCGCAACCGCCGTTGTCGAGGGCCCGGAGAATGAACATGGCAAAGCCACGTATACCGTGCGCACCCGCCTCGGCACCAAAGGGTAGGCCGCCAAGCACGTGGCTACACGAGCAGCTCGAGGTGGAGCGTTCGCAGATCGCCAGTCGCGAAGAGACGGCGGACAGTCTTCGGACCGGCACGGCGCTCGCGACTCTCACCCCAGACGCCGACGAGCGCCTGCCCTGGGAGATCGTCCCGCTGCTCCCCTAGAGATGTCGATACTCGAGGGCCCGCAGTTGGCCCTCGACGGTGTGCCAACAGAGGTGCGTATCGGGTCACCGATCTCGCCCGCTCGAGAGGCAATTTACGCAGCTCTTTTGGACGCCGGCGTTTTCCCCGCACTTCCCCCGAAGCCTAGCGACTCTACGCTCACGTATCTTACTCGCTCGCTAAGCGCTTACGCGGCACAACATGCCGACGTCCGGATGGATATCTCCCTGATCGGTCCAGCAGAAGACCCTCAGGACCACCCATATATGGCCGCCACGGACGCCAACGTTGTGACCGTCATGGCCGAAGGGGAGGGCCCCAATACCATCGTTGCAAGCGTCTTTCACGACCAGCTTACAGCAATAGACAAGCGCCTTGCCGCCAGCCTCTTTCACCACCTGTCGCTGTCAAGCCGCTACACCTTCGAAGCCTTTACGCCGAGTACGGCGATCGACGCTGCCGACTGGGTTCACTTTCACGGCGATCCCGAGGAGTGGCGATGGTTCACGCGCGACGAGGTTGCGGGAGAACTCGGGTGTACACCTGAGGATGTATCGGAGGCGCAGCTTCGCAAGTATGTGCGCGACAACCACATTCTGACGCCAGAGGCATTCGCGCGCCGAGTCGGCACCCACCACCGAAGCGTCATGCGCGGCGGACTCCTTAGCCTCAATGCCTGTGAAAAGCGTCTCTCGAAGCTCCCGCGGCAGCTGCGGCGGAGCAGCACAACGATGGTCCGCGCGCTACGCGACCTCTATCACGCACGCGATTCGCTCTCAGCTCTATTGACTACCCGTGATCTCGATGCGAGGGGGTGTGACGATGCCCTCCCGTACCCCGCCTTGATAGTCGAGACCAGTGGCGGCGACAAACCCCAACTCGTCATGGAGACCGTCGAAGAGCTCTGGCAACAGGTCGCAGGAGACTCTGGCTTTGGGCCGAGCTACATGATGCTACTGACAGAAGCTGACTGCACGCGTTTCGACCACGCCGTCACTGCCTTTGCCCAGGCGAGCGATGCCATCGCCCGCATCATCGAAGCGATCTCCGACGATCCGAACTAACGGGCCAACTTGCGACACACGCCTCGTCGCGCTCTGCCGAACCGTACCCTGGAGGACACGATGCCCGAACACCCATCGATCACGATTCCGCGCGGCGCCTGGAAGCCGACCGGAGCATACCACGACGCGCATGACACGCGATGCCGCCTGCTCACGGATATTGAGATCAACGGGACGCCGATGCACCTCGAGGCCGTTGCCGTTACGAACGGTGAGGAGCAGCGCATCGTCGATCCCGAGCACGATCAAGCACTCGACCTGAACGTCGGCGACGGCGGCTTCCCTGTATGTACCACCGCAATCGCCGGTCGCGAGTACGTCCTCATCGCGACTCCTTGCGGGGACTAGGCGCGTGAATATTTCACTCCAGGAGAGCGAGGCGAATCGCCATGCCTTGCACACCGCCATCCTCCTCTACGGTGCGGACCGTACGGCGATCGCCGTGCAGCACCCCGTTATCGTCGAGCGCGCCGGCGCACGCCTAGGCGCTGGAACGTTCGTGACGCAAGGGTTCGTGGAAGGCTTACTCAGCCTGTTCCAGCGCGGCCCGCTTACCTACGTGCCCGCGAACGTCGTGGCCACGAGCCACAGCGCGATCGTGTGGTACGAGCCGGCGGCAACGCGAACGATGTTCTTCAAGCCCTCGACGGACCATGCGGTCGCGGCATTCGACTCCAAACCTGTCCCGCAGCCGCCACTGCTCTTCATTGCCCGCAGCGGCGGGCTCTCGGTCTACGCACTGTCACGTGACGAGCGGCCGACGCTCGAAACCCCGCTCTGCAAGGCGCCTTACTGGAACGTCTTCGCAAATAACGATGTCTGCCTGGGATCCATGGTCCTCCCGAAAAGCATCGAGCCTTCGGACACGGGGAAATGGACGGCCGCGTTCTTCAGCTCGAACTTCACTCACTTGTCGGCGACGAAGTGCTGGCGCCGTTCCGGGACGTACGCAGAGCTGCTCACCGCGGCCGTCGCCGCCGGCACCTTCGATCCCGCCTGGCTCATGCCTACCGACCTCACCGTGGAGAAGGCTCTATGTGGTCGTTAGCGCGCGACTTTCTCGGACACCACGCGCTCCAGGTTGCGGTAGTCGGCGTAGGTGGAACAGGTAGCGAGCTTGTCTCCAACCTAATCCACCTCCATCTCGGCCTTCAGGCACTCGGCTTTGGAGGTCTGGACGTGACGGCCTTCGACCCCGACACCGTTTCACCGGCGAACATCGTCCGCCAGCGCTATACGCGCAGCGATCTCGGCCGGAACAAGGCAGAGGTCCTCATCCATCGCATAAACCTCGGCTGCTCTCTCGCGTGGAGCGCCGTGCCGAAGCGCTTCACCGCAACGCCGGCCAAGCAGAACTGGGACCTGGTCATTTCTTGTGTCGACTCCCGGGCGGCCCGAGCGCAGCTACACAGCTTCGCGTTCGGTCGCGGATTCTATCGCTGGAAGCTGTGGCTCGATACCGGTAACAGCCTCACCACCGGCCAGGTCGTGCTCGGCACACCGCGTCATCCCGACCAGGCCCTGGTGCACGCCCTCCCGTGTGCGACGGAACTGCACCCCGAGCTGATGGACACAACCATCGCCGAAGACGATGCGCCCTCGTGTAGCGCGATCGAGGCACTGCGGCGCCAGGATCTCATGGTCAACAAGATGGTCGCAACCCTCGCGACGGATCTTCTTTGGCGGCTCTTCCGTGACGGGCAGATCGAGTGCCACGCGCGATACTTCGACCTCGCGACGAGCTCGTTGGCTGCACTTCCCGCGCCGACGAAGCCCAAACGCACCAGGCGCGCGGCAACATAGGCCGCTGCCTCCACCTCGGCTAGACATCTCTGCACTGCGCGCGGTGTCCGCACCGCCCGCCAGGAACCATCGGAGCACATCATCATGGGACGCTATCCCCGCGCGTGCGTCGGGCCGTACGAGCTACGCTGGACGCGCGACCTCTTGCAACTCGCCATTCCCCTTCAGCATGCGTCTTATCCGAGCGTCAATCACACCGGTACCGGTCTCGTGAGAGCCGGCACCAAGACGGCCGCATACCAGGATCTCTTCGCGACCGTTGAAGCGGCGGCGGCCGAAGCGGTCGAGCAGGGATGGATTCCCATCGATGCCCCGTGCCGGGCGTGGATCACGCGCTACTGCGCCGACGCGCGGATCCGCGACGCGCTGAACCTCGGAACGTGCGAAGCAAATGCATTGACCCGGGGCGGCGTCTGGTTGGATGACCGATGGGGCCACCCAATCACGCTCGACACTCAAGTCGATCTCGACGGGCCCGACCGCATCCTGATCGTCATCCAGCGGTGCTTCGCCGGCGTCGACGCGGGCCCAGCGCGAAAACCGCGAGCAAAGAGTGAGCCCGGCTCCAACGCGCACGCACATGGCGACGGGCGCCCGGGCCGCGGCGAGCGCTTGGCATCGCTTAACGGGAAGCCGATCTCCACTGACGAGGCCCTCCGCCTCCTCCGCGATCCCCGCGGTCGCGGGTAGGTCCCGCGCGAATACCTTTCCTCGCACGGCCTCTGGCACCAACGAGCGGGGTCTAGCGCTTGCGCAGATGGGTTGGCGCACCTTGCGAGGCTGCACGTCCACACGGCGAGCTCCATGCTCGACGGTGCGTACCTTCCAGATCGCAGTGCACGCTCACAGATTAGTCAAATGCTGCCCCTCGGCAGGATCGCATACTCCTTGAGCAGTCATCGCATCTCATCGAGGTAACTATGAATCGCGACTCGGAACTCGCGCGCCTTCGCCACAAGTGCCCTTATCTTCAGCAGGGTGACGATCCGAAAAGCTTCAATCTCGAGCTTACTCGGAAGTTCGAAGCGACCACGACTCGCCACCTTGAAAGCATGCGCCTTCGTCGTAAATACCCCTATCTTCAGCACGGTGAGGAGCCGGAAGGGTTCAACCTCGCACTAGCGCGGGAACTCGAAGCAGAGAATGCCACGGGGCTCTGCGAGAGAGGACTTACGGGACCGCGAGTAGGCGACGATCAAGACTGAAGGGACACTCTGCTCGACCAACTGGAAGACCGTGCTCACCGACCTAGGGTGCCCGCACTCGACGAGAGAGCCGGCAGCGGACGATAGCGACTTATGGCAGCATGGTATCCCACTGATATAAGGAATCCACTTTGATGATCGAACCTACTCTCGACGATCTTCTCCGCACCGAGCGGGACCGTCCCCTCGGCTGGTATTATCTTAGCTTTCAAGATGCAGGCGGGTGCTTCAATGGCGGCACCATCGTCCGCGCACGCGGGCTCGGGGGCGCAATCGTCATCGCACGCGAGCACGGCATCAACCCGGGGGGGCACATTTTCGGTGTTTCCCTCGACCCGGACTATTCCGTCCCTCGGGAGCTGCACTATCGCTTAGCGACAGCAGAGGAAATCACGCGCGTCGCTCCCACCCTCGTGCCGATGCCGAGCTCAAAAAGCCCCGAAGCACAGAAGGGTGCAATCCCTGGATTTTGATCCGCTTCCCGTTACGTTGGCCGCGAGGCGTCGGCGCAACATCCTACGTGGTACTGCAATCGGGGGAACCCCGCTCACTGGAAGCGACGCCGCCGCCACTTGCCTCTCGGAAGGCGAAGGATCTCTAAGCTCATTCTTGGGCCGCGCTTGAGCTCTCGCCATCCACACGCTAGGTAACCAGCTAGCTCGCCCGCCGGAGCACCCTCCCACGCCCGACAGGAGCCCTAGAGTGGACATAAACGCGACCGCAGTGGGTCCGTTACGTGACAATTACGCGACATTGCGATAAAATGGGGCCAAGGAGCAGCACGCCATGAGCCAAGCAGCCACCCTCGAGCTCGTCCATGATCCGGCGACAAACCGCATTGACGCGAAGCAAGTATCATCCTTGCTGAACATCACGCCAACGGAACTCGCCGAGATCATCAAAGCCAAGCCCGCGAGTTTGCGGCGCCGGCCGCAAAGCGAGAGCTATCAGGAGGCGCTAGCGCCACTCGTCCAGGCCTGGGACAACCTCCGGGTCGTTTTCCCTAACGATCAGGCGATCCGCAACTGGATGCGCCATCCGATCAAACGCTTGCAGGGGAAAACCCCCCTCTGGCTACTCCATGAACACGGAGTCGCGTCCTTCAGCGCACTCGTCGACGAGTTGACCGGAGAAAGCTATCCCTGATGCCATTAAGCGATCACGAGTTGCGGGCGGTGCTGACCACAGCATCGCCCGCTTCGTTCTCGGGGATTGTCACCCGCTTCACGCACCACGTCTATCGCCGCACTCTTGCATCACCGGCTGGAGCTGAGAAACGCGGCGGTCGTTACAACTCGCCGGGCACGCCGGCACTCTACAGCTCGTTTCGCCGCGAGACGGCGTTGCGGGAGTTCACACAGTATTACAGCGATGCCGACCCCATATCGCTTGCCCTCATGGGATCCCTTGCGGTCAGCCTCGGTCGGGTCGTGGATCTCACGGATGCAGTGCTGATTTCTCGACTCGGCTTTACGCGCAAACAGCTCACTGCTATCAGCATCCCTGGAATCCCTCAGCCTGCTGCGCGCCTCGGGGACACAGCCTCTAGCATCGGCATCGACGGCTTGGTCGTTTGGAGCGCAGTCGACCCAGATCAGCAGAACCTGGTGATTTTCCCACAGAACGCCACGGGCGCCAACCCAGTGCTGCTCGTCACTGAAATGAAGCGCCGTGCTTAAAGCACGGTAGGGCCCCACGCACGCATCGAGACGGTATCGTAAGCGCGACTCTGCGTTGCAGGAGCCCACGACTCCACGACTCTGCGCCTGAATCACCCGCACGGACGATCGCCACTCTCGAATCATCGGAGTACGCGACGGTTTATCGTTCGGGCGTATCGGCGCTGTATGAGTGGAGGGCCACCCTTGCTGTACTCCTACACACCGCACAAGGTGGATCACGAACACGCGATGCGGTACGCGCGCGCTGTTGCGCTCGAACGGCACACCGTCGACGAGGACCTCGAGATGGCTACCCAGCGGCTCGCGGTTCTCGCATCGGTTGCGCAGCGCACTTACTCCCTGCTCATGCGTACGCTAACGCACCAGGGTTGCGCGCATGGACGACGGCACCGGCGGCGGACCCACTGCACCGGAGAGCGGTGAGGCTGCGCCCCCTACCACCGTGCCCGTAAGAGCAAGAAGGATCGTCTCATGAGCAGACCAAGCGTATGCCACACCTGCCGCATACCACGGCTGTGCACGACTGCACGCGACGACGCGGGACACTACGCCGGCTACGTGTGCCCCAAATGCGGCGAATTCGAGCCGATCTCGCGCCCCTTTCCGACTCGCGACGCTGCACTCGTGATGCTCACACGCCGGCCGAGCGCGCGGAGTGTCGCGTAGCCTCGCCGCTACCTACGCGCATCGTTGCTGGAGCTCCGCCTCCCGGTAACGTCTACAGGCGTTCCACCCTAGACGCCACTGCGCATCTCCAACACAACGAGGTTTCCATGATCGGCTTCTACGTTTACGCCCCGGCCCACGGTGGAGCGAGCATCGCGAGTGGCTCGCGTATCACCTTCGACGACCGCAATGCCTACGTCCAAGCGGCGGCCGGCGCTCCATCCACACGGGTCCAGCTTCTCCGCACTGCCCCGTTCGTCGACGAGACCAGCGCGCGCCAGTGGCTCAAGAGTCGGCGGCAAAGGCGGACGGTGTGATGAAGGACCAGCCCTCATTGGAGCAGGCAGTTGCGCGCTTCGCGGCCGCACTCGCGCGCCACGACCGCTGCCAGCGCCTGCCGCAGCGCACGGAGTCTCAGATTAGGGCGACCGTTCGCCGATACGTCCGCTGCCTCGCCGTCATCACACCAGGTGGAGTGACGCTCACCGCACGCGACCTAACCGCCGCGGTCGACGCCTACCGCGAGGTCCGTCCGCTATCCCGCACCATCCTCCCAGCCAACGACGGTGCGCAGGTCGCGCTCTTCGTACGCTCCAATCGTGTCCCACGGACGCGTGCACAGGTCGGTCGGGCCACGTGCGCCTAGCTCGGCAGACGAGCCCCTCTCCCGACGCCTGCCCCTCTCGAAAGGAACATCCGGTGAGTTCTTCCGATGCCGCCGGCCAGGCCGAGCCGTATGTGTACCTCGACGGGTTCCCGCTCCCGGAGTTGACGGGGGCGGAACCGGTTCCGGGGACTGCAGCGACCGTGTGCGTCGGGGACCATCGGTTCCCGTATACGGTCATCGCCGTCAGCGGGCGGCGTGCCTTGACGCTCGTCCTCCGCGGAGACGGCTACCGGCGTACCGACATCGCTAGTCCCGCGGGATCGCAGGCCTACGATTACTCGGTCGATCGCGGAGGGCAAATCGAAATCGCCCGGCGCGGTCCGGACGGCTCATATCGAACCGTGCCGTCGTCCAGCCTCCTCGCCGGCGGTGACGCGCTGGCGGCGCGCGGCGGCTACACCGTGCAGCTCGGCGTGCGGCGGGCATACGCAGCTCACACTGCCCCGCCCACGACGTAGCTAGCGACGCTGCTCGGCGGGGACCGCTGCAGGGTCCGAGCTATTCGCCTCAGACTCCCTCGCGTTGCGGACGCCGGCGGCGGGCCAAGGTCAGCCCGCAGGAAGCAGCACCTTTTGAGCGGACCGCGATGATCTGTGAACTGCGCTACCGCACTCGCGCCGCGGTCCAACGAACGAAGGAGGGCCTACCAACCATGACCTCGGCTGCGCTCACGTTTCTGGCACCCGGCGAGAGTCTGTATGCCCAGATATTCTGGCCTACTGGTGCTAACGTCCAGCCGCGGTCTACGATAGTCGGGGGCGCCATTCTCCGGCGCGCCGACCCTACCGGAGCCCGCGCGATCGTCGAAATCGACGACGTCCTCCACTTGCTCCCAGCCGCTCATCTCTTCCTGGATAGCATCGCCGCGGACCGCGCCCTCGCCGAAGCCGGAGCCCAAGCTAAGGGCTCGCGAACCGCCAAGCCGGCGAACGAGGGCGTATCGACCGCCATGGGTTGACAGGGGAGGCAGCGGCGGCTATAGTGACGTTAATAGAGGCTTTTCGGGAGGCTTATATGCCGGCTAGTGCTGTCCAGGACCACTTCAGCGTTGATCGGGTCTTCGAGGACGTCCGCTTGGAGATCACGCAGATCGTTGATCCAGCGGAGATCGTTCGGAAGCTGGCCTACGCCTTGGGACGCAGAGGCGTCGCGCGCCTCACGCATACGAGCGATCCGAGCACGGTATCGCGGTGGATCACCGGCCGGGCGGCACCGCACGCGCAGACGCTCCAGCGGATTCGCGAGGGCTACTGCGTGTACGAAACGATGCGTCGCTACTTCGGCAGCGATACGGCCGCCGAGCAATGGCTCACGGGAGCGAGTGCGCGGTTCGACTACGGCATGCCGCTCGATGCCCTCGCCGACAGCCGGCTGCGCGACGTCATCGCCGCGATGAAAGCGGACATTATCCAGTGATGGACGCCATTGGGTCCCACATCAGCGAGTTCTGGAGGGTCGGCCGCGAGGCCGACCCTCTCTACGTCCCCGTCCAGTTCCAAGGCGGACCGAGCGGCGGCCGCTTCGATGACGCCGACCGCGAGTTTGGCGTCGTCTACGGTGCGCCGGATCCGGCAACGTGCATGCTCGAGAAACTCCGCTCCACGAGCTACCCGGCGGCCGGCGAGCCATACTCCAAGGAACCGGTGATCGACGATGAGCACCTCACAGACCTCGAGGCGCGAGAACTCGAGATCGCCCGGCGTCCGCGGCGCGTGCGCCCGGACATCTACGAATGCGTCTTGGTCCACGCGACGGTGACGACACCTCTGGCTCTGCTCGCGATCCTCCAAACACGCGTGCTCGAAACCCTTGGCTCGCACCCGCGCATCGCGCGCCTGCTCGCGACCGCCTCCCGACCGCATCTCACCATCGGCGACCTCCTCGGTGCCGGCGTCGAGATTCCGCAGACCGCCACTGCCATCCTGATGCGCGAAGTCGTCCTCGGCCGCCGCTGGGAGGGCATCCAGGTGCTCTCCACGCACGGGCCGCGTACATCCTACGCGATCTTCGCAGACCGGCTCCGCGCGCGTAGCGCCACGATCTTAATCAAGAGGATCACTCGCGACGACGTCACGCTCCAGGCTACAGCGCGTGAGCTGGGGCTCGAGCTATAGCAACATCCCAACGCCTCCCGGCCAACGCAACTCGCCTGGCCGCGGCGGCGCGCCGCGACTATAGGGACGCTATGAACACGATCGTGATCGCGCTATCCAAGAGTCAGGCCACAAAGTTCTCGTCAACGGAGCCCTACGTCGTGATTTCCATTGCCGACGTCGGCTCGCGCTTCCCATACATTCACCCGCGGCCGGCCTTCATGGGGCGTATCGGCGTCCGCTTCGACGACGTGGATCAATACAATCCCCATCCTCTGGACATCGGCTTGATGGCCATGCAGGAGTCGCACGCCCAGAGAATCGCGACCTACGTAGCGAGAGCTTGGGGGACGGTCGCTACCATCGTCGTCCACTGCCACGCCGGGCTATCGCGCTCAACAGGTGTAGCGGCCGCGATCCGCGAGCACTACGGGCTGGACTGCGCCGATCTCTACGAAGCGCCAAGGATCCCTAACGGCCACTGCAAGGCTCTGGTCCTCCGCGCGCTGTCGACGACCACCTAGTAGTCAGTCGGCGGGCAGGGCGCCCAGAGAACGCCTGGTCCGCGCCGACCGCCACAAGCCGCACCATCATCACCGCTGGGGTGAGCATGCGTTCATGCTCGGCGTTTCCCCCTGCCCAAAAGGAGCAACCGGTGAGCCCAGATCTGGCTACCAGCCACCTGATCGCCTACTGGCAGGGCCAGGCCTTTGCCGCTGGCATGACGTTCTTCTGCGCCATCGCCGGCGTCGCGGCTTGCAAGAGCCAACGCGCTTGCGTACGCCACACGAGGCGCTCGCAGCGGACGCCGCGTCATTCGCCCCTGGCTCGCTAGGAATCACCTCCCGCGTCGAGCTTGGCGCACGGGCCCTCGTGACAGCAGGACCACCACCACCTTGAATCATCGCACTCCCTGGAGGTCACGAGATGGCACGCTCGTACCGGCACACGCCCATCGTTCCCAACACCAGCGCACGTTCCGACGGCGACTTCAAGCGCCTGTCCGCGCGCGCGATGCGCCACCGCAACGCACAGCTCATCAGACTCGGCGCCGACGTCCTCTTCGACCATCCCCGCCAAGTGGTCAACTCGCACAAGGCACCCAAGGACGGTAAGTGGTACGCCGGCACCGACTCGTGCTCCGCCCGCCTCCTGCGGAAGTAGGCGCGACCTTTCCGCCCATTGAGTCCCGTGCGGGGCTCTTTTCATGCTCGCGCCGCGCATCAGGTGACCGCAGGTGATTCTTTCCTGCGTCAGCCTCATATCGCACGCGCTCCCGACGGAGATCACCCATGCCCTATTCCGACCCGCGAGCCCCACAAGCCACTCTCGACGCTATCGTGAGCGCTATCGTCGTTGCTCCGAACGCCAGCACGCGCGCGCTCGCGAGCCGGATCCTCACCAGCTATGGATTGCCGGCGGCCCAGTTGCTCCAGCAACGCGGCTCACGCATCGTGTTCCTGCTCCGTGGCCAGCGCTACACCGAGCGCTCCCCGAAGCTCCGCGAACTCGCCCCGCACCTGGACACGTGGCCGTCGCCCCCGGCAGGGCTCTTCGTCGTCGAGGAGCGCACGGTGTACCTCCGGACGCGTAGCGCGCTCGCGCTCGGCCACGAGGTCGGCCACGCTATCGACTGCGCGTTGGGCGCCGGCGCCTACCGCTCCAACGACGACCAGGCTCTCCGCGCGATGTTCTTCTCCGCCACCAGGTTTGTGACGCCCTACGCGGCAACCGCGCCGGACGAGTTCTTCGCCGAGGCGCTACGCGCTTGGGGTGAGTTCAATGATGCCCGGTCTCCGTGGCCAACGGTCAACCGCGCGCGATTGAAAGACGTGCAGCCTGGGCTCTACGAGTACGTCGAGCAGCTCTTCGCTCGCGAGATCCCCGAAGCACTCGCTCGTGCCCAAGCCGAGGGTGACGCGCCGGCCAACGTAACCCTCGTCGGCCAGCCCATCGCTGCTATGCCGGACGTTCCACGGCAGCGGTAATCAGCGGCGACCGGCCCGGCACCCCACATCCCGTGAGACTCGACCTCTTGACGCCGCCTCCGCAGCGCATCTGCTGCTTCAGCGCGGAACGGCTCCAAAGCGGGTTCCCCCTCTCTGCCGGTCCAGTCGCGATCCCCATAGACCTCGACAAGCCAGCATCCTTGCTGAGAGCACCGGCTTCCCACGTTGTCCGATGCGACGACAACACCACCGCAACGCAATAGGAGAGAGACACCATGCCATCGTTCAACCGCATCATCCTCGTCGGCAACTTGACCCGCGACCCGGAGCTGCGCTACACCCAGAGCAACAAGTCGGTCGCGAAGTTCTGCATCGCCGTCAACAACCCGCGCAACAGAGAGCAGGCGCCGATGTTCATCGACGTGATCGCGTGGGACCGGCTCGGTGAGGTCTGCAAAGAGCACCTCAAGAAGGGCTCGGCCGTGCTTGTCGAGGGGCGCTTGCAGATCCGCCCGTACGAGGACCGCGACGGCGTCAAGCGTAAGGCCGTCGAGGTCGTCATCGAAAACATGCAGATGCTCGACAGGAAGGCGAACGGCTCCTCGGACCAGGGGCACCGCGACGACGCGTCCCAGGACTCCAACGGCTCCGAAGCTGGCCAGACCTCGGGCGGCTTCGAAGACGACGAGATCCCGTTCTGAGC